>CAJXRR010000009.1 GCA_913060575.1 uncultured Flavobacterium sp.
GAGATCTAGTACGGTCTCGTGGGCTCGGAGATGTGTATAAGAGACAGCATTAAAGCTTTAAAAATTAGATGTTATGAAGGTTGGCATGATTTTAGGTATTTATATTCTAAAAAAGGAGAGGAAGCGCTACAATACCATCCTTGGATTTTTGAACCTAGGTCTTCTAATTACATAAAATTTAGACAATTTGTGGGTGCTGTAAGTGGAAATAGCAAACTAATGTCTATTAAATTAAAAGGGATTGCAAAAGCCTCAGAAGATTTAAAAGAACTTATTTCTAAAGAAAAAAATTAACTTAAAAACTCTAAAAAGTCATTTCTAGAAATTTCTCTTGCTCCCAAACTTGCTAAGTGATCATTATACACTTGGCAATCGATGAGTTTGTAATTATTGTTTCTTACTAGATGAATAAAGGCCACTTTGGATGCGTTTGATACTTTA
The DNA here is from genome assembly GCA_913060575.1 of uncultured Flavobacterium sp. Taxonomy (GTDB): domain Bacteria; phylum Bacteroidota; class Bacteroidia; order Flavobacteriales; family Flavobacteriaceae; genus Polaribacter. Next base: position 442 of record CAJXRR010000009.1, read on the forward strand.
GAAAACATACTTTCTCCGCAAAAAATATTTCCAATTTCTAGACCGTATAAACCACCTACTAACTCTGTTGGTCGCTGAGCGGCACTTCGACTTCGCTCTGTGACCTGCCAAACTTCAATAGATTTTGCAACCCCTATTTTGTGAAGGTTAATATATGCTTGCTCCATTTCATCAGTAATCCAAGTTCCAAATTCGTCTTTACGTTCGATATTTTTACAATGAAAAATCACTTCTTCAAAGGCTTTGTTTTCGGTAATAATAAATTCTCCTTTTTTAAGAACCTGCCTCAACGATTTAGAAATTCTTAATTCATCAGGAAATAAAACCATTCTTTCTAGTGGACTATGCCAAACAATAGGTTCACCATCAGAATACCACGGAAAAATTCCACGATGGTAAGCGTGTAATAATCGCTCAGTAGACAAATCTCCTCCAAGAGCGATGACACCGTCTTTGGTGGTATTTTCATTAGGCGGAAATTCAATTTTATTGGAAAGCCAAATCATGATGCATCAAGACAAAAAAGATTCTTAGTTGATTAAATTTTTTCTTGTTGGGGAACGAAGTTAAAAAGAAAAGTTAATTCTTTCATTTTCTATTCTTAATGAGGTATTAACTTCTTATTTTTGTACTTCCTTACAAAGGAAAGCAATGAAAACGAAAAGCAAGAAAAAATCTAAAACAAAATTACTACATCAGTATTATTCTTATACTGGTTTCTATTCTTTTGTTGGCAAAAGTTTAAAGAAAGCTGCCTTACCAATTATAGTTGTTATTGTAGGACTCTTTTTGTTTAACAAGTATGTTTTTACTCTAGATGATGGTTTAGAATTGTTAACCGAAACATTTTCTAGAACTGGTGTTCTTATCACATTTTTTATATCAGAAACGCTTTTAGGATTAGTTCCGCCAGAAATATTTATTGCTTGGTCTAAAAAAACTGATGATCCAATTCTTAATCTAGCTATTTTAGCAACTTTATCTTACACTGGAGGAATCTTATCGTTCTTTATTGGAAAATTGATTTTAAAGATTAATTCTGTGAAGAATTATTTAGAAGTAAAAATGGCAAAGCATTTAAAAAACACCAGTAAATGGGGTGGTTTTTTAATTCTAATTGGAGCTTTATTACCGATTCCTTTTTCAATTACATGTATGGCTGCAGGGATGATTAAATATCCATTAAAAGGCGTCGTCCTTTTTGGCTTATTTAGATTTCTAAGATTCGCTTTGTATGCTTGGGCAATTTTTAATGTAGTCAGTTAAAACAACTATCTTTATCGCATGGGATTAACAAACAATGATATTTTTAAAAAATTACGCGTGGCTCACAAGCTCCGTGATGATGATATTGTAAACATCTGCAAGTTGGTAGATTTTAAAGTAACTAAAAGCGAATTAGGCGCGCTATTTAGAAAAGAAGATCATCCAAAATATATGGAATGTGGCGATCAGATTTTACGTAATTTTTTAAACGGATTAGTTATCCATTTAAGAGGTCCGATGCCACCAAAAAAAGAATAATCAATACGATTAATCTTCTTCTATTGCTTTTTTGAAATCCGAAACAATCTTTTCAACACCTTCATTGATTCTTTTTTCGTCACTATTATAAATAGGTTCTAACGATTTTTTCTCAGGAAACTGTTCTATCATTACTGTAGTAGATGGGAAAGCAAAATCGACTCCTAATTCTTTTGCCAATCTTACAATTGCCATGTGAATTTGATGTCTCGATTTTTGCTCAGAACCCCAAGCTAAATCTTTTAAATACATATTAACTAGTATTAAAAGCGCCGAATCTCCAAATCCATTAAACTCTACATTATACGCATCAGATTTGGTGTCTGGATGGGCAATAATAATCTCACGAACTCCTTTTACAAAAGCTTCAATTAATTCTGGAGGTGTATCGTAACGAATTCCTAAACTTGTATTGTATCGTCTGTACAAACGCAATCCACTATTGTTAATCACTAATTCTGATAGTTTACTATTCGGAATTTGAAAAACAGTGGTGTCAGCAGCGCGAATTCTTGTGGACCTAAAACCTACTTCTTCTACGGTTCCAACTACTTCTCCAGCAGAGATCCAATCACCAATATGAAATGGTTTATCGACAAAAATCATGACCGTACCAATTAAGTTTTTAACGGTATCTTGAGAGGCAAATGCTAATGCTAAACCACCAATCGATGCTCCTGCTAAAATAGTAGTTGTATCTACACCAAATTGCACTAACATTCTAAAACCACCAATAACGATGATGACAACATTTAAGAAGTTTCTTAGAATTGGAATTAACTGATCATCTAATTTACCTTCTGTTTTTTCTGTATATCTATGATAAAAACTGACCAAAACTTGCGCAATTTTTAAGAAAACATAGACCCAAAAAATAATTGCAGATACATTGACAGCGATAAAAATTAATTTATTGACTTCTAGACCCAATTGTAAAGATGGTAACACTTTACTTATTAATTCTAATGCAATTAATAAACTGATAGGATGTGCTAACTTTTTAAGAGCTACATTAATATCTCCTAGTTTATTTTTTGTGTAATTGAATAAAATTCTACGGAATAAGAAGAACGTAATTTTTTTAGAAATGATGAAAATTAATACGGCACATATTAATAACAGTAGAAAAGTTACATATTGCCAAAGCTCTATTGAAAATACTTTTTTATGACCTGCACCTGGAATAATATCTTGTATTTTTTCTATGTACCAAGGGAAAACCTCTGCATATAAAGCATCTATATTTTGTATTGTTTCAGTTGAATAATACCAATTATCTCCTACTTTTTCAACAGAGATTAAAGGCATTCTTTCTGGAAAAAGAATATATTTTGATACAACATCATATCCTAAAGTGTCTTTAAAAGAAGAATCTGCTGGAATTCTATTGAAATCAATTTTTAATCCTTTACCATCTAAAATTCTTTTAATCTTTATGGCAGCTTTAATGGCTTCTTTTTCGGCTAATCCGTTAATTGTCTTTGCTGCACTCTTAGGCTTATAAGAATTATTTTGTAAAAAATATATATGGGTATATACAGTAGCTTTAGGGGTCGACAAATCTACTTTCGGCGCTTGCTGTGCAGAAACTATAGAGGTTATAAACAGCAATAAAAAAAGAATTTTCTTCATATCTAAATTGTTAATCATCTGTTAAATGAGGATTCAAATTTAAACCTTTTCAAATTTAAGAGGTCAAAAAAGCATAAATAAACATAACAAATTAGATATTATGAAAAAATTAGCAAGCCTTTTAATTTTAGTATTTGCATTTTCACTGACTACTCATGCGCAACAAAAACGTAAGAGAAAGCAAAAAGAAAAATTAACGGTAGAACAACAAGCTACTTTAGCTGTTAAAAAAATGGCTTTAGAATTAGAGTTAACAGATGCGCAACAACGCAAACTAACTCCAATTATTACCAAGCAAATTTCTGAAAGAAGAGAACAAGGTGATAAAATGAGAAAAGCTAGAGAAGAAAAGAAAAAAATTGAAGCTACAGATCGTTACAAAAGAGCTAATGAAATGTTAGACAAACGCCTAGCCTTTCAGAAAGAAATGAAATCAATTTTAAATGCAGAACAATTTGAAAAGTTTAAAAAACTGAGTAAAAAAAGAGAAATGGGGAAAAAACGCGGAATGAAAATGAAAAAAATGAAGAAGATGAAAGAGCTAAAAGAAAAGAAAAAAGAAGAAAACGAAGATAATTAGTTTTTGAGTTGGTTAGTTTTTAAAAGGCCCGGTTTGGTTAACCGGGCTTTTTCTATTCTTGAAACCAACTGCACTTCGACAGGCTCAGTGTGATAACTTTTATTATTTTTCTATCTTTTTATAACAAGAATAATAATTGAACTAAAATTACTACTCTTTAAACCAACTAGAATATTCTACATAATTATTTGCAATTCTATCAATCTCTCCTGAAATCAATTCTTTTGAAATATCTTTTACTTTTTTAGCCGGAACTCCAGCATAAATACTTCCACTTTCTACTCTTGTATTTTTAGTAACAACCGCACCTGCAGCAATAATTGAGTTACTTTCTATCACACAATCGTCCATAATAATACTTCCCATACCTATTAACACATTGTCTTGAATGGTACAACCATGAACAATTGCATTATGACCAATAGAAACATTGTTACCAATCGTGGTTGGTGATTTTTGATAGGTTGCATGAATGACGGCTCCGTCTTGAATATTGACTTTATTTCCGATTTTTATATAATGAACATCTCCTCGAATAACGGCATTAAACCAAACACTACATTGTTCCCCTATAGTAACTTCGCCAACAATCGTTGCGTTTTCTGCGATAAAACAATCGTCTGATATTTGAGGAGATTTACCTTTGACAGCTTTGATGATTTTCATAATGATTTACTTAAAATAAGATAACAAAGTTGCTTTTTTTGAAGAAGATACCAAAATTTCTTTTCCGCTAGTAACAATTACGCTTCCTCCTTTTCCTTTTTTGTATTTCACTACCGAATTGATATTTACCAAATACGATTTATGAATTCTAGCAAAATCATAAGGCAACAAAGCTTCTTCAAAATATTTTAATGTTTTACTGACTAACTTTTTAGAGTTTGCTAGATGAATTTCTGTGTAATTATCATCGGCTTTGCAAAAAACAATATCATTGACATCTAACACTTCAAATCCGTCTTGCTGTGGAATGGTAATCTTCCCTGAAGCTGATGATACTTTTGGTGACAATACTTTATTTTGAAGTTCGTTCTCTTTTTCTTTAATTTCAGTTACAATATTCACCGCCTTAATCAATTCATCTATTGAGATTGGTTTTAATAAATAATAAGAAGCATCGTTGTTTAAAGCTTCAATAGCATAATGATCATAAGCCGTAACAAAAACTGTTTCAAATCTTCTGTCTTCTACTTTTTCTAATAAGTCGAAAGCATTACCGAAAGGCATTTCTACATCTAAAAAAACCAATTCTAATTCGTTCTTTTGAATCAATTCATAGGCATCATTTATATTACTTGCCTCACCAACTAGTGTTACATTTGGACAATATTTAGACAAATAGGTTCGTAAAATATCTCTACTTACGGCTTCGTCTTCTACAATTATGGCTCTTATTTTCATCGCTAATTTTTCTTAAGTAGTAATTCAACTTTAGTTCCGGTTCCGTCTTCAAAAGCATCAGAAACCTTTATATCAATTCTATCTTGATACATGTCGTTTAAAATTTCAATTCTTTTTTGAATGGTACTCATTCCTTTGGATTTCTGTTTCAATTGATTTTTTGTTTTCAATTCAATCGATTTTTTTCTTCCAACGCCATCATCTTTAATTACTACAGAAATTGAATTAGCATCAACTTTACTGATGTGAATCTCTAAAACTCCTTTTTCTTCTTTATATCGCAATCCGTGCCAAATAGCATTTTCTATATAGGGTTGTAATAACATCGGGGGAATTGAAAAATCTTCTAAATGGATGTTTTCATCAATGTTGATTGTGTAATCAAATTTCTCTTTAAATCGGTTATGCTCTAACTTCACATACAATTCTAATAACTCTACTTCTTTCGTAAAAGGAATAAAATCTTCGTCAGAATTCTCTAGAACCGAACGCATTAAGACTGAAAATTCTGATAAATATCTATTGGCGTTTCTTTCGTCATTTACAGCAATAAAACTATTGACTGAGTTTAAGGCGTTAAAAATAAAATGCGGGTTCATTTGAGATCTCATCGACTTTAAAGCCAATAAGTTATTAGCCAGTTTTTGTTGCTTGTTACTTTTAAACAAGGTATAAGCAAGAAAAAACATTAATAGAATTCCACCAAGCAACGAATAAATTACAACCTGTTGATTTTTATTTCTAGCTTTTACCAATTGTTGATCTTTTACTGCTAGATTTATTTTACTGTCATTTAAGGCTTTGTTTTTTTCTAAACTAGTAATTCTATTTTGGTTTTCAGAAATGCGTTTTGCAAAGCGTTTTGCTTGTTCAATTTCTTGCTCTTTTCGGTTATACAATGTATCAACAAGGCTAACATATTCTTGATAATTTTTTAAAGCTTTGTCATATTCTCCAACATTAGAATATACTTCAGATAACTTTCTTGTTGCATCTTTTTTTACGACTAAATCTTTTTTTGTAGCGGCATCTTTAATACTTTTTTCTAAAAAAGGAATCGCCTCTTTATAATCTTCTTTTTCTACTAAAGCTCTACCAATTTTATAATTAATCGATTGTGAATTAATAGCATTTAAAACTGATGGCTGAATAGCTATAGTGTCTATATTAGCAACAATATTAACTACTTCTTGCTTTTTCTTTTTGGAAGACTCAATAGATTTATCAAGAATAGTGGTTTCTTCTAATGCTTTTTTTCTTAAATTAATTTCTTTATCAAACTGTCTAGTTTGATTAAAATAGTTGGCAACCTTTTCTTTTTCTTTGATAGATCGAACCGGATTTTCTTTTGCAGCTAAATCTAATGAAAGACTAAAAAGTTGATTTGCTTTCGCAACATTTCCTTCTGCTGCAGAAAGATCTCCTAATTTGGATTTAATATCGGTAATTTTAGAGGCTATTTTATTTTTTTCAGCAATTACTAAACCATCATTATAATTTTTTTTAGCTTTATTAAAGTCTTTCTTTTTTAAATAAACATCTCCCAATAATTCAAACAGTAATACTTTTTCAAATATCCCTAACTTTCCTTGGTTAACATCTAATAAAAAAAGCTCGGCTTCATTGTTTTTATCCAGAGCCATAGAAGCTTTGGCTAATTGAATTTTGATGGTTTCATCTTCTTTATTCTCTAATGAAGTTTTATAATTAGCAATAGCTAAATCGTATTGATTCCACTGTAGATAAATTGATCCTAATAATTTATAAATAACTGCTTGTTGATTGGAAGAATTATCTTCTTTTAAAATGTTTTCTACAAAAGACAAACTCTTTTCAATATCTGTGTCTTTATAGTAAGAAGCGGAATCTAAATTTTGTATGAATAAATCTTTTTTACTCTCGCTTTTATTGTAGGACTTTATTTTTCTAGAATAATTACTATAATTGAATCCTTCAACTAGGATTTTAATTTCTTCGTTCGATTTAATATCATAATATACGGTCTCAAAACCTGGATGAACAACAACTAACTGTTGTCCTACCATTACTTTTACTGGATAGTATTCATTGATATAATTGTATCTAAATAATTTTCCGTTAATAGAAACATCTGCGTTTTTAATTGGCTTACTATTTTCCTTATCAACAACTCTTAATTCTACATCAAAAACAACATTTTTTTGAGTACTATATTCTTGAGAGTATACAGTTGTCATTACAATTAATGACATGATAATTAAAAATAGTGTTTGTTTTTTCATGATGTACTTATAAAAGAAAGTTCTTTTTCTTTTGTAAACATACAGACAAAAAACGATTCAAAAAAACGAAGTTTCCTGATAAATAGTAGGTTTAGATACAAAAAAACCGGGTTTACTAATTCAAAGGTTCTGTTTACTCATTAAAAAGGTTCGTTTACTCATTATCGGTTTTTTATGAATAAAGTTGGTCTTACTATTGTAGTATCATAATCAAATAACAACCCAAACTTTTACCTATTCACTTAAAAAAACCAATAGTATGAAAACACGAATGTTAAAAGTAATTACAGTAGTATTCTTAGGAATTTCAGTAGCTTCATTTACAACAAATTCTTCAGCAAGTAAAAAAAAGAAACAAACCATTAAAGTAGCACTACTACTTGATACTAGTAATAGTATGGATGGTTTAATTAGTCAAGCTAAAGCGCAACTTTGGGAAATTGTCAATGAATTATCCTATGCTAAATATGGTATTCAGAAACCTGATTTAGAAATTGCATTGTATGAGTATGGGAACGATAGTTTAGAAGCTTCTGACGGATTTGTAAGGCAAGTTTTACCCTTTAATAGTGACTTAGATGAAATCTCTGAAAAACTATTCTCTTTGACCACCAATGGAGGAAAAGAATATTGTGGAGAAGTGATTAGTACCTCCTTACAAAATTTAAGCTGGGGGAAAAATAAAAATGATTTACGCTTACTATTTATTGCTGGGAACGAACCTTTTACCCAAGGAAAAATCAACTACAAAGAAGCTATTTCTGATGCCAAAGAAAAAGATGTAATTATCAATACTATTTTCTGCGGAAATTACAACCAAGGAATTTCTGGAATGTGGCAAGATGGAGCCCATTTAGGTGGTGGAGATTATATGACCATCAACCAAAATAAAAAAGTAGTTCATGTGGTTACTCCATATGATACTGATATTATTATCCTAAACAAAAAATTGAATAAAACCTATATCTATTATGGTAACAAAGGATCTGCTCTTTATAAAAAGCAAGCCATACAGGATAGTAATGCAAGTAGTTATTCTGCGCCTGTTAGTGTTGGAAGAACTATCAGTAAGAGTAAACGTTTTTACAAAAATTCTTCTTGGGATTTGGTTGATAAATCTGAAGATACGAAAGTAGATTATTCTACAATTAAACGAGAAAATCTTCCAAAAGAATTGAAAAAAATGTCGGATACTGAATTAAAAAGATATGTAGAAATACAGCGAGAAAAAAGAATTTTAATTAAAAAAGAAATTAACCAATTAGACAAAAAAAGAAGGGCTTATATCGCAAAACAAAAAAAGGAATCTATAAAGAAAAATGAATTAGAAAGTGTGATGATAAATGCAATTAAAAAACAGGCTGAAAGAAAGAATTATACCTGGTAATTGATAGTGATAAATTGTTTTGGTTAGAAATCGCGGAAACTTATGATGGTTTTCGCGGTTTTTTTATTTCAATAACAAACGCTGTCCAATGGAAAGATCGTTGCTGGTTAATCCATTCACTTCTTTTATTAAAGCTACTGTGGTATCAAACTTTCTAGCAATAGAATATAAGGTATCTCCTTTTCTAACTTGATAATAATCAGGAATCGATTTTTTTACTTTTACAACTGGTTTTTTGGGTCTTTTAGCCGATTCTCTTTTGCCTCTTTTTAAATCTCTTTCTGTAAACTTATCAAATTCGTACAACTCATATTCTTGGATTATTTTAATAAGTTTATTGGGGTATTTTTTATCGGTTGCATAGCCTGCTTTTTTTAAGCCTTTTGCCCAACCTTTATAGTCTGTTTTTCTTAATTTGAACAGATTCGCATAACGTCTTCTTCCACTCAGGAATTCCGAATGATCTTCATAAGAGGTTTCTACAAATTTATATTTTCTAAAACACTCTCCTTTTTCATCATCGTCATGATAAACCTTTTCTCCTTTCCAACCAACATGGCATTTTATTCCAAAGTGATTGTTAGATTTTGAGGCCAATTGACTTCTACCGTTTCCAGATTCTAAAATCCCTTGTGCCAAGGTAATACTAGCAGGAATATCATATTTATGCATTTCTAAAACTGCCAGAGGAGCATATTTTCTTACATACTGTAAGGTGTATTTATTTAAAGATTTGTTTCCTCTTTCTAATTTTCTAACATGTTGAATTTGTTGTACAGAAGGTAATTTAGTTTTGTGTTCTACAACCGTAACTTTTTGTTTTTTCTTATTTACGGTTACTCTTCTACTAGAACTACAGCTTGCCAAAAATAAGATAGCCAAAACTCCAAAAAATAATTTAATCTTCATTTATACTATTTTTAAATCTTTCTGTTTTCCTTTTAATCTATGATTAAAACCATCTATTCCTTGCAAACCACCGGTATGTATTATTAACAGTTTACTTCCCTTTGGAAATTTATTTTTTTGAATCCTATCTAAAATTCCGAACATCATTTTCCCTGTATAAATTGGATCTAACGGAATATCTGTTTCGTTTTTAAATCGATTGATGAAATGTATCAACTCTTCCGTGTACTTCCCATAACCTCCAAAATGATAATCAGTTACTAACCCCCAATTTTGTTGGCTATCGGTGTATTGTTGAATTTCTTTCGTTAAAAAATCACCTTTTAAAGCTGGAAAACCCAAAACTTTTTGATCCTTTTGAGCGCTATTTATAATTCCGGCTAAGGTTCCTCCTGTCCCCACACATGAACAAATATAATCAAACTCATTGTCTTCGGTTGTTAAAATTTCTTCACAACCTTTTACAGCTAATTCGTTAGTTCCCCCTTCAGGAATACAATAAAAGTCACCATATTTTTCTTCGAGTATTTTTAAAAAATTAACTGAAGTTTTATTTCTATATTGTTCTCTAGAGATAAATTCAAATTTCATTCCATGTGCTACAGCATTTCTTAAAGTTGCGTTTCCAGCTAGTGTTTTATCGAGATCTATTCCAAGCTCCTCACCTCTAATAATTCCGATGGTTGAGAAACCTTGTAATTTTCCCGCAACTGCTGTCGCAAGAATGTGATTAGAAAACGCACCTCCAAAAGTGAGAAGTGTTTTCTTTTGTTGACGAGTTGCTTCTTGTAGATTGTATTTTAATTTTCTGAATTTATTTCCCGAAACAAATGGATGAATTAGATCTTCTCTTTTGATAAAAAGTTGAAGGTCTTTTCCTTCTAATTCTGATAAGAATACTTGGGAATTATTGATTTGGAATTGAGTTTCAAAAAAATCAACTGTTGAGTTTATCTTAGTAAAATCTGAAGTTGACATTTTTGATGGAGAATTAATGATTCTCAACAAAAATAATCATATTCATTGGAATGATGATTTTGAAACTAATCAATAACTTTTTAAAGTGAAGCCCGCAGTTAAAAATCGGTCTTGTTGTTGCTGATTTACAACCACAATACTTTCAAATGTATGACGATAATTAACTTTGAAGTTCACATATTTCCAAACAGGAAATTCTAACCCTATATCTGCTTGCCATCGATAATTATTACCTTCTTCTAATGAGGGTTGAAAATAACTTTCATGATTTAAAATCATTTTATTTTTAAACAAGCTATATTTTCCATTGAGCCAAATAGTACTTCGCATTGTATTAATGGATTGACTTCCATTATACTCTGAAAAATTGAAATTAGTAGTAGAAAAATCCGTGTTTTCATACTCGCTAGAAATAGAAATCTTCAACCAATCTTCTTTTTTGTTGTGCACTTGAAAAGTAACTCCGGCTCCTACTAAATATCGTAAATCAATTTCTCTTCTAAAATTGGTACTTATAAAACCCAATACAAATGGGTATATTTTTCGATCTGGATTGAGGTATAAAAAGTTAAGACTTAAGATATCTTCATCAGCTTTATCTTTTCCAAATGCCTGATAAACATAGGAGTTTTGGTTTTTAAAAACCCAGTTTTTCCAAGGAATAAAACTAACATCTGTCTTAGCTCTAAAAATAAAGGTTTCTACATTTCCCCCTTGATAAAATCCAGTTAAAGAAAGACTTGCTTTAAGTTTAAGTGTATCACTTTCGTTGATTTGTGCTGAAAGGAAAACGGGAAAAATTAAAAATATAAATACAATTTTTTTCATGCTATTTTACTAAAAATTACTCTTTTGTAAGAAGCTCGAAATATAATTATTTATGAATAAACAACTATTTTTTTTGAGATAAAAAAGTTTTACTTTTTTGACTAAGTAATTCTAAAAATTCTATTTCATGACCGTAGTTTAAAAGGTCAAAGTCAAAAGTTTCATCTTCTACATATCTAATAAATTCTTCAACACGATGTTCTGGAATATTAAAATTCTCTACCAAAAAATTAGAACCAAGATAATATTTAATTGATTTTACAGGAACCTCAGGAATCCCTGCTGCTTTTTTATCTTTTACTTCGGATCTAAAAAGCGGTATCAATAATTGATCTACTACGTTTACAACATTTAAACCATTGACCATCGTAAGAACTTGCTGATTGACACCTAAACTTTTTTTCTGTCTTATGTTATCATCACTAAAATTGTTGGATTCTTTACTCTTCATTCCAAAGTAAACAACATTAAGTTTTTGGTTGAATTTTTTAGCGCTATTTACATCTAACTTTAGATTCCCTGTGAGTCGTTTGCTATTAATGACAACTTCTTCTAATTTGTTGATTTCTTCAATTAAAAAAATAGTTATTCGCTTCGATTGCAAAATATCTTCATTAATTTTTACATCAAAATCTTGATATTCTAAAGCTCTAATTTCTAAAAAGTCATTTAATGCTACTACAATTGCAAACTCTCCATTTAAATTAGTTACTGAACCTTTTTTTGACGAAGTGTTAAAAATAGTGATGCCTTCAATATCACTTCCTTCAACTATAATTTTTCCTTTAATTATTTCGCGTTTAATCTCTTGAGAAACAACAGAAAAGCTAATGCAAAATATAAATAATAGTAGTGCTTTTTTCATAGATTTTTTTCTTTATAAAGATAGTTCGTTAGCTTTTGTTTTCATCATTAATCCAGGTAATCTTATGTTAAAAAAAAGACTTTCAGGAAAGACAAACTTGACTTTCTCATAAAAAAACAAGAACTTCGTTAACTATTGATAAATTAATTTAAAACTCACCTTATCAATTAAGTTGGCAATAATTTTAAAAAAATGACTATGATAAAAAAAACCTTACTTATTATCTTTGGAATAGCTCTTTTTCATTCTTGTGAAGAAACCGAAAAATCAAATCAAGCAACAGTCTATTACAACGGTGATATTATAACTATGGTAGGTGATTCACCAAATTATGTTGAGGCTATCGTGGAGCAGGAAGGTAAAATCGTTTTTACTGGTTCTAGTATTGAAGCAATGAAAGTTGCTGGTAAAGGTCACAATATGATTGACCTTAAAGGAAAAACACTAGTACCTGGTTTTATAGATGGTCATTGTCATTTTGCTAATTTTGGTGCGCAAGCTATTGGTGCGCAATTACTAGCTTCACCAGATGCCAATGTTGATGACATGGAAACTTTAATTTCAGTTCTTAAGGAATGGAATACGTCTAAAAATAGAGCATTGACTGGATGGATTTATGGTACTGGTTTTGATGATTCAATCCTAAAAGAAAAGAGATTTCCTACCAAACACGACTTGGATAAAGTAAGTACAGAATTTCCAATTATGATAACACATATTTCAGGTCACTTTGCCGTTGTAAACTCAAAAGGTCTAGAGAAATTGGGAATTGATGAAAATAGTAAAAATCCTGAAGGCGGAATTATAAGACGTGAAAACAATTCCACAGAACCAAATGGTGTTTTGGAAGAACTAGCTGCAATTCCTTATATGCTGCAAGCTATAGCGCCTCAATCAGAAGAAGCTATAATAAAATTTTTTGAAGCTGGACAAGAAATGGCTCTGTCTTATGGCTATACTACCGCTCAAGAAGGAAGAGCTATGCAAAATCAAGAAATGCTTGTAGCAATGGCTGAAATGGATAAATATAAAATTGATGTTATAAGCTATATCGATTACATGTTTGTAGATAAACATATGACTAGTAAATGGAATAGCAAAAATTACATTAATAAATTTAGAATTGGGGGAATGAAGGTGACACTAGATGGTTCGCCACAAGGAAGAACTGCCTGGAGAACAGAACCGTATCTTATTCCACCAGAGGGAATGCCTCATGACTATAGTGGTTATCCTGCAATACCTAATGATAGTGTTCTATCTTCTATATTTGAAAAAGGTTTCAAAAATAATTGGCAGATTCTTACGCATACAAATGGAGATGCAGCAGTTGACCAACTCATAAGAACAATGAAGCCATTAAAAGAAAAGTATGGGAATGAAGGTAGACGAGATGTGATTATTCATGGTCAATATATAAGAGAAGACCAATTAGACCAAGCAAAGGATATGAATATGATTGCATCCTTATTTCCTCTTCATACATTTTATTGGGGAGACTGGCATACTCAACTAATTGGTGATTCTTTAGTTCAAAATATCAGTCCTGTTAAAACAGCATTAAACAAAGGCATAGATGTAACTATTCATACTGATGCACCAGTTGCTTTACCAAACTTAATGCGCGTTTTGTGGACAGCTGTAGAACGGACTTCTCGTTCAGGTAAAATTATTGGAACTGATGAAAGAATAACACCATACGAAGCATTGCAAGCGATTACCATTTGGTCAGCTTATCAACACTATGAAGAAGACAAGAAAGGCACTCTTGAAAATGGGAAATTAGCCGATTTAGTTATTTTAGATGAAAATCCATTAAAAGTAGAACCTGAAAATATAAAAGATATACAAGTCTTAAAAACAATTAAGGAAGGTAAAATAGTATTTGAAAAATAACTATTGCCAACAATGGCTATAAGTAATTGCTTGTTCTCGCCTACTTTGGACATTCCGCAGGAATTTCCAAAGTAGTGTGTACTTGCAAAGTTAATCCCTAAACCACACAACTACTCATAGCCGAGACCGTTAACGAAATATATGACCCGTCCTGAAATATGTATACACTAAAACAAATGTATATGTATAAAAACGATGGATATGTAAAACGTTACAGCGAAAGCTTTAAACTCAAAGTCCTTGATGAACTTTCCAAGGGAAACCACTCTAAAAGACAAATAGGACTGCTCTATGGCATACAGTCGAGCACAATTAATGAATGGATAAAAAAGTACAATCGTAAAGATTTAATGAACACCCGTGTACTCGTGCAAACAGACGATGAACTTACCCGAATAAAAGCCCTGCAAAAGGAGCTCAAACAGCTAAAGGAACTTCTTATTAAGAAAGACCTGGACAAGCTTATTGATGATAGTTATCTCAAAGTAGCAGCTAATAAATTAGGCTACAAAGATGTTTTAGAACTTAAAAAAAAACTAAACATCTAGCTCTAATGGAAACTATAAACAATAACCCAGAACAAAGGCCTTTTAGCATCTTTACGATTTGCAATGGATATGACTTGACTCGTGATGCGTTTTATAAATACAAAAAGCGATATGTCAAGCGAATAAAAATTGAAAACCAAGTATTAGAAATCGTTCATAAAAGAAGACGAACTTTACCAAGAGAAGGCGCTCGAAAATTGATGCAGTCCCTAAAAATAGACTTTGAAAAACATAACATCAAAATAGGTAGAGACCAGTTATTACGTATCCTTAGAGACAATAACCTTTTGATAAGACGAAAGAAATATTCGTCCAGAACAACGAACTCACATCATAGGTTTTACAAGTATAATAATAGTATTAAAGATATAACGATCAATAGATCTAACCAAGTCTGGGCAGCAGACATAACCTACATCAGAACCATAAAAGGATTTTGTTACCTAGCGCTAATAACCGATATGTACTCGCGTAAAATTGTAGGATATGACCTAAGTGATAGCTTAGAACTAAATGGCTGTGTAAGGGCTCTTAAAAAGGCTTTGTATCATAATAAAGGACTGAAAAACCTAACACACCACTCAGACAGAGGAATACAATATTGCAGCAATGTATACACCAACGAACTAAAGCGGAAGAAAATCGCAATTAGTATGACAGAAGACAATCATTGCTATGAAAACGCGCTAGCAGAACGTGTAAATGGAATATTAAAAGATGAATTTTATCTCGACCAAACCTTTGCCAGCCTAGAAGAAGCAAAAAGAGCAGCCAAAAATGCAATCAAATTATATAACTCTAAAAGATTACATTTATCTTTAGACTATAAAATACCTAATGACGTGCACCAAAATGCAGCTTAATATTAATCAATAACCTGTAGACGTATTTTAGGACGAGACAATAAAAAAATTAAAAATCAGTAACTTCTTGTTCTACTTGCTCCCAATCTGACATTAGAGATTCTAATTGGGCTTTTTTAGCTTTGTAGTTCTCAAAGAAATAAGGTTTACTAGAGACTTCATCATAATTTTCTGCTAATTGTAAATCTATCTTTGCAATTTCAGTTTCTAAGTCGCTAATCTGAGTTTCAATTTTAGACAACTTATTCTTTAACTTTCTAAGTTCCTTTTCTTGATCTCTAGACAACTCGTTTTCTTTTTTAGCGGCTGCTTTATCAACTTTTATCACAGTCCTTTTTTCTGCTTCACGCAGATTTTCCATCTTGTGTTGTTCTAGGAAATAATCGATGTCTCCTAAATATTCTTTAATGACTTTGTCTTTAAACCCGTAAACTGTTGATGTTAATCCTTGCAAGAAATCTCTATCGTGCGATACTAAAATCAAGGTTCCATTAAATTGATTTAAGGCTTCTTTTAATACGTTTTTAGAGGCAATATCTAAGTGGTTTGTTGGCTCATCCATAATCAACACATTAAATGGCGATAACAGTAACTTACACAAAGCCAATCGATTTCTTTCTCCTCCGGATAATACTTTTGCTTTCTTGTCTACAGCATCTCCACCAAACAAGAAAGAGCCCAACATGTCTCTAACACGCATTCTATTTCCGTCAGTTGCAGCGTCTTCCATAATTTCTAAGACGGTTTTTTCTGGCGGTAAATGTTCAGATTGATTTTGAGCAAAATATCCTATTTCTACATTATGACCTAGCTTTAAATGTCCTTCAAACGGAATTTCACCAACCATCATTTTTGCCAAAGTAGATTTCCCTTGTCCATTTTGACCCACAAATGCAATTTTACTATTTCGTTCAATTAATAAATCTACATTTTCTAAAACGTGTTTATCACCATAACTTTTACTGATTTTTTCAGCCTCCACTACAATTTTTCCAGGCTCTTTAGAAATCGCAAAACGCACATTCATTGCTGCATTATCATCCTGATCTACTTCAATAAGTTCTACCTTATCAAGCTGTTTCATTAAGGATTGCGCCATGGATGCTTTGCTGGCTTTTGCTTTAAATTTATTGATTAACAATTGCTTTTGCTTAATCTCTTTCTCTTGATTTTTCTGTGCTTGTAACTGCTTCTCTTTGATTTCTCCTCTTAATAATAAAAACTGAGAATAAGGTTTTTTATAATCGTAAATCTGACCTAAAGAAATTTCTATGGTTCTGTTGGTTACGTTGTCTAAGAACATTTTATCATGCGAAACCAAGACTATCGCTCCTGTATATGATTTTAAAAAGTTCTCTAGCCAAATAATCGATTCGATATCTAAGTGGTTGGTTGGCTCATCTAATAATAGAATATCGTTGTTTTGTAATAACAGTTTTGCTAATTCTATACGCATTCTCCATCCTCCAGAAAAGGTATCAGTTAGTTTATCAAAATCTTCTCTTTGAAAACCTAACCCTTGTAAAATTTTCTCTGTATCACCTTGGTAATTATATCCGCCTAATAATTCGTAACGTTCTGTAAGTTCTGTTAAATCGATAATTAACTGACTGTATTCTTCACTTTCGTAATCTGTTCTCGTCGCTAATTGCTCGTTGATATGTTCTAACTTTACTTCTATTTCTTTGATCTCCTCAAAAGCCTGATATGCTTCTTCTAAAATGGTTCTTCCTTCAACAAAATCAATATCTTGACGCAGAAACCCTATTTGGATGTCTTTATCAAAAGCCATGGTACCACCACTAGTTTCAATATCTTTAGAAAGTACTTTTAAGAGTGTAGATTTTCCTGCTCCGTTTTTCCCAATCAGTCCAATTCTGTCTCCTTTATTCAATTTGAAGGTGATTCCGGAAAACAAATCTGTCCCCATAAAAGAGACCGTTAAATTATGTACGTTAAGCATGAAGTTTCAATAATTTTTTTACGGTGCAAAACTAGGTATAAATAAATTAAACTTCCAAGTAAAGTATATTGTATAGTTTGATTTTTGAGTACCTTTGTTATCGGAAGTTTTTTTATAGAAAAATCATATTTCTAAGTTTAATTATGTTTAAAAAAGGGAGCAAAATATACAGTATCGCTAAAGGAAAATGTCCTAGATGTCAGAAAGGTGATTTTTTTGAACATGGCCTTACAATTAATCCCTTAAAATTTACTGAGATTAAGAAAAACTGTAGTGAATGTAATCTTAAATACATGTTAGAACCTTCCTTTTTTTATGGAGCCATGTATGTAAGTTACGCCATTACTGTAGCATTATGTGTCATTACATTTATCATCTCTAAAGTTTTTATTGGATTACCTCTTTTAACTTCTTTTGCAACGGTATTTATAGCTTTAATGGTCTTAGCTCCGCTAAACCTCAGACTTTCTAGAATTCTTTGGATTAATATGTTTGTTTCTTTTGAAGAAGAAACTACTCATCCTTAAGTTTAAATCGACTACAATCTATTTCAGAATCTAATGCTTTTTGATATTCTAAGAAGTTGTAAAGCTGTTTTGAAACCAAAGGAGCAATCATGACGCCTCTAGTTCCTAAACCGTTTAAAACGGCTAATTTTGGGTGTTTTGGATGGATTCCAACCAAAGGTCTTCTTCCACTTACCGTAGGTCTAATTCCGGCTGATTGATCTATAATTTCATAGGGTGTATTAATTACTTTATCTAACTTCTCAACTAACTCATCTCTTCCTTCTTGAGTGGCATCAGATGTTTTATCTGTCCAGTTAAACGTTGCGCCCACTTTATACAAATCATTTCCCATTGGTAGAACGAATATGGTTGATTTAATTAAAAAATCAACATTCAATGCTGGTGCATGTATGGTAAGAGTTTCTCCTTTTGCTTCGTTTAGCGGAAGGTAGTTAAAAAAAGGATTTTGTTTGATTCCGAAACCTTCACAAAAAACAATTCTATTTGTAACAATCTCTTTATAATGAATATCATTATCTGAAAAGTTGATTTGGGAATGCTCAAATTTTTCAAAAAGAATTAGGTTTTGTTCGTTTAAACATTCTCTATAACTGTTAATAAGTACTAAAGTATCTATTCTTCCGGTTTGATAGACTTCTCCAAAACCAAAATCACCTTGTATTGCATCTATCTTTTCTGATATAATTTCAGGATTCATATAGTCTGAAAGTAATGGTTTATCAGAAGCTAAATACCAATTGTTTTGCTCTTCGATACTTTTAAATACTTTTCTAGTCGAAAATTTATAATCTAATTGAGTTTTTAATTTTTTCTCTAAAGATTCATAAAAAGGCAAGGCAACTTCTAGTTGTTCTTTTGCATTCCAAACTGGTGTAAATCGTTTTAAGATGACAGGATTGTATACTCCACCTGCTACTAAAGAAGAACTTTGAGAATTATCTTCAAAAACCAAAAAGGTTTTGCCTGCTTTAACAAGTTCTTCTGCAAAAGCTAAACCTGCTAATCCTAATCCAACAATGATATAATCTAATTTCACATTTCAAAATTACTGATTTACAATAAAAAAGCGTTCCGAAATTCGAAACGCTTTTTAAAATTTATATGATTTGGAAATTTAATAATTCCACATATCCATTTCTCTATTTCTAATACCTTCTTTAATTCTATCTGCTTCTAGTAATTGAAATAATGCATTTCCTCTAATGTAATCTGCAATTTTTCTATTCCCATAGATATTTTCTTCTCTTACAATTACAGAGCTAAATCTTCTAGCATTTAATAAGTGATCAAAAGAAATTGGTTGCGATACATTTTTAGGATTAAATACTTTTGCATCGTGTAAAACTTGTCTAGCTGATGGATAGAAAACCCAGAAAAGTTCATAAAGAGCATCGTCTTCAATACCAACTAATCCAAGAGTTAACACATCTTTTCCCATTGGAGCTATCGCCAACAATCTGTATTTTAATTCTCCTTGACGTTTGTCAAAATACCACATACCTTTCATCATATACCCCTCAATATCTTGGGTTTTAATTCTAAAAGTATCTTGAAAATTACCGTTTAGACGAATGTTTATTAATTTTTCATCTATCTCAGCTTCGGTTACTTTAGAAGTAAAGAAAGAATCTGAGTAAACATTTTTAATATCTCCTTTTCTAATTCCTTTTAATAAGGTATCAAATAGAGAACGTCTATCATTTGAAATGTTAGCAGTATCAATTGGATAATAATATGGTAGGTTTATTTTTTGGTTTAAATCTACAAACTCCCAAACTACTTTAGACCAAAGAATATCTCTATCATCTATGTAACCATAGGCTAATGGAGCATCATTATCTGCTGCAATCTTCTCTTTTGTTTTTTTACCAATAGCTTCTACCTTATCAGCATTTAATAGATTGGCTTGGGCACTGATGTAGCTTGTTGCTAACAGTGCAATAACAACTATATAAAAACGCTTCCTTATCATACTACTTCTATTTTAAACTCTTAATTTGTAATATTTATACTTACAGGTAATACTTTTTTAATTCTGATATTTTTAACTTTTTCATAAGCTTCAATATCAAATATTGTAACCACATCACCTCTTCTTGCTTTTGCTAAAGCTTTTTTAGCACGCGCATCTAATTTATCTCCTGTCACTTTAACAGCTAATTGACCTGGTACTTTTATTGTAAACGCTCTTACTATCAATTGTAAGTCAAATACAAAATCTGGTAACGCTGCGCCAATTGGCACATTGTTTAAACTAGATTTTGGCATTGGCACAATACCAAAGTCGTTTCTAACAGTTCCTGCAGCAGCTGGAATATCTTTAATTCTGAAAGCTTTTGGCGTATTAATTGTTTTACCGCTACTTAATTTAGCACTAACATTAATCTGCACTTCATCTCCAGAACCTGGATTTAGAATATATTTTCCTAAACCTGATCTAGTTAATTTATTGTTCCCTGGTACACTTGGAGTAATATCTTTATCTCCTACACCTGGAACAGATATAGAAATTGGATTGTCTAATCCACGATATACAACATTCATTTTATCTGCAGAAATTACCGCTTCACTTGGCTCTGCAATTACAGAATAAGTACTTTCAAAAGAAACTGGTACAGGTTTTCCATCCTGCATAAATGTGATGGTTCCTTTGATATCGTTAGAACCTACATTTCCAGCAGGAATATCAACCATAACTTGACCGTCTTTAACTTTGCTTGTTGCATCTCTTCCATTTAATAGAACTTTAGTAGGAACCAAAGTAGCGTCATAACGACCTAATACAATTTTACCAGTAACTTTTTCTCCAGCAAAATAAGCAGTTTTGTCTAATGCAACAATCCCTTTATAATTTGTTAAAGATGCTTCAGTTTCTAACTGGCCACCTAAAAGACTAGTATAAATTTCCGCTTCAGTACTTTTTACATCTCCCTGTATTTGAGTAATATTAGCCAAAGAAGTGATCATAGGCATTCCTTCATAACGACTACGAATCCATGGAATATCTGGTGTCCCTTCTTCTCCAGCTGGTTCTGGGTCTGTATTGAATCTTTTTCTGATATTCGTAATTAAATCAGGATTCGCACTAGAACCAAGAATAGATAATAAATTATCTCTATAACTATTGATGTTTTTAACAAAATCTTCTCCTTCTGGAGTTAATCCTTCACCTGTAAAGAACATTTCATCTAATCTGTCTCCACCACTCATAGCTTCGTAATTAGTTCTGTCTTCTTCTTCAGTATCAGCTAAAATAGAATCTTTTAAAGCTGTCATATAGCTAAACAAATCATTCGATAGTTTGTTGATTTGTTTTGCTTTTGTATTTACCTCACTATACTTATCTGGTTGATCTGTAGCTTTTGTTTCTAAACTAGATAAGATGTTGTTAATATTTGTTGATGAAGCTACATTTGCATCTTCAATCTTTACTTTCATAAAGCCAAATGATGATAATACTTTTTTATCCATTTGCATTGCTAACATTGCAATGAAAATAAGATACATTAAGTTAATCATCTTTTGCCTTGGGGATAATTTTCCTCCTGCCATGTGTCTTTAGTTTTTTAAGTTATACAATAGATGAACTAATTATTTACTTGACATTGCAGAAAGCATTCCACCATAAACTCCGTTAAGAGATGACAAATTACTTGCTAATGATTCCATTTGTTCTTTTAATCTTTCAGAATTTTCAATCATTGAATTGTTTAATTCTGATTGTTTGTTAGAATTCTCCATTTGAACCTGGTAAAGTCCATTTAAAGATTCCATTTGAGTAGCAGCTAATTCTACTTGCTCATTATATTTTGCCGTAGATGAAATTGATTCTGAAGCTACGCTTAATCCTTCGGCAGCAGTATGAAAACTCTTAATACTGTTTCCTAAGTTAGTCATTAACTCATTATCTACTTGTGCTTCTTTTAATAAGTTATCTAATTTTTGAGATAACATTCCTTGTGCACCATTTCCTTCACCATCTGCATCTCCTAATTCTGGATAAACTTTTGTCCAATCTAAATCATCTTCAACAGGCTCAAATGCAGAAATTGCAAAAACCAATGCTTCTACAGCCATTCCAAATGTTAACATTATACCACCTGTTAATGGTCCGATTGAAATATGTTGTATTTTAAATAAAGCTCCTAAGATTACGATTGCGGCTCCTAGACCGTAAGCCATATTAAAAATTTTCTTTGTTGATTTTGACTGTGCCATAACTGTAAATTGTTTTTGGGGGTTTAATATTAATTATTTGTTTGTGTTCTTAATGCTCCTAAGGAGTTTTGTACGGTTCTAAAACCAATATAACTTCTTGCAGTATCTCCATATTCATAATCTCTAGTACTTACTTCTAAAAAGTATGCGATATCTTTCCAAGAACCTCCTCTTATTATTTTTCTTTTATTGTTTCTGTCTTCTACATTAGGATTTACTGTAGATCCCATGTAATATGAAGATAAATTGTAGGATGTATTTGTCCATTCGGCAACATTTCCAGACATATTATAAAGTCCGTAATCATTTGCGTTATATGATTTTCCTTCTACGGTATATAAAGCTCCGTCTACTGCATAATCTCCTCTTACTGGTTTAAAGTTCGCTAAAAAGCAACCTCTATCGCTAGTAGTACTTGGACCTCCCCAAGGATATTTTGCAAATTCTAGACCTCCTCTAGCGGCATATTCCCACTCTGCTTCTGTTGGTAATCTAAAACTAGGAACTGGAACAGAGTTTTTAACATCTCTCATTCTGTCATTTTTATTCTTAGTTCTCCAATTACAAAAAGCTTGCGCTTGATACCAATTTACACCAACAACAGGGTAATCATCGTATGCTGGGTGAAAAAAGTAATCTTGATGCATTGGATCATTGTAAGAATAATTAAAATCTTTTACCCAAACAGTTGTATCAGGATAAACAGATACGGTTTCATTTATTAAAAAATCTCTTCTATTCCCAACACCTCTTGCTGCTGCATTTCCATCAAACCAAGAGTAGGTGAATTTTAAAAATTCTGGATTAAATGTTCTTATTCCATTAGTAGCTTCATCTTTTTTGATATATAAAGAATCCATAACTTCGGAATAATATTCATCTGGATATTCAGTAGTATCCCAAATAATATCAGTTTGCCAATTTAAAGGCTTTAAAGAATCTAAACCTGCACCAATATCATAGTAGTTTTCAAACATATACTTTTGATAAGCACTTGCATTAGCTGTATCAACTACTGCAAAGGCGTAATCATAGATACCTCCTGTTAATGGAGCTCCATTAGCGTCAATTAAGCTTCCTCCTGAAGCAAAATCTGCCATATAAGCTAACTTGGTTCTTACAATAGAATCTTTAACCCAGTTTACAAATTGCTTATATTCTGCATTAGTGATCTCTGTCTCGTCCATATAAAAAGGTCTTACAGTTACCGTTCTGGCAGGTGCACTCATTGTTCCTGTTATATCTTCATCTTGTCTACCCATGGTAAAAGATCCTCCAGGAATAGAAACCATTCCGAAAGGTTTTTCTGCAAACCACTTACCGTTAGATTTAACTCCAACTAGCTCTCCTCTATCATTAGAACCACATCCATAAAGTATTGTAATTACAAATGTGTATAATATTGCTTTCTTCATATTTTATATTCTTTCCTAAAAAAGTCCGTAAACCTAGAGTTTTTTTCCGAAAAATACAATCGATTCGTTGTATTTTAACGTAAACTTTTTATTGTATTTTGTTTAAACCATCTTTCTTTGTGCCTTAAACCACCTATCAGGTATCAATTGCTCTGTTGTTTCTATGTAATCTTGATAGGTACATGGTATTAACGCATGCCTTTTGTATTTATTATCTTTTATCAAATTTATCTCCATCCACCATCTTCCGGTTTTATCACTCTTGTAAAAATTGATGGGATCATCATTTTCTAACAAAACTGTGAACTTTTGATAATTCTCTTTTGTGCTAAATGGGTAATCTTTTGCTCTAAAATTCACTCCTTCAATAAAATACCATATCATTTGAGCTATTAAATGAGCTGTTTGGTAGTTGGAATCGTATTTTGAATTGTATTCATAAATTCCGAATGAAGAAACTTTATCGCTTATTCCCGCATATCTTGCAATAGCACAAATTTCTTCTCCATAAAACCCATTAGGAGACACATTATTGTTTGCTGGAGCATCACTCTGTCTTACAGAACCAATATCTATACTAACAATATCAGCATCTCTAAATACCGGCTCCACAACTTCTAAATTTTTAGCTTCTCCTAATCGATAAGTGTCAAAATTTAAACTTTGAATTAAATTAATTTCTTCTTGAGAATTAAAATAAGTTTGATAACCAATATTACTGTAATTAAACAGATTACTTGGCTCTTCCATAATTATTTTACTTAGGTAAGATTTTGAAGACAACTCATCTTCTAGATTTCCTAAATCAAACATACTATCCACTGTAACTAAATTTACAGTTTGTTCTAATTCATCGTAAGCTTTGTAGTTTGAAAAAGTTGCATCTTGACCTCCTCCGATAATAATTGGTAAAATATTTAATTTTAACAAATCGGCGATGACTTCTTTAACCGCATAATGTGTGTCTGAAGTTGAATTTCCTTTTTTAATATTTCCTAAATCAGCAATACTTGTATGCCAATTTCCTGGAAATAATTGATATAAATGTCTTCTAATGTGATGCAGATCCTTTCCACTACCAAAGTTATCTTCAGTGTTTCTATCCTCTTCGACGCCGATAATAGCTAAATTTATTTCTGATAAATCAGGAAAACCTTTAGTTTGGGTGTGTACTTGTATGTTTGCTCCAAGAGAATTTGGCGGCAACAATACAGAGTGGGCAACAACGGAGTCTTTTATAGGGGATAAAAAGTCTAAGTTCATTTATAAATTATAGATCTGTGTGCAAGATAACGAATTCTTATTTCTTTTTAGCTGTTTTCTTTTTTACTGTTTTCTTTTTTGGGGTCTTAGCCTCAATCATCTTTACAGCTTCTTCTTTTGTGATTTTATCAATATCTGTAGTTTTTGGTAACTCAATTTTAATTTTTCCTTTTAAAACATTGAATCTACCCCAACGTGCTTTCTCTACTCGAATACCAACATCTTCCCAATTATGAATTAGTTTATCTATTTCTTTTTGTTTTTTTACTTCAATTAACTCAGTAATGTCATCGTTTGATAGATTATCAAAATCGTATTTTTTACTTACGTTGATAAAAATTGAATTCCATTTTATAAATGGTCCAAAACGACCTACTCCTTTTTGAACGGGTAAGTCTTCATAATGTGCAATAGGGGCATCTGCTTTTTGTTTCGCAACTATTAATTCTTCAGCTCTTGGTAAATCGACTTCCATCGGATTTTCCCCTTTATCTAAAGAAACAAACATTTTTCCAAATCGGATATAAGGCCCAAAACGTCCATTAGAAACTATTACCTCTTCTCCTTCATAGGTTCCTAAGGTTTTTGGTAATAAAAATAACTCTAAGGCTTCTTCTAAAGTTATGGTTCCTAAATTTTGATCTTTATTTAAGCTTGCAAATTGCTTTTCTTCATCATCTGGAGCTCCAATTTGCGCTATCGGTCCAAATTTTCCTAAACGGACTAACACCGTTTTACCCGATGTTGGATGCTCTCCTAAAATTCGCTCACCACTTTCTCTTTCTGCATTTTCTTTAACGTCTTCAACATTTTCATGAAACTTAGCATAGAAACCTTTAATCATTTCTGTCCAATTTTCATCTCCTTCAGAAATATCATCAAAAGAAGACTCTACTTTTGCAGTAAAACCGAAATCTAGAATATTTGAAAAATTAGCAACTAAAAAATCATTGACAATGTTTCCAATGTCAGTAGGAATTAATTTATTTTTATCAGAACCTGTTCTCTCGGTTAAAGTCTGATTTTTAATCTCTTTATTAGACAAGATTATTTGTTCATAATCTCTTTCAACACCTTCACTTTGCCCTTTTTCGATGTAACCTCTTCTTTGCACCGTAGAAATTGTTGGCGCGTAAGTTGACGGCCTACCAATACCCAATTCTTCTAACTGTTTTACCAAAGATGCTTCAGTGAATCTGTAAGGCGGGCTCGTAAATCGTTGAGTAGCGTTGATAAAATTATAGTCTAAAGTTTCTCCAACTTTTAATTTTGGCAACATTCCTGCCTGCTCCTCATCCTCATTATCGTTTCCTTCTAAATATACTTTTAAGAATCCTTCAAACTTAATCATTTCCCCATTTGCGGTAAAAATCTTTTCGTTTTCTGAGTTCTCAATCTTCATGTTGGTCCTTTCTAATTGAGCGTCACTCATTTGAGAAGCCAACGTTCTTTTCCAAATTAAATCATACAATCTATTTTGATCATATTCAGTAGCAATGGAATGCATTTTCATGTTTGTAGGTCTAATGGCCTCATGAGCTTCTTGAGCGCCTTTAGATTTCGATTTGAAAACACGTTGCATGCTATATTCTTTTCCGTAAGAACTTGTAATTTCTTCGGCAGCTTCATTTCTAGCATCAACAGATAAATTAACACTGTCTGTTCTCATGTAAGTAATTAAACCTGCTTCATATAAACGCTGAGCAACTTGCATCGTTTTTGCAACAGGGAAACCTAATTTTCTTGATGCTTCTTGCTGTAAAGTTGATGTTGTAAACGGTGCTGCAGGTGATTTCTTAGCTGGCTTTTTTGTTAAATCTGCTATAGAAAAGTTTGCATTGGCACAAGAATTTAAAAAACCTTCTGCTTGTTTCTTAGAATCAAAATTCTTTGGAATTATTGCTTTAAAAGTTTTTCCTTCATTGTTAGAGAATTCTGCAACTACTTTATAATGAGTTTCAGTTGTAAAGTTTTGAATACTTCTTTCCCTTTCAACGATTAGTCTTACAGCTACAGATTGAACTCTTCCTGCAGATAAACCTCCTTTTACTTTTCTCCATAAAACTGGCGATAATTCATATCCAACAAGACGATCTAAAACTCTACGTGCTTGTTGAGCATTGACCATATTATAGTCTATATCTCTTGGGTTTTCAACGGCTTTTAGGATGGCTTTTTTAGTAATCTCATGAAAAACAATACGTTTAGTATTTTCTTCTTTTAGACCTAGTTGCTCCTTTAAATGCCACGCTATCGCCTCTCCTTCTCTATCCTCATCACTTGCTAACCAAACAATATCTGCTTTTTTAGCCAATGACTTTAGTTTTTTTACAACCGCCTTTTTATCATCTGAAACTATATATTTTGGACTGAAGTCTCCATCAACATCAATACCCAATTCTTTGGATGGTAAATCTGCTATATGACCAAAACTCGATTCAACTTGAAAATCTTTTCCCAAAAATTTTTCTATAGTTTTTGGTTTAGCTGGTGACTCTACAATTACTAAATTCTTTGCCATGTATTTTAT
>CAJXRR010000010.1 GCA_913060575.1 uncultured Flavobacterium sp.
CTAGTACGGTCTCGTGGGCTCGGAGATGTGTATAAGAGACAGAGATAATTCTTAGGTTTGTATTGTAAGTTTCTTCGTTGTAAATCGAACTATATTATTTAAACTTTTTTAATGAAAAAAATCTCACTTTTAATTGCTTTTATTTTAGTGATTTCTTGTTCGAAAGAGCAAACGAAAATTTTAGAAAACGGATTTTACAGAGTTGTTCTTACTGTGCAGGACAATGAAGAACTGCCTTTTATTATGTATGTAACTTCTAAAAACACTTTAGAAATTTACAATGCAGAAGAAGTGATTTTAGTGGATGAAATCACCTATAAAAATGATTCTATTTTTATACAAACTCCTGTTTTTGAAGGATATATTGCTGCAAAAATTTCAGAAAATGGTTTTACTGGTAATTTTATTATTGAAAGTTATGATAGAATCGTTTCTGTAAAAGCTGAAAAAAATAATAAGGTTCGTTTTCCTATTCAAAATGAAGGAGAAACTTCAAGTATAAATGGGGTTTGGGAAACTGTTTTTAGTAAAGATTCAGAGGAAGATCGATACATAGCGAAAGGTGTTTTTGAGCAAAACGGGAATCATATTACAGGAACTTTTAGAACAAACACAGGTGATTACCGTTATTTAGAAGGAGCTATTTATGGAAATAAATTTCAACTTTCGACTTTTGATGGCGCACATGCTTTCTTATTTACTGGAACTATTGTCGATGATAAAATATCAGGAATTTTCTATTCAAATATTCATTGGAAGGAGCCTTTTGAGGGAAAAAGAAACCCAACATTTGAACTTCCCAGTTCAAATGATGTTACCTTTTTAAAAGAGGGTTATGACAAATTTAATTTCTCATTTCCTGATCAAAACGGAAATCTTTTAACTATAGAAGATAGTCGCTTTAAAGGGAAAGTAACTGTGGTCCAAATTATGGGAAGTTGGTGTCCTAATTGCTTAGATGAAACTAAATATTACACACAATTTTTAAAAGAGAATCCAACAACTGAAGTTGAGTTTATTGCTTTAGCTTTTGAGATTTCAAAAACTCCAGATATGGCTTTTAAAAGAATTAATAGACTTCAAGATAGAATTGGAATTAAATATCCTATTGTCTTAGCTCAATATGGCAGTGATAGTAAACTATTAGCGAATGACAAATTACCGATGCTGAATAAAATACTCTCTTTCCCTACCTCAATTTTTATCGATAAAAAAGGAAAAGTACGTAAAATTCATACTGGATTTAATGGACCTGCAACTGGACAAAAATATATTGATTTCAAGAAAGAGTTTGAAGATTTCATAGAGCAACTTCTTAATGAATAGTTAATTATCTAGCAAAAAAAGGACGTTTAACAAGAACTTAACAAGTTCAACTTTCAGATGTAGATACATTGTAGCTACAATCAACTTAAAATTTCACATCATGAAAAAAATCAAATTAAGTAGCTTTTTTTTAAGCTTACTTCTTACGGTTAGCTTTAGTTCATTTTCTCAACTAGATTTACCACGTGGAAGTCAAATGGCAAGCGTTTCTCAACGCATCGGAATTACAGATATTTATATTCAGTACTCTAGACCAAGTGTTAATAAAAGAGAAATCTGGGGAAAAGTAGTTCCTTATGGTTTAAATAATTTAGGTTTCGGAACCTCAAAAGCTGCTCCTTGGAGATCCGGGGCAAATGAAAACACCATCATAGAATTTACTAGTGACATAAAAATTGAAGGAAAAGAAATTAAAGCAGGAAAGTATAGTTTGCACATTATAGTTCATAAAGATAATACCGCTACTATTCTTTTTAACAAAAACACAACCGCTTGGGGTAGTTTCTTTTATGAGCCTTCTGAAGATGCAATACAAGTTACTGTTAATACTAAAGAAATAGCCCACAAAGAACAATTAACTTTTGAGTTTAATGAGGTTACTGCAAATACTACAATTGCTTCATTAAATTGGGGGAAAAAACAATTTCCTTTTAAGATTGAAGTAGATGTGTCGAACATTGTATTGGCCGATATCCGTCAAAAACTACAAAACGAACCTGGATTTAATCGTCAAACTTGGGAACAAGCTGCTAGTTATGCATTAAATAACGGTGGTGATCTAGAAGAAGCCTTGGGTTGGATAGATGGAACTATTTCTGGAACATTTTATAGTCAGCAAACTTTTAACAATACCAACATTAAAGCAGCTATCTTAAATAAGTTGGGCAAACAAGATGAAGCTGTAGCTACATTAGATTCTTATATGCCAAAAGCGAGTATTTTTGAAATGCATCAATATGGCAGACAACTTATTGGTTTTGGCCTTAAAGACAAAGCTTTAGAGGTGTTTAAAACCAATGCAAAAAAACATAAAGACATTTGGCCTGTTCATTATGGTTTGGCCAGAGGTTATTCTGCAAAAGGTGATTTTAAAAATGCTTTAAAACATTTAAAAAAGGCACTAGAAAATGCACCAAATGCAGCTAGCAAAGGAAGAGTTCAAGCAAATATTAATTCTTTAGAAAAAGGAGAAGATATTAATTAATAAAAGAATTATGTAATGATAAAAGGTCTACTATTTAGGCCTTTTATCATTTTATATATGGAATACTTATTAATAATTAGATTTTGTAGCTTTGTCGGAATTAGTATTTAATTTTAATGAATAAACTTAACCTAATTTTTGTACTCATTTGCAGTTTGATTACATCAGTTTCTACAACTCAAAAAATGACACCAGAACAAGTAGTGCAAGAGAATTTAGATTTTTATAATAGTAGGAATATTGAAGGCTTTATGTCTTCATTCTCTAAGAGTATAAAAATGTATAATTTAGAAGAACCAAAACCTACAATAGTAGGTTTTTCAGAAGTTAAAGAAGTTTATAATGCTTTGTTTCAAAAATCACCTCAATTACATTCTACGATTTTAAAACGAATCGTAATTGGTAATAAAGTAATTGACCATGAAAGCATTGTTGGTAGAAATGGTAGCAATGAGGTTCTTGAGTTAGTGCTTATTTATGAAGTTACAAATGAGCAGATCACAAAAATTACAGTAATTCGTAAATAAATTTTTCTTTGGCTGAAGTAAATACTTACTGTAGTTATACAAAAAACTTAGAGGAAGGAAATGTCCATAAAATCTACCATGATACTCAATATGGATTTCCAATTGATTGTGACAATGAACTGTTTGGTCGATTAATTCTTGAAATCAATCAAGCTGGTTTGTCTTGGAATACTATTCTAAACAAACAAGATAATTTCAGAAAAGCATATTCAAATTTTGAGATTATAACGGTGGCTAATTATGATTTAAAAGAACGAGAGCGTTTATTAAATGATGCTGGTATCATTCGAAATAAATTAAAAGTAAATGCTGCTATTCATAATGCCAATATAATCGTTGAAATACAAAAAGAAATGGGCTCGTTCCAAAATTGGATAGAACATTATCATCCAAAAACAAAGCATGAATGGGTAAAATTGTTTAAAAAGACCTTTAAATTTACTGGTGGAGAAATTACAAACGAATTTTTAATGAGTGCCGGATACTTAAAAGGAGCTCATAATGAGACTTGTCATATTTATAAAGAGGTTTTAAAAACTAACCCAAAATGGAATCAATAATTAATTAAATTACCACTAATTATTGTTGTACATTTATATGACTTTTAAAATATTAAGAACTCTCTCAATAGAAATAGATAACAATTAAACGTATAGATTATGAAAAAATTAATAGTATTCTTATCAATCACATTTGCATTTATTTCAACAAGTAAATCACAAGAATTAGGAATTCGATTTGGTGATGTCACCGGTGGAAATGTTGGCATCGATGCTGTATTCCAAATGGGAGAATTCAATAGAATTCACGCAGATTTATCATTTGGTGATGGAGTTGGTTTAGATCTTTTATGGGATTTTGTATATAGACCTTTAGGAGGCGAATCTTTACATTGGTATGCAGGAGTTGGACCTTATGCTTTTTTAGGAAGTCCTTTTGCATTAGGTGCCGTTGGTGAAATCGGTTTAGAATATAAGTTTAAAGAAATTCCACTAGTTATTGGAACAGATTGGAGACCTTATTTTCGTCTTATAGACAATACAGATTTAGGAGTAAATAGTTTTGGATTTAATATTAGGTATGTATTTTAACTAATATTTGACCAAGCACCTGAGGCTTTAAAAATCTCAGCATAGGTTTTATGTATCGCTTTGTTCTCTGGTTTAGAAAGGTTTGGATCTTCTTGCAAAATTTCAATTGCAGTATTTCTTGCTTTGTGTAAAATAGCAGTGTCTTTTACTATATCCGCAATACGTAAGTTTAAAACACCACTTTGCTGAGTTCCCATAATATTACCAGGACCTCTTAGTTTTAAATCGACTTCTGCAATTTTAAACCCGTCTGAAGTTTCAACCATGGTTTTTAATCTTGTCTTAGCTTCTGCAGATAATTTAAAACTTGATAGTAAAACACAAAAGCTCTGATCTGCACCACGCCCAACGCGCCCTCTTAGCTGATGCAACTGACTTAAGCCAAAACGTTCTGCACTTTCAATCACCATCACACTTGCATTAGGTACGTTAACTCCTACTTCAATAACAGTCGTTGCTACCATAATTTGGGTTTCTCCTTTCACAAAGCGTTGCATTTCATATTCTTTATCAGCAGGTTTCATTTTTCCGTGAACAATGCTTATTTGATATTTAGGCGAAGGAAATTCTCTAGAAACACTTTCATAACCATCCATCAAATCTTTATAATCCATCACTTCAGATTCTTGAATTAAAGGATATACAATATAAACTTGTCTTCCTTTCTCAATTTCTTGTTTCATAAAATTAAAAACTGCCAGTCGATTACTATCATATCTATGGACCGTTTTTACTTCTTTTCTTCCTGGAGGTAATTCATCAATCACAGAAATATCTAAATCGCCATAAACACTCATCGCTAAAGTTCTAGGAATTGGTGTAGCTGTCATTACTAAGATATGCGGTGGCAATTCATTTTTTTGCCACATTTTAGAACGTTGTGCAACTCCAAACCTATGTTGTTCATCAATAATAGCAATTCCTAAATTTCGAAATTTTACTTTATCTTCTAATAAAGCATGAGTACCTATTAATATATTGAGGTTTCCATTTTCTAAGGATTCATGAATCTCTCGTCTTTTTTTAACTTTACTAGAACCTGTTAGTAATTCGACTGAAATATTCATCTGTTCTAAGAGCTCTTGAATTGCATTATAGTGCTGTGTCGCTAAAATTTCTGTCGGAGCCATAATAGCCGCTTGAAAACCATTATCAATTGCTAATAACATAGATAGTAAAGCCACAATTGTTTTACCCGAACCAACATCACCTTGAAGTAAACGATTCATGTGTGCATTGGACGCAACGTCTCGTCTGATTTCTTTTAAAACTCTTTTTTGAGCGTTCGTTAAATCAAAAGGAAGATAATTATTATAAAAATTATTAAATGTATCTCCAACTTGTTCAAAAACATATCCCTTAATTTTATTCTTTCTGATCAGTTTTTTTCGAACTAACTGAAGTTGAATAAAAAAAAGTTCTTCAAATTTTAAACGATATTGAGCTTTGGCTAAAATTTCTGGTGATTTTGGAAAATGAATATTTAATAAAGCATCTCTTTTACCCAGAAGTCCATATTCATTAATTATTTCTTCAGACAAGCTTTCTTGAATCTGTTCAAAGATTTGCAGCAATAAATCTTGAAGGTAGCCACGGAACATTTTATTACTTAATCCACTATTTACCAATTTCTCAGTAGAAGAATAAACAGGCTGAAGTTTTGCTTGTATCTTTTTTTTATATTCATCAACTAAATCTATTTCTGGATGAACTATAGAGAAGTTGCCATTAAAATAATTGATTTTACCGTATATAATATAAGGTGTATTTATCTTGATAGAATCTTTCAACCATTTATGACCTTTAAACCAAACCAATTCCATGCTCCCTGTTTCATCTTGAAACTTCCCAACCAACCTAGATCCTTTCTTTTGTTTTATTGTTTTAAGCTCAATTATTCTTCCAAAAAGCTGAATTTCAGAATTATTATCTATTAAGTTGTTAATTTTATAGAATTTTGTTCTATCAATGTATCGATAAGGAAAGTAGTGCAATAAATCATTCAATTTACTCAGCCCTAACTCCGATGAGAGTAAGCTAGCTCTAGCATTGCTAACCCCTTTAAGATACGTGATAGGATTGTTTAAATTCATGAAAACTCTAATTTTAGGCGAATTTAATGATTAATTCACACATTTTTTTGTTACTTTTTTTGGTAGATAATATATTTTTCGCTTTATTTGACAAACATAATAGTGAATCAATGTCCCCTAAGACTAAACTTTCTCTAACGATAGTGTTGATTTTCTCGGCTGTTTTTGCATTAAATTTTAATGCACAAAACAAAGGAAATCAAAATGACAAGACACCAAAAACCATTGGTGTGTCTGTATCTCCCTCACATTTTCATTTCAGTCAAAAACAAGGTGAAGTAAAAACCTATGATATTACCGTTAAAAACACTACTTCTACAGATAAGGAGTTTAACGTTAATGTATATGACTTTGATATGAATGGTAAAGGAAAGAGTAGTTTCTTACCTGCAGGAAAAGGAAAGTATTCATTATCTAAATGGGTAAACCTTTCTCCTACTTTTATTCAATTGAAACCTTTTGAGACTAAGAAAGTTAAAGTAACTGTTAGTGTTCCTAGTGATGATAGCGGTAGAAAAGCTGCTTGGTCTATATTAATGATAGAACAAGAAGCTCCAAGAGATAATTTGATTAATACTAGGAAAGATGGAAATACAATTGCACTAGGTATTGTACCTACTTTTGCTTTTGGAATTTTTGCTTATCAAAATCCACCTAACGTATTAACGAATAAAGTAGAATTTAAAGATTTTCAATTTAAAGACGTAAATACAGTCAAAGCCTTGTACATGGAAGTTCAAAATCAAGGTGATGGTATAGCATATTGTACATCCTATATAGATTTAACAAATTTAGATACTGGTGAACAACAAAGACTTAAAGTTAAAAATTTTACAATAGTCCCTGATTTAATCAGAGATTTTAACTTTATGTTGCCAAAAACCCTTGCAAAAGGTAAATATCTAGCAATCGGAGTATTAGATTATGAAAGCTCGGAAGAGATCCAAGCAGCTAGAATGGAATTCGAAATTAATTAAACTTTAATATTTAACCCCCTTAAAAATCGATTTATTATGAGGAAACAATCAAAATTAATTTTATCCCTACTAATGTTAGTAGGTGTATTTGGAACTGTGAATGCACAGTTAATTGACGAGAAAGATGTCACTGTAACACTAGATTTACAACCAGTATTACAATTAGACATGACAACTGCAAATCAGTTGGAGTTTGTATTCGATGATATCAACGAATACTATGCAGGTATTACTAATTATGCTGCAACTATTTTAAAAGTAAGTTCTACAGTAAGTTGGGATTTATATGCTGTAGGTAGATCTTCTGGAGCTACTGCTGCTGGATTCTGGGATCAACAAATTGATTACGGAAACAACAACCCTAACGCTGTTGACCAATTACCACTAAGTTTATTAGAATTGAGACAATCTCAAGCTAACAATGGTGATGGTGCTGCAACTGGTGCATTTACTGATTATAGCGCTGCTTTTTCTGCAAATGGAGTTGTAAGTAGAGCTAACAGTTTATATGTAAATGGTGGAGCAATTACTCCTCCTGCTACAACTGATAAGTATATCGCTGGTCATGCAGGTACTTCTGGTACAGCTGGTCAAGATTTTATCGCTGGTGGTTCTTATTTAACTCAGACTGGAATTACTTCTGATTATTATTATGCTATTGATTACAGAATTTTACCAGGTTTACCTGCTGTTTTTCCAAACGCTGGTAGTGCAGATGGTACTGTAGCTCAAGATATCGTTACTGATAACGGAGCTGGATCTTATGCAGAACCAGGTGTTTACACAATGTATGTTCAATATGTTTTGTTAGAAGATCAATAGATAGTTCTTTTACAATTTAATATTTATATATTTGGGGATGTAACTCTTTTGAGAGTTACATCCCTTTTAATTAAACTAAAAAGTGAAAGGAAATTTTAAAACATACGTATTTCTAATTGCCATTGTTTTTTCTGGTATAAGAATGACTGCACAGGTTCATTGCGGTCTGGTGTCTATAGTTCCTAATAGTTCTGTAAACCAAATTGTTGTTTTTGATGATTTTACTAAATATAATGCTGGAGTAACTATTAATAGTGTTACAAGAATACGTGTAACTGTTGAAGACAAAACGGTAGTAGATCCTTTATGTTCTTGGAATTTAAGAATGTTTATTGAAAATAATTCTGGTGCTGGAACTCCTTTAGATGAATGGGAAGAGTTAACAACTTATGGGAATGGTAATGCAAACAATCCACAGATAAGTGCACTTCAAATACGAGTAAGAAACTCTTGCTCTACTTCTCCTTCTGATAATACTTTTAGATCTTTTAATGATACTAGTGACATCTTAGACATTATAGAACAGATGTTACCTGTAACACCTGCTGGGAGTTGTACCCAAAATGTTAATGGCCCTGGAAGCTATTTAACAAATTTTGATGAATTTAATTTTGACATAGACATTAGAATAAATCCAGGTTTTCAATACAATCCTGGTATATTTAACCTTAATATTCGTTTTCGATTAGAAGAAAACATATAAACATTGAAAAGTTTTTTGTCCTCTTTAAAATACTTTCTTTTCATTACTTTAATTACTACTTTATTAAGTAGTCATGCCATCTATTCACAAAACAAACCCAATAGTGAAAAAGCAATAGATACGATACCTTATATCCGTTTTGGTAATATTTCAACAAAATTCACAAAGCCTTCTTTTGAATTAAAGAAAGGTAATATAGTTTCCAATGTATTAAAAGTTGTAAATCACGACAACAGAGTCGTTAATTTTACAGTAGATGCTCTATTTCCTGGAGGCTGGACAAGAATAGATGATAAAGACAAGTTATACAGTGCAAAACCAAAAGATACTATCATTGTTCCTATTATTATTTCACCAACGAAATTAGTGAATGGAAATACAGAGATTGTAATTAATGTTTTTATTATTGCTAAAGACGGGCAGCAGTTAGGTAATAACTTTTTTACACTTACTACGAAGAAAAAAGTGGCTTGGAGTATCGATTTAAAAAACAATACCAATTACTATTTCAAAAATGATGAAAATGTAAAAGATTTTAGGTTTTCTATAGATAATGATGGTAATTATAAACAAGATGTATTTGTAAGTTATACTATCCCCAGAAAGGATTTAATATTAACCGATACACTTTCTAATCCAATAAAAGATACAAGTAAAACATTCACCTTAGATCCAGGTGATTCAAAAGAATTTAATTATACCGCGCAAGCAACATCATTTAATGAAAGAAATAAAAAGAGAATCTCTTTAAACAACTACTCTCCTATTTCCAACAACGAAAGAATAACTAGAACTCTAGTAATCAATAGTAGTGAACCAAAAATCAGTAAAACTGCTTTACAAAAGAAAACAAAATTAAATTTTATAAAACTACCAAACGAAATAGAAGCCAAACCTTATGGCTATCCGTATCTACCAATGATTGTTGATTTAACTGCGCAGAACATTATGGATGAGCGTAGTTTTTTATCACTAAATCTTCAAGGATTCAAACAGTTAAATCCAAGAGCGAGTTTATTGTATTTTACTCAATTCAACTATAGCAATAGTTTCTTCACAAATAATGTATTTAAAAATGCTCCATGGTATGTTGGTTATTTTGATGATAAAAAATCGATAGAAATCGGACAAGTAAATGGTGATTTAATAGGTGCTTCTGCTGCTGGTAAGGGTATTAAAGTTGGATATCGATTTAACGAACAACATTCTGCAGGAGCTTTCTATACCAACTCCGCAGGTTTTTTTAATACCACTAATAGTATAGTCACTTATGGAGGTTGGTATAAATTAAAATACAATGAAAACATTCGTTTAAATGCTAGTGCTGGAAGAAGTAATAATAAATTTTTGAATAGAACCAGTACAGTTGCCAGTATTCAACCAAGTGTTCGATTCTTGAATTCTCATACTGTTTCTCTACTAGGAGGATTTAACAACGTGCAGTTTGAACAAAACAATATACCAATTAGCACTAATGGTTATATTATAGGAACCAATTACTCTTCTAGTTTATTAAAAAGAAAGTTAAAATCTAATGTTAGTGTTCGCTATAACGATCGATTTTTCAGCAACGGAACAACAGAGAGAGCTTTTATAAATCAACGATTTACCTATGATTTATCCAAGGAATGGTTGACAATATTTACGGGTAATTATCAAAAAGTTAGAGTATTTAATAGAAATACTGATCTATTCTTATACAATCAAGAAACACTTTTTGCAAATATGATTTTCTCTAAGAGAACGCCTAAGGGTTCCTATCAACCGGGTGTTTTTTATGAATCAAGAAATTTTCCAAATAATTCTTTTGTGCTACGAGGGGTTAATTTTAGATATTCTCTCTTTAACTTAGAACAAAACTTCTTATCATCAATATTTACTAGAGCTGGTTATGCAAAGCCTAAAGACGGAATTGATAAAAAAGAATACTTTAGTTTAGAGGTAAATGGATTATTTAGATATGAAACCTGGAATTTAACAGCTAGATATAATTTAGGTACCTTCTCCTCTATTACATCGCAACAAAATCAAAATAATGCTATAACTCCACAATCATTAAGGCTATCTATTCAAAATCAGCATTTATTCACCAACAGACATTTTGCACTAGAATCTAGTTTAATTTATAGTTTTAATAATGTATTTAAAAATCACTCTGTTGGATTATTCCCACAAGCATTTTATTTCTCTAATTCCGGTTGGAGATTTGGTTTAAGTGCCAACTATATATTTACCACCAGTGATTTTAGTTCTGTATTTGATGCTTCAGATATCAATGCGAATCCAAATCAACAAGCAATAGGACCTACCACCAATAGTAATTTAAATTTAAACTTTAGTTTAAGAAAAGAGTTTGGAATTCCGATTCCTTTTGCAAAACAATCTGCTGCTACTACAACGTTTATTTCGTTTTTAGACATCAACGGAAATGGGATTAAAGAAAAAGATGAAACTAGCATTCAAAATGTAGTTATCAAAGTAAATAAAAGTGAGGTCATTACCAATTTTGAGGGAAAAGCGACGATTAAAAACTTACAATTAGATAAGTATAAGTTAGAAACTATCTCTTTAGAAGACCTTAGAGGTTGGTTTGCTAATGTTAAAGACTCAATTGTTATCAATGAAGACGGAATCAATTACATTCCCTTTGTGCGTGGGATCAAGGTATATGGAGATGTTATTGTTGATAGACAAAAAATTGCAGTTACTAATGAAAAGCCTCTAGATTTATCTAGAATTAAAATTAGTGCTTTAAAAGATGATAAAGTTTATAATACATTAACAGATAACAATGGCCGTTTTGAATTCTATCTTCCTTTCGGAACCTATACCATTACAATGGATGAAGGGATTTTAAACGAACGATTTAGAGTAACTAGAAACAACTTACCAGTAAGACTACGAAATAATCAAGACGGAGTTTATGTATCCTTTTATATCGTTGAGAAAAGAAGAAAAGTAATCTTTAAAGACTTCTCCAAAAAGAAAAACGATTAAAGTTTTTTACTCAAAGTCTATTCTTATCTTTGTACGCTTAAATTTTTCAAAGTGAGATTACATAGAAACTTAGTATATACCGTAATAGATAGCATTCGTGATATTTTTAATGAAGGAGTTTACGCCGATAAAGCTGTAGAAAAAGCCTTAAAAAGAGACAAACGTTGGGGAAGTCGTGATCGAAAATTTGTCGCAGAAACTATTTATGAAATTGTACGATGGAAACGTTTGTATGCAGAGATCGCTGATGTAAAAGAACCTTTTGATCGTGCTAATATTTGGAGGTTATTCTCGGTTTGGTGTGTTTTAAAAGGAATTGCATTACCCGACTGGAATCAAATAGAACCTACACCTACAAGACGTATCAAAGGTAAATTTGATGAACTTTCAAAAATTAGAAAATATAGAGAATCCATTCCAGATTGGATAGATGAAGCAGCTGTCTCAGAAATTGGAGAAGAATTATGGACGAAAGAATTGGCAGCTTTAAATAAACAAGCAGAAGTAATCTTAAGAACAAATACTTTAAATACTACGAAAGAAAATCTTCAAAAAGAACTTCGTGAAGAAAGTATTTTTACAGAATTTATTCCTAATCATCCAGATGCTTTACGATTGGTAGAAAGAGCAAATGTTTTTAGAACTGATGTTTTTCAAAAAGGGTATTTTGAAGTTCAAGATGCTTCCTCACAATTAGTGGCAGAGTATTTAGATGTAGAACCAGGAATGAAAGTAGTTGATGCTTGTGCTGGCGCAGGTGGAAAAACATTACACATTGCTTCTTTGATTAAAAACAAAGGGCAAATTATTGCCATGGACATCTACGAGAGTAAACTAAGAAAATTAAAAGTAAGAGCTCGTAGAAATAAGGCTCACAATATAGATACAAGGGTTATCGATTCTACAAAACCGATTAAAAAATTACATGGAAAAGCAGATCGCGTTTTAATAGATGCTCCATGTTCTGGTTTAGGAGTTTTACGTAGAAACCCTGATTCTAAATGGAAGTTACAACCAGAATTTTTAGACGAAATTAGAAAAGTTCAACAAGATATCTTACAGCAATATGCAGCTATGGTAAAGCCTGGTGGAAAACTTGTTTATGCTACTTGTTCTATTTTACCATCAGAAAATCAAGAACAAGTTGATCAATTCTTAAACTCAGAAGCTGGAAAAGAGTTTGCTTTTGTAAAAGATAATAAGGTCTTTTCTCATCTATCAGGTTATGATGGATTTTACATGGCTCAGTTAGAAAAAAAGCAATAAACTTCTATAATAAATCAAATAAAAAAAGGCAGCTATTTAGTTGCCTTTTTTATTTGGTAATTACTGTTTTATAAATTTCTTTTGAAATATTTTGTTTGAAACAATATCTTTAATTTTTAAAATGTAAATCCCTTTTGCTAAAGATTTAACATTCATCTGATTATTGCCCGCAATATTATTTTTAATGACAAGCTGACCTCTTATTGTATATATAGCAGTTTCATAATTTCCAGTTTCTAATCGTATATACAAATCTGTTTCTACAGGGCTTGGGTAGATAGTAATGCTTTTTCCAAAAGCTTCTTCATTAGTAGACAAAGTACTTCCTATTAAAGTAATATTTCCACCAGCATCAAAAGGATCAGACCAAATTTCATTGGTATAAACATCGGTTCCTGTTAAAGTTCTTAAAAATGCAACTAAAGCGGCTTTCTCATCAGTTGTAAGATTTAACTGTTGTGTTTGATTTCCAGGTCTTTCTAACCTGTTATCCAAATTAGTATTTGCAGCATTATTTGGAATACTATTGTAATGATCAATAACTTCCAATAATGTAGTTAAACTCCCATCGTGCATCAAAGGTCCGTTTAAACTTGTATCAGGATTCACCATATCTCTTAACGAAGGTGCTCTGGTATTTGTTAAATCGATTTCAGTAGCACTTCCTGCAACTCCAATAATTCCATTGTTCAATGAATTAGGGTCAATATCAAATTCTGGTGGTCCATGACAACCTGCACAGCCAGTTCCTCCAGCATTAGCAGGCTGTAAGAATAATTGCTTTCCTAAATTTTCTTGAGTTGTAAAATTTGTAAAAGGCATGCCTACATTTGCTACACCAGCTAAACCAACATCAAACTTAGAATCAAACGATTGAATACTTCTTACAAATTGTGCCAAAGCTTTTTGAACTCTATCTTCATCTATTGTAATATCACCAAAAGCAAATTCAAACAAATCTTCATAATAATCAATCGCAGAAAGTTTGATAATTAAATCATCAAAATCTGGATCTCCATCTGCCCCACTAAATCCCATTTCAACATGATCTTGTATCGGTTTGGTTACTTGGTCTTCTAAAGAAGCAGCTCTTTCATCCCAAAAAAACTTTCCTTCATTAGAAAAACGACTATTAATTAATCGCATAGAATGTCTTCCTGTATTTCCTCCATCTAAGCCTACACTTGTAACTAGTGGGTCTCCAAAAGCAAAAGCTTGTTGATGACAGCTAGCACAAGAAACAGTATTATTATCAGATAAATTCTTATCGTAAAATAAAACACGTCCTAAGGTAGCAATCTTATCATCAATAGGATTAGTACCTGGAGTATTGTCTTTAGTTATATAATTTGGAAAATTTTGATTCTCATAATTAAATAGGTTGTCTAAATCTATGGTACCACTAATTAGGATAAATCCAAGCCCTAAAATAGTAATAATTTGAGGTAATTTTTTTTTCATAAAAATTTAATAAGTTGATTATTGAAGCTTTAGATGCAATACTAACCAAAAACTTGTGCATAATTATATTTTTTGTTGATAAATGATTTATAACCTCTAAAAAAAAGAAGATATGAGGCTTAAAATTATAATTGAAAATTTTAAATTTGTTATTCAATTCAACTATACAAATACATAAAGAATGATCAATTTCTTTGGGAATCAAAATAGCAAAGTATTTGCTGTTCAAACAACAAAAGATTTAAGTCCAGAAAACATCTCAAAATTAACATGGCTTTTTGGCAACCAACATAAAATAAATACGGCGTCTCTTGACGCCTTTTTTATTGGTCCAAGAGCAGCAATGATTACTCCTTGGAGTACCAATGCTGTTGAAATCACTCAGAATATGGGAATTTCAGGAATTATAAGAATAGAAGAATTTAAAAATGTATCTGAAGGTTTTTCTGATTTTGATCCAATGATTCTTCAAAAGTTTAATGGATTACATCAAGATACTTTTACCATTAATATTCAGCCTGAACCTATTCTAAAAATTGATGACATTGCTGCTTACAATGCGCAAGAAGGCTTGGCATTAAATGATGAGGAAATTGATTATTTAAACAATTTAACCAATAAAATTGGTCGTAAATTGACAGATTCTGAAGTTTTTGGTTTTTCGCAAGTAAACTCAGAACATTGTCGTCATAAAATATTCAACGGAACGTTTGTCATTGATGGAGAAGAGAAATCAACCTCTTTATTCAAAATGATTAAAGAAACATCAAAACAAAATCCAAATGAAATTGTTTCTGCCTATAAAGACAATGTAGCCTTCATTAAAGGCCCACGAGTAGAGCAGTTTGCACCCAAAAGAGCTGACATTCCTGATTATTATCAAACTTCAGAATTTGATTCTGTGATTTCAATAAAAGCAGAAACACACAATTTTCCAACTACAGTTGAGCCTTTTAACGGTGCTGCAACAGGTTCTGGTGGAGAAATTAGAGATCGTTTGGCTGGAGGAAAAG
The DNA here is from genome assembly GCA_913060575.1 of uncultured Flavobacterium sp. GTDB lineage: Bacteria > Bacteroidota > Bacteroidia > Flavobacteriales > Flavobacteriaceae > Polaribacter. The sequence continues at coordinate 15,481 of CAJXRR010000010.1, forward strand.
GTTCTCTCCCATTAGCAGGAACAGCAGTTTATATGACTTCTTATTCTCGTTTAAAAGACCCAATCGACTCCGCTCAGGGTAAACCTTGGGAGAATATGCAAGAACGAAAATGGCTGTACCAAACACCTATGGATATTTTAATCAAAGCTTCTAATGGAGCTTCAGATTTTGGAAACAAATTTGGACAACCTTTGATTGCAGGTTCTGTGTTAACTTTTGAACATGACGAGCAAAGCGATATCACCCTGAGCGCAGTCGAAGGGTCTCTATCTCGAAAATTAGGATATGACAAGGTAATTATGCAAGCAGGTGGAATTGGATATGGAAAAGAAGATCAAGCATTAAAAGATACTCCAAAAGTAGGTGACAAAATTGTTATTCTTGGTGGAGATAACTATAGAATTGGAATGGGTGGTGCTGCAGTTTCATCTGCAGATACTGGTGAATTTTCATCAGGTATTGAACTAAACGCTGTTCAACGTTCTAATCCAGAAATGCAAAAACGTGCTGCGAATGCTGTCAGAGGAATGGTAGAAAGTGAAGAAAACTTTATAGTTTCTATTCATGATCATGGTGCTGGTGGACATTTAAACTGCCTTTCTGAATTGGTAGAAGATACGGGAGGGAAAATTAACTTAGATAAACTTCCGGTAGGAGATCCAACTTTGTCAAACAAAGAAATTATAGGAAACGAATCTCAAGAAAGAATGGGATTGGTTATTGCAGAAAAGCATATCGATACCCTACAAAAAATTGCTGATAGAGAACGCTCACCTATGTATCAAGTCGGTGATGTAACTGGTGATGACCGTTTTACATTTGAATCTGCAACCAACGGAAACAAACCGATGGATTTGGCTTTAGAGGACATGTTTGGTTCTTCGCCAAAAACCATCATGACAGATAAAACTGTTTATAGACATTATGATGATGTCATTTATAATTCTGAAGATTTTTATCAGTATTTAAAACAAGTATTACAACTTGAAGCTGTTGCTTGTAAAGACTGGTTGACAAATAAAGTAGATCGTTGTGTCGGCGGAAAAGTTGCCAAACAACAATGTGTTGGTCAATTACAGATTCCTTTAAATAATGTTGGGGTGATGGCACTGGATTACAAAGGAAAAGAAGGAATTGCAACTTCTATTGGACACGCTCCTATTTCAGGTTTGATTAATCCTACTGCAGGAAGTAGAAATGCAATTACAGAATCGTTAACCAACATTATTTGGGCACCTTTAAAAGATGGTTTACAATCGGTTTCGCTTTCTGCAAACTGGATGTGGCCGTGTAAAAACGAGGGTGAAGATGCTCGTTTATACGAAGCTGTTCAAGCTGTATCTGAGTTTTCTATCAGTTTAGGAATCAATGTTCCAACTGGAAAAGATTCTTTATCAATGAAGCAGAAATATCCAAATGAAGAAGTGATTTCTCCAGGAACTGTAATTATTTCTGCTGCTGCCAATTGTAACGATATTACCAAAGTTATTGAACCTGTTTTCAAAAAAGACAGTGGCTCTATTTACTATATTAATATTTCACAAGACGATTTTAAATTAGGAGGAAGTTCTTTTGCGCAAGTTGTTAATAAAATTGGAAATGAAACTCCAACGGTTAAAGATGCTACTTATGTAAAAAATGTTTTCAATACCATTCAAAAGCTAATTCGTGAGGAGCAAATTGTTGCTGGACATGATGTTGCTTCTGGTGGACTGATTACAACTTTATTAGAATTGTGTTTTGCTGATGTGAATACAGGTGCCAATTTGGATCTTTCTCAATTAGAGGAAAATGACTCAATTAAGTTGTTATTCTCAGAAAATTCCGGAATTGTAATACAAGCTAAAGACAGTAGTATAGAAACTATATTCTCTAAAAAAGGAATTGAGGCAATAAAAATAGGAACGGTGACTGATGGAGATCGATTAAATATCAAAAACAATGAAACTAAATACTCTTTATCAGTTTCTGAATTAAGAGATACATGGTACAAAACCTCTTTCCTACTCGATCAAAAGCAAACTGCAAATGGTTTGGCTAAAAATCGATATGATAATTATAAAAATCAACCTTTACAATATAAGTTTCCTGAGCATTTTACTGGCAAACTGTCTGTCATTTCGAACGACAGTGAGAAATCTCGTCCTAAAGCAGCCATTCTACGCGAAAAAGGAAGTAATTCTGAACGAGAAATGGCTAATGCGATGTACTTAGCTGGTTTTGATGTAAAAGATGTTCATATGACCGATTTAATATCGGGTCGTGAAAATTTAGAAGACATACAGTTCTTAGGAGCTGTTGGTGGATTCTCAAATTCAGATGTTTTAGGATCGGCAAAAGGTTGGGCTGGTGCTATCAAATACAACGAAAAAGCGAATACTGTTATTAATAATTTCTTTGATAGAGAAGATACTTTAAGTGTTGGAATTTGTAATGGTTGCCAATTGTGGATGGAATTAGATTTAATAAATCCAGATCATGAAGTTCACGGAAAAATGACCTACAACGATTCCGGAAAACATGAAAGCTCCTTTACTTCTGTGAAAATTCAAGAGAATAATTCTGTAATGTTATCATCACTAGCAGGAACAACTTTAGGTGTATGGATTTCTCATGGGGAAGGTAAATTTAACTTACCTTATTCTGAAGACAAATATGATATCGTTGCTAAATATGGTTACGAAGGATATCCTCATAATCCAAATGGATCAGATTTTAATACCGCGATGATGTGCGATAAAACAGGTAGACATTTAGCAACGATGCCACATATAGAACGTTCTACTTTTCAATGGAATTGGGCAAACTATCCACAAGGAAGAAAAGATGAAGTTTCTCCATGGTTAGAAGCATTTGTAAATGCTAGAAATTGGATAGAAGAAAAAAAATAATAAGAACTGTCACAAATAGAAAAGAAGACTTGTCTTTAGAGTGTATTAAAACTTATAAAAATGAAAAATAAAATTACACTTTTAACACTTGTATTTACCTTAATTAGCTTTGTTAGTTATTCTCAAAAAACTGTAAATGCAGAGGATATCATTAGAGATATTAAAAATGGAAAAGACATTTCAATTTCTAATGCTACCATAGAAGGAACCTTAGATTTTACAGATATGGAAGAAAAATTAAAAGATCTTCCAAAAAGAAAAAAGAAATGGTGGAATAATGGTGGAGATAATATGGTTAAAAACAGAATTGAAGTAAATATTTCATTTATCAATTGTACATTTAAAGAGGATGTTTTAGCATACTATCCTGATAGTGAAGATAGTGGGTACACTTTTATAGCTAGTTTTTATGAAAATGCAATCTTTAAAGACTGTACTTTTGAAAGAAAAGCAATGTTTAAATATTCTGCTTTTGATAAAAAATCTTCATTTGAAAATACGAAATTTCAAGATGATTCAACTTTTAAATATGCAAAATTTAAAAACGAAATCAGTTTTGCGAACACAAACTTTGAAAACGAAGCTACCTTTAAATATGCAGAATTTAGAACATTCATTAGTTTTGAAAATTCAATATTTGAAGAAAGTGCTACATTTAAATACTCAAAATTTAAAGACGGTGTATCATTCAAAAAGGTGCACTTTAAAGAAGATTTAAATATTAAATACACTGAAGTAAGAGGAGAGTTTATTATATCAGGAATGAAAGTCGATTATGATATTGATTCTAAGTATACTAAAATTAACGGAAGTGGCTTTAACAAGTACCTTTTAAAAAATCAGTAAAAAAACAGGTAAAAACACCTACAGTAATCAAAAAATTCTTTACTAATTTTGACTCCGAAAATGGTCAATACAAGTTATGTAGGGGACAACTTAATTAACCAAACAAAATAGGTTTCAGCAATGAAACCTATTTTTTTTTATCTTGCTGAGTATAAATCACGATTATGACTCAACAGATATCTCGCCTCTTTGACTGCATTCAGCACCAAAACAATAACTTTCCTCAAGAAAAATCTTTAGTCTACAAAGAAAATGATAAATGGAAAAGTTATAGTACAGAAGATGTTATTAAGATCTCTAATCAAGTAAGTCGTTCGCTTTTAAAACTAGGAGTAAAACCAAATGATAAGATTGCAATCATAGTACCTGTAAATCAACCTAAATGGCATTTTATTGATATAGGTGCTTTACAAATTGGCGCTCAGAATGTTCCCTTATATGCAACATTATCTGAAAAAGATTATGAATATGTTTTAAATCATTCTGATTCAAAATATTGTTTTATTGCAGGTGAAGATATTTACAAAAAAGTAAAGGCTGTTCAAAAAAACACACAGCTTAAAGAAGTGTTTCGATTTGATGATGATTCTGATATTGGCTGGAATTCATTTCTAGAATTAGGAAAAGATGAATCTTCGCAATCAGAAGTAGAAGCTTTAAAAAAAGCAGTAAAATCAACTGATATTGCAACCATAATATATACTTCTGGTACCACCGGAACCCCAAAAGGAGTTATGTTATCTCATAATAATATTGTTCAAAATATTAAAGTCACTGAAGATCGATTAGATCTAGAAGGGCCGGGAAAAAAGGTGATTAGTTACCTACCTGTTAGCCATGTCTTTGAAAGGGCAGCAGGTTATTATTGCCAGATGATGGGATTTAGTATTCATTTTGCAGAAAGTATAGAAAAGTTAGGTGATAATATACGAGAAGTCAAACCAAGTATGCTAGCTATTGTTCCAAGGCTTTTAGAAAAAATATTTGATAAAATTGTTGATAAAGGAAGCCAATTAAGCGGAATCAAAAAGAAACTTTTCTTTTGGGCACTTAAACTTGGAGAGCAATATGAACCTTATCAGAAAAATGGAGCGTTTTATCATTTTCAACTAAATATCGCCAGAAAATTAATCTTTAGCAAGTGGCTAGAAGCTTTAGGAAATAATCTTGAATTTATGTTATCTGGTAGTGCTCCCTTACAACCTAGACTAATTAGAATTTTTACCGCAGCTGGAATCCCTGTATATGAAGGGTATGGCATGACAGAATCTTCTCCAGGAGCCACTTTAAATGACTTAAGAAATCAAGGTTTAAAAATTGGGACCGTTGGTAAGCCTTTACAAGGGGTAGAAATTAAAATTGCTGAAGATGGAGAAATCTTAATGAAAGGACATTGTGTGATGCAAGGGTATTATAAGAGAGAAGATTTAACTAAAGAAACAATCATAGACGGCTACTTACACTCTGGTGATATTGGAGAATTGGATTCAGATGGATTTTTAAAAATTACGGATAGAAAAAAAGAAATCTTTAAAACTTCTGGAGGGAAATACATTGCTCCTACTGTATTAGAAAGTGAATTAAAGAAATCACGATTTATTGAACAAGTGATGATTATTGGAGAAGGTCAGAAAATGCCAGCAGCTTTGATTCAAATTAATTTTGAGTTTGTTGAGGAATGGGCAAAAAGAAAAGGCTATACAATAGATAAAGTTGATGAGGACGAAAAACTACGGAAAAGAATTCAGGAAGAAATAGATACTTGTAATAAACATTTTGGAAAATGGGAGCAAATAAAACAGTTTCAAATTACGCAAGATGAATGGACTGCTGAATCAGGGCATTTAACTCCTACTCTTAAAATGAAAAGAAAAGTAATCTTAGAAAAACACAAAAATCTTTACAATAAAAATATACAATCTGTAAAAAAAGTACTTTAAAATATCATATTGTAAAATCTAAAGGTTTTTCGTAATTTGGCGTGAATAATTTTTCACTTAGAAATATACCTTATGCCGACAGAAATAACTAGATTATTTGATATCCCATATTACACTCAAAAAAAATACAATTTAAATAACGCTTTTGTCACAAAATATGGCCAAGATTGGGTGGCCACTTCCAATGAGGAATACATCAAAAAAGCAAATACTATTAGTAGATCCTTACTTCGTCTAGGAGTAAAGCCAAATGATAAAATTGCTGTAATTTCTTCAACCAATAGAACAGAGTGGAACATCGTTGATATCGGAATATTACAAACCGGAGCTCAAAGTGTTCCAATTTATCCAACAATTTCTAAAGAAGATTATGAATATGTTCTAAACCATTCAGAATCTATCTATTGTTTTGCATCAGATATTACTATCGTTGAGAAATTAAACAAGATTAAAGGGAATACAAAACTTAAAGATGTATTTACTTTTGATGAAATTTCTGGAGAAAAAAATTGGAAAGAAGCTTTAGAATTGGGTAAAGACGACAGTAATCAAAACGATGTAGAAGCAAGAAAAGATGCTGTTAAAAGTGAAGATTTAGCAACACTAATTTATACTTCAGGAACTACAGGAAGACCCAAAGGTGTCATGTTATCCCACGGAAATATTGTTTCTAATGTATTAACTAGTGAAGAAAGTGTTCCTTTAGAAAAAGGAAAAGATAAAGCTTTAAGCTTTCTACCCGTTTGTCATATTTTTGAACGCATGATACTCTATCTATATCAATATTGTGGTGTAGAAATCTATTTTGCAGAAGGAGTTGACAAACTCGTGGAAAATGCACAAGAAATAAAGCCGAATGTAATGACGGCAGTTCCTCGTTTATATGAAAAAATATATGATAAGATTGTTCTAAAAGGACAAGATTTAAGTGGAGTTAAAAAGAAACTTTTTTTCTGGGCAGTAGATCTTGGTTTAAGATATGAACCTTATGGTGCTAATGGTTGGTGGTATGAAAAACAATTAGGGTTAGCACGTAAACTGATTTTTTCTAAATGGCAAGCAGCTTTAGGAGGAGAACTTAAATTAATGGTTTCTGGTGCTTCTGCACTACAACAACGATTAACAAGAGTTTTTGCTGCTGCAGGAATGCCAATAATGGAAGGTTATGGTTTAACCGAGACTTCACCGGTAACATCTGTAAATTTTATAGAACAAAATGGAGTAAGAGGATTCAGAGTTGGTACCGTTGGAAGAATTATTAATAACGTTGAAGTAAAAATTGCAGAAAATGGTGAAATTTTAGTAAAAGGCCCCAATGTAATGCAAGGGTACTTTAAAGATCCAGAAAAAACAGCTGAAGTAATTAAAGATGGCTATTTCCATACAGGAGATAAAGGTGAAATTGATGCCGATGGCTTTTTAAGAATTACAGGAAGAACTAAAGAAATGTTTAAAACCTCAGGTGGTAAATATATAGTTCCACCTTTATTAGAAGGAGATTTAAAGCAATCTTTATTCATAGAACAAGTAATGGTTGTTGGTGAAAATGAAAAGATGCCAGCGGCTTTTATTCAACCAAACTTTGCATTTATAAGAGATTGGATTGAAAGGAAAGGTCACAAAATAGGTACTACTTGTGAAGAAATTGCTAACTCTCAAATAGTTATTGATAGAATTCAAAAAGAAGTTGATCAGTGCAATAAAGGCTTTGGTAAATGGGAACAAATTAAAAAGTTTGAATTAACTCCTGAAGAATGGTCTATAGATGGCGGTCACCTCACTCCTACTATGAAAATGAAAAGAGCTATCATTAAAGAGATTTACAAAGATTTATACGAAAAGATATATCGTGGATAATAAAAAAAACGTTGCTTTTAGCAGCGTTTTTTTTTATTTAAAATAGTACAAACTGAATAATACTTTTTACAATAATTTTATCCGTATATACTTATTAAAATCTAATGTTACTAAATTGTAAAAGATTAAAATAAGTACAAATACGTATTGTCTAGTATTCTTTTTTATTTACTTTTGTATAAGATTTTATATAGAAAGCTATTTTTGTTTTCTTTTCCCCATAAAATTTAGACAAGCGTCCCTAGTTTGTTGCGCATTTTTTAAAGTTTTACTCCCAAAGAAAGACAACCCTAAAATTCGATATAAGGATAGTTAACGCTTAATTATATTTAGAAATGAAGAACATATTTCTTGTGATGCTATTTGTTATAGCTACACAAAGTTATGCTCAAACAATTTTTTCTCACGAAAGAGAGATAAAAAATGCTGAAAATTATATCTCAGAAGATATAGATTTCTATAACACAAATGATAACTTAAAATTATCTGGTACTTTGATGAGTCCTAAATCTGAGTACGCAAAGATCGTTATCATACTTCCTGGCTCTGGTAAAGACACCAGAAATTCTCACTATAAGTTAACTGAAGAGTTCTTAAAGAGCAATATTGCTGTTTATCGATTTGATGAAAGAGGTGTAGGTAAATCACAGGGAAAATTTACAACAGCCATCAATGGTTTAACCTATGATTTAGCCTTTGCCATAAAACATTTAAAATCTATATCTAATTTTAAAGACAAACAAATTGGTGTTGTTGGTCATAGTCTTGGTGGTATGGCATCAATTGTAACCAACCAAATCATCAATCATCAAAAAGATCAAATAGATTTTTTAATTCAGATTGCATCTCCTGTAAAAAGTTTTTCAGATGCATCTAGATATCAAATACAAACCCTCCCAAATTATCAAGTAAAAAATAAATCAAAGAAAGAATTGGTTCAATTACTTGATACCCTTGTGTACATCACAGATTTTAATAAAAACTCAAACATTAGCGATTCTGTTCTAAGAGAAAAAGGAATTCAGGCTATAAAAAGAAAAGGTTTTGAGCTAAAAGATATTAAGTTCTGGAGCTACACACACATAGATTTATATCAACACGATTATGAAGAAGCCTATAAGTTACTTCAAATTCCGACTATTTATCTCATCGGTTCAAGAGATCAATATGTAAACCCTATTTCGGAAGTAAATCGTTTGAAGAAAATCAAAAACCCCCAAATTACAATTAAGGTGATGAACAATTTAAATCATTACCTAACCTCAGGATCACTAATGTCTAATCTATACGACATCGACAAAAGTGCTACTGAGACAATTATGAACTGGATAGAAAAAATCTAAAAACCTACCTCCTAAAGGAAGTTTTATACAAGTTCATTAAAAGTCACATACCTCCTAAAATATGTGAAGAAGCTATTATCTATTTACTATAGGTTTTAGTTACCCAAACATTTGTTCCCCAAGATTTGTAAGTAGTTGAGTAGGCTGTAGCTGTATAAGTTACAGTCGGCTTAACTATACAATTGGTGCTATGAAGCACTATTAAAAATGAAAAACAGTATTAATCCTTAATTATTATTTATTATGAAAACTATTTCAAAATTCGTTTTAGCAATTACTTTGCTAGCTTGTATTACTATCGGTAATGCTCAAAAAATGCAACAAGAAGGTGTCTCAATTGCCTTAGACATGAAGCCGATTCTTCAAATGGAAATCACTTCACCAGATCAAATCAATTTTGTCTTCGACAAAAAAAGTAAGTATTACAGCGGTATCGTAAAAAATGCTGCCACAATTATTAAAGTAACTTCTACTGTAAAATGGGATCTTTATGCTGTGGGTAGATCTAAAGGAACTAATCCAAATGGAAAAACTTTCTGGGATCAAGAAGAAAGTTATGGATCTACAGTAAATTCGGTTGCTGATATTCCATTAAGTCTTTTAGAAATTAAACAAAATACTTCAAATTCTGGGGCTAATCATAAAGAAGCAAGATATACTGATTACAGTCAAGATTTTGCAGAACCATTTAGATCAAATGGTGGAAATAGCTTGTATGTAAGTGAAAACGGAACGCCTTCACCTCCTAGTATTAATGGCAAATATATTGCTGGTCATGCTGGAGTTTCAGACGATATCAATAATGGATATATGAATTCTGGAAGTTATATCTCAAAAAATGGTCAAGGAAACGATTTTATGTATGTGATGGACTATAGAATTTTACCTGGTTTTCCAGCTGTTTTTCCTAATGCATTTAATGCAGATGCTACTGTTGCAGAAAACATCGTTTCTTCTGCAAAGGCAAGTTCAGTACTTGTTGGGGGAGCTGCACAATCTGGAGATAAAGCCTATGCTGAACCTGGAACTTATACAATGAACGTTCAGTATGTTTTATTAGAGGATCAATAATATAATTTACTTACCAAACTATAAAAGACTATTTACTTTCTAGTGAATAGCAAATAATTAAGGATAAAAAAAGCGTTACATATGTAACGCTTTTTTTTAGTTTATTGACTTTTTTTCAATAGTTGAGGAAATTTTTTCTGAAATCGTTTTAATCTAGGTATGGAAACATTTCTGACATAACTGTTATAAGGATTTCGTTTTTCGTAGTTCTGATGGTATTCTTCAGCTTCATAGAATTTAGAATGCTTCGTCACTTCTGTAACTATTTTATTATTATAAACCTGTTTATTAAGCTTATTGATAGTCGTTTCAATAATTACTTTTTCTTCATTAGTACTATAAAAAGCTATGGATCTATATTGGCTACCAAAATCTGGATATTGTCCATTTTTTGTAGTTGGATCATGAGAACCAAAAAATACATCAACTAAAGTTTTAAAACTCACTTTTTCTGGATCATAATATACCGCTACAGCTTCAGCATGTCCTGTTTCTCCTGTTCCTATAGACTGATAGGTTGGGTTTTTAGTAAAACCACCAGCATATCCAGAAACAGCTTCACTTACACCTTCCACACTTTCAAAAATAGCTTCTACGCACCAAAAACATCCACTAGCAAAATAAGCTACTTTATCTGATTTTTTTATCTGATTTGCTCTAATTTCTTCTTTTGCTTTAATTTCAGAAAAACCAAAAGAAATGGCCAATAAACTTGCTACGAGAAATAATCCAATATTGTATTTTGATTTCATATATTTTTTTTAATTTATTAAGTAGTCACAAAAATAAATCATTCCCTACAATTGTTTACAACTTTAGCATTTTGTTAAGAAAGCATATTGTAAATACTCAAGTAGATACTTACATTTGTTAGACAAAGATAAGTAATAGAACATGGAGCATTTTATCGTTTCTGCACGTAAATACAGACCTCAAAACTTTGAGGATGTTGTGGGGCAACAAGCAATCACTAATACATTAGAGAATGCAATAAAAAGCAACCATTTAGCGCAAGCTTTACTATTTACAGGCCCTAGAGGTGTAGGTAAAACTTCTTGTGCTAGAATTCTTGCTAAAAGAATTAATCAGGAAGATAGTACCACAGAAGATAATGACTTTGCCTTTAATATTTTTGAATTAGATGCCGCATCTAACAACTCTGTAGATGATATCAGAAGTCTTACTGATCAGGTTAGGATTCCTCCTCAAACTGGTAAATACAAAGTCTATATTATTGATGAGGTTCATATGTTATCTCAAGCAGCTTTTAATGCTTTTTTAAAGACTTTAGAAGAACCACCAGCACATGCAATTTTTATTTTAGCAACTACAGAGAAACATAAAATAATTCCAACTATTTTATCACGTTGTCAGATTTTTGATTTCAAAAGAATTACCGTCATTGATGCGAAAAATTACCTAAAAACAATTGCTGAAAAAGAAGCAATTATTGCAGATGATGATGCATTACACATTATCGCTCAAAAAGCTGATGGTGCGATGCGTGACGCCCTTTCTATATTTGATAGAGTCATCAGTTTTTCTGGCAAAAACTTAACTCGTGAGGCAGTTACTCAAAATTTAAATGTATTAGATTATGATACATTTTTTGAGATGACCAATCTATTACTAGAAAATAAAATTCCCGATGTTTTAAATCACTTCAATTCAATTTTAGCAAAAGGTTTTGAAGGTCATCATTTTATTAATGGACTAGCTTCACATTTTAGAGATTTGTTAGTTGCTAAAGACAAAGCTACTATCGATTTATTAGAAGTTGGAGATAACACTAAAAAGAAATACTTAGCACAATCATCTAAAGCTACTATATCATTTTTAATACAATCTATTGAAAAAGCGAATCAATGTGATTTAAATTATAGGACCAGTAAAAATCAACGGTTGCTGGTAGAATTAACGTTAATGCAAATTGCCTCTATCACTTTTGATGGAGAAAAAAAAAAGCCAGCTAACTATATAATTCCAGCTACCTTCTTCACATCGTTCGCTCCTTTAATAAAGGAGGTTTCTAAAGTGAAAAAAGAAGCCCTTAAAGTTGAAAGCACACCTACTGTAAAGAGTATTGAAAAAGTCGTTGAAAAGGTTCTTGAAGTAAAAGCTGAAGCTACTAAACCACCTGTATTACAGAACATTAAAAGAAGAAACAATTCACTTTCATTAAAGAGTGTTCATCAAAAAAAGGAAGATAAAAAAACTACCATTGAAGTAAATTACGATAATCATCCAAAAGATAATTTTACTGAAAAAGACTTGCAAAAAGCTTGGAATCAATATCAGCAACAATTAATTAAAAAAGGCTGTCTCTTATACACATCTGACGCTGCCGACGATCTACTCTGTGTAG
>CAJXRR010000011.1 GCA_913060575.1 uncultured Flavobacterium sp.
GAGATCTAGTACGGTCTCGTGGGCTCGGAGATGTGTATAAGAGACAGAGCTGAAGCAATAGCGGCAGCTAAAAAATTAACTGAAGATACGGGTACAGGTTGGCACGTTATAAAAGCTCAAGTACATGCCGGTGGACGTGGAAAAGGTGGTGGAGTAAAAATTGCTAAAAGCCTGGAAGAAGTAGAACAAATATCAGGTCAAATTATTGGCATGCATTTGGTAACCCCTCAAACTAGCGCTGAAGGTAAATTAGTAAGTCAGGTATTGGTTGCAGAAGATGTATACTATCCTGGTGAATCTGAACCTAGTGAATATTACATTAGTGTGCTTATGAATAGAGCAACAGGTAGAAACATGATTATGTATTCTACAGAAGGAGGAATGGATATAGAAGCAGTTGCTGAAAATACACCTCACTTAATATTTAAAGAAGAAATTGATCCAACTATTGGTTTACAGGGTTTTCAGGCAAGAAAAATTGCATTTAACTTAGGTTTATCAGGTATGGCATTTAAAGAAATGACAAAGTTTGTTTATGCTCTTTATGCTGCTTATGATGGTATTGATGCTTCAATGTTTGAAATTAACCCAGTTTTAAAAACTTCTGATAGTAAAATTATTGCTGTAGATGCTAAAGTAAGCGTTGATGAAAGTGCTTTATATAGACATAAAGATATCGCAGAAATGAGAGATACTACTGAGGAAGATCCAGTTGAGTTAGAAGCTAGTGAAGCAGGATTGAACTATGTAAATCTTGAAGGAAACGTTGGTTGTATGGTTAACGGTGCTGGTTTAGCAATGGCAACTATGGATATCATTAAATTATCTGGTGGAGAACCTGCTAACTTTTTAGATGTTGGTGGTACTGCAGATGCAAAACGTGTAGAAACAGCTTTTAAAATCATATTAAAAGATCCGAATGTAAAAGCGATTTTAGTAAATATTTTTGGAGGAATTGTACGTTGTGATAGAGTTGCACAAGGAGTAGTAGATGCTTATAAGAATATGGGTGATGCGATTAATGTGCCTATCATTTGTCGTTTACAAGGAACCAATGCTAAAGAAGCAAAAGAATTAATTGACAATTCTGGAATGGAAATTATTTCAGCGACAGAGTTTCAAGAAGCTGCTGATAAAGTTGCAGCAGTATTAGCTTTGTAAGCTAACAATATTTAATATATGAAACGCCGTACTTGTTAGTACGGCGTTTTTTATTAATAATTACTTTAATTTAAAACTTGGCTTAATTATTGAATATTCAAAAATGAAATGTAAATAACTTAAAACTTTTTTTAAACCAGACCTATGACTTCTTCTAAAATTTTTAAAGTAGTATTTATTATAGCTATATTATTTTCAGTGAGCTCTTGTGAAAATGAGGATAATCTTCCTCAAGCTGATTTAGAGGTTTATGTATCAGGAACCTTATCAGGCAACCCTAGAAGTGGATTAAGAGTTACAGTTTATACTTCAGAAGAAGATGCAGAGAATGAGGTTAATAGATATACTTCCACTCAAATTACGAATAGTGATGGTTTTGCTTTTTTCTATGATTTAGAACCTGGGTTTCGTTATTGGGTTCGGGTTAATACGGTCTTAATAAATAATATTAATCGCAGTCAGATACTCAGAGTTGGATTAAACGATATGAGGATGACTATTCTCTAATCTAGCTATTCTTTGAAATAAATTTCAAGGTTTTATATTATCTATTGCCCATGATTCACAGGATACCCCAATTGCGCCCAAACAAGCACACCTTCATCTATTATGGCAGTATTTTTATAACCATAACGTTTTAAGGTATTTACCACGCGTTGAGATGCAGCATGTGGACAAGCACAATAGACAACAATCCAAGTGTCATCCTTTGGTAAATCATTTACAAATTCTTCTGGTTCTTCGTAATACGGAACTGGAACAGCACCAGGTATGTGAGTTTGTCTCCAAGCCACTTTAGATCTTGCATCTAAAATTACCATACGTGTACTATCTTTCATGGCTTCAAAAACTTGTTTTGAAGATACATAAAGACCGTCTCTTAATTTGAAATCAGGTCTTTTTCCTTCAGGATTTAATACATATTCATCCGGAGTAGGTAAAGTAATCGAATCTGTTTTTGGGACATTCCAACCAGAAGCACGACTTCTTAAAAATGCGGTAACACCGTTAATTTCATCTTCACTTAAGATATCTTTAAAAGCAATCATTGGTGTACTATCTCTTCCTTCTGTGATGGCATATTTTAAAAATTCATCTGTAGCTGTTGCTAATAACATCGGATTTCCTAGAGCAGGAGCAGAGACGCCTTCTCCATTTTCACCATGACAAACAGCACAATTATTTGCATAAATTTTTGCCCCTAAAGCTTCATCTCCTTTTACAGGTTCTCTAGAAATTTTAATTTCATCTTCAACACCGCTGGTTTCATATAACCATTGTAATAATTGTTCTATCTCAATATATTCCATTGGGCCACCTTGCGAATCTAAATAGCCTCCCATAGCAGTATTTGCTCTACCAAACTGAATGGTATAACGCATAAAATTACTAGATTTTGACGTTCCTAATAACGAATTAGAACGAAGTGATGGAGCATTGTCTGCTGCATATCCTTCGCGATTTTCAGCATGACAAAGCGCACAATATTTTTGATACATTTTAGCAGCATTTTGGGAAGCTACACTGTCTAGTTTATCACCTATTTTTAGTTGTTGTGCCATTAAAGCTTGTTCTTTGGGTTCATTAACAAATTCTAATTGAACACCTTTTGCAAAGGCTCTAGGAATGGTGATACGACCTTTTATAGTATCTAAAGAAATTACTTTATCAGATAATCTTTCACTTAGATATAGATAAGTAGAATCTAAATTTTTAACTTCAAAACGAATCGCATAAACACCAGATCCTCGTTCTTTTAGAAATTTTGAAATTTCATCATTTGATGATTGTGGAGATGTTAATTCTAATTCTTGTTGCCTTTTAACTTGAAAACTAGCAGTATTTTTAGAATTTTGCTCTTTTAATTCAAGAAGTCCCATTTTCTTAAATTTCTCGCGAGCCACTTCTAGAGTATCAACAGCAATTTGTAGAGACGCAATACCAATAACACCATTGGGATGTTTTGAAAAACTTCTATTATACCCATAATAGGTTTTCCACATCTTTTGTGTTTTCTTATAATCAGAATTTACACGTTCTAAAAAATTTGGAAGATATGTTGAATTTTTATTTTGAAATTCTAAGTTTTTTTCTTGAGACCCACCATCATCTCTAGACCATCCTTTTGCAGGTTTTGATGAAGTTCTATAGGCTTTTACAGAATCCATTTTAAATCCTTGTTTTGTTAACCATGTATAAGTTGTATCAACGGATGAGCTTGATAATGTATATTGTTGTATTCCTTCGTGATTGGTTAGAAAATTAGAAATATAAGCAGGAGGTGAATCCACGATTAAAGAATCTTCAATAGAAAGAAATTCAATTGATGTCATACCAGGAAAGTTAATTCTAGTAGTGATAGTTCCATCTAACAAACCTTTCCTAAATTTATCTACTTTAGGAATATCAAAACCTAAGGTATCTGCAAAATAATCACGTGTTTCTTTCAGGTTCTTTACCAAAAACGTCGATTTATTAAGACCATTTCCGTCACTCAGTAGTTTGTAATTCATCTTTGTGTAGTCAGATTGATCTGTAGTACAAGATGAAATTACAACAAGAAGTATTAATGATTGAATTTTAAAAACGAATGAAGAGCTTTTCATATTTTTTTTCAAATTGAAAAGTGTTAAAAGTTTTTGCATCTATTATGAGTTGGTTAGTTTGTATTTTAAAACCATTAAGTGATTGTCAATTAGTGGTTCTTGTTTGAAATGAAAGCAATAAATATAATCAATTATTCGGATTTGTCAATGGTCATTATTTTCATTTTAAGAAGTATAACACTTTAAAATAGAAACAAAAAAACGCCACACTTTAAAAGAGCGGCGTTTTTATTTTAAGATGAGTTGAACTATTCTTCTTCTGTAGCGAGATCTACTACAATGCGTTGTTCACGATTTGCTAATTCCCAAGCAGTATGGAAAACAAGACGTGATCTATTTTCTAATAAATCATAATTGATTTTATCAGGTGTATCACTGACTTTATGATAATCATCATGAGTACCATTAAAATAGAAAATGATTGGAATGTTGTTTTTTGCAAAATTGTAATGGTCAGATCTATAGTAAAAACGATTTGGATCATTTTCATCGTTATAGGTATAATCTAATACGACATTCGTAAACTCTTTATTTACTTCTTCAGAGATGTTGTGTAACTCTGAACTTAACTTATCGCTTCCAATTAAGTAAATATAATTTATATCACCTTTACGCTTTGGATCGATACGACCAACCATATCAATATTTAAGTTTGCAACGGTATTTGCTAGTGGTACTAAAGGATCATAATCTGTGTAATATCTAGAACCTAATAGTCCTTTTTCTTCTCCAGTTACATGTAAGAAGATAATAGAACGTTTAGGTCCGTGACCTTTATCCGTAGCAGTTTTAAATGCTTCAGCAATTTCTAATAAAGAAACAGTTCCAGAACCATCATCATCAGCACCATTATAAACAACTCCATCGGCATTCATACCAACATGATCTAAATGAGAAGAAATGATAATATATTCATCTGGTTTTTCAGAACCTTTAATAATTGCAGCAACGTTTTCAGAAGGCTTTGATTTAGATGAAGCCGTAAAGTTCATCTCAAATTTTGTAGCTATCGTAGCAACTTTTGTAGATTTATTGATATCACTAACAAAAGCTTCCCCCATTTTCTCACTGATTAAGAAATGATAAATTTCTGGATCAGCATCTTTTTTAGCGGGCAAAGATAAACGGTTACTACCACCTCTTTCATCACGACTTTTATATGACTTTGAATACCGATTAAATAGATTCGTATCCATAAAGAATAATGCTTTAGCTCCATTCTTTTTTGCCGCATTTCTTTTTGCTGAAATTGCTTGACGTCCGTTAGACCATTTAGAAGCTTTTTTATCTCCTGTTAACACATTGTTACCACTGGCATCCTTTGGTTCACCACCTCTAACAATAACTATTTTTCCTTTTACATCAAGGTTGGTATAGTCAGAATATTTATCATCATCAATTCCATATCCCAGGTATACAACTTCAGTAGCAGCAATTGTTCCAGAAGCAGCAGCTGTCATAGAAATATAATCATCAAAATAATTAAATGACTTTCCATTGACTGACATTGTAACAGTTGGGGTTTTAACTATGCTTAAAGGTACATTTTGAAAATAGTTTCCTTCAATTACAGAATTAATTCCTAAGGTTTCATATTCTTTTTTAAGATACTCAACAGCTTTCTTTTGCCCAGGATCTCCTGTATTACGCCCTTCGAATTCATCTGAAGCATAAATGTATAAATGTTCTTTTAATTCATCTTGAGTAATAGTACTTGCATACGTTACGATATCTTCTTTAGTCGCTTCTTTTTTGCAAGAAAATGCGATAAATAAGACACTTACGAGTAGTAGTGTTTTTTTCATTTTATAATGTCGTTAGTTTTAAGAATCACGATATTACAAAAAAGAATGAATGGGGTAATTAAAAGCTTTTACTTTAACATTATTTAACAAAAATTCATGAGCTATAGACTCTCTTTTAGAACCTTAATTTCATCCCTAAGTTGGGCAGCAACAATAAAATCTAAGGCTTTTGCAGCTTCTTCCATGTGCTTTCTTTTGTCTCTGATGCGTTTTTCTATTTCAGATTTTGGTAAGTATTGTAAATCTTGTTCCGCAGCTTCTTTTATGGCAGAATTGTATTGATACGATGCAACTGCTTTTCTAGATAAAGTATCGTCAATTTTTTTATTAATCTGAGTGGGAGTGATGCCATTTTTTGTATTGTAAAGCACTTGCTTTTCTCTTCTTCTAGTAGTTTCATCTATTGTTAACTGCATACTTTTGGTAACTTTATCAGCATATAGTATTGCTAATCCATTTACATTTCTCGCAGCTCTACCAATAGTCTGAGTTAAAGAACGGTGCGAACGTAAAAATCCTTCTTTATCAGCATCTAAAATAGCAACTAAGGAGACTTCAGGTAAATCTAAGCCTTCACGTAGAAGATTTACTCCAATTAAAACATCAAAGATTCCTTTACGCAAATCTTGCATAATTTCTACACGCTCTAAGGTGTCTACATCAGAATGTATATAACGACATCGAATGGATATTCGACTTAAATACTTAGTCAATTCTTCTGCCATTCTTTTAGTCAAGGTAGTGACCAATGTTCTTTCGTCTTTTTCTACTCTAATTTGAATTTCCTCAATTAAGTCATCTATTTGATTTAAACTGGGACGTACTTCAATTTCTGGATCTAATAAACCAGTAGGGCGAATGACTTGCTCTACAAAAACACCTTCTGTATTTTGCAATTCGTAATCAGCGGGTGTTGCGCTTACATAGATGGTTTGATTTTGTATCGCTTCAAATTCTTCAAATTTTAAAGGTCTATTGTCCATGGCAGCAGGCAATCTAAAACCGTATTCTACTAAGTTTTCCTTTCTACTTCTGTCTCCACCATACAT
The DNA here is from genome assembly GCA_913060575.1 of uncultured Flavobacterium sp. Lineage (GTDB taxonomy): Bacteria > Bacteroidota > Bacteroidia > Flavobacteriales > Flavobacteriaceae > Polaribacter. Next base: position 6,622 of record CAJXRR010000011.1, read on the forward strand.
GGCATGGGTTTGTGGAATGGTTACGTGGCTTTCATCAATAATCATTAAATAATCATCAGGAAAGTAATCTAACAAACAGAAAGGTCTTGTACCAGCTTCTCGTCCGTCTAAATATCTCGAATAGTTTTCAATTCCAGAACAATAGCCTAATTCACGAATCATTTCTAAATCAAACTCAGTTCTTTCTTTTAATCGTTTCGCCTCTAAATGTTTTCCTATTTCTTTAAAATAATCTACTTGTTTCACCATGTCTTCTTGGATTTGATGAATAGCATTTTGTAAAACATCCGGTGAGGTCACAAATAAATTTGCTGGATAAATAGTAAGGCTTTCAAATTTCTCTAAAACTTGATTGCTTACTAAATCGATGGATTCTATTTCTTCAATTTCATCACCAAAAAAATGAATTCTAAATCCGTTTTCTCCATAAGAAGGGAAAATGGTCACGACATCACCTTTTACTTTAAAGGTTCCGCTTTTTATTTCTACATCGGTTCTAGAATATAAACTGGTCACTAATTGATGTAAGAATTTTGTTCTTGAGATTACCTGACCAACTTCAACAGGAATCACATTTTTCTTAAACTCTACGGGATTTCCTATTCCGTATAAGCAAGAAACCGAGGCAACCACTAAGACATCTTTTCTTCCTGAAAGCAGGGAAGAGGTGGTGCTTAATCGAAGTCGTTCTATGTCTTCATTGATAGACAAATCTTTTTCGATATAGGTCCCTGTAACTGGTATGTAGGCTTCTGGTTGATAATAATCATAATAAGAAACAAAATATTCGACAGCATTTTCTGGAAAAAATTGCTTGAATTCAGAGTACAATTGAGCCGCTAAGGTTTTATTATGAGCTAAAACCAGTGTTGTTTTATTTGTTCTTTCTACCACATTGGCCACCGTAAATGTTTTACCAGAACCCGTAACACCTAAAAGTGTTTGATACTTTTCTTTAGCGTTTATTCCTTCAGTAAGTTGTTTGATGGCTTCTGGTTGATCTCCAGTAGGTTTGAACTCAGATTGTAGCTTAAAATCCATCCTATAAAAGTACGAAGGTTTTTAATTTACTGAAATGCTATTTAGTAATAAAATTAAATTTTTTTAGTTGAAGAATGATTGCTATTTTCTTAATAAAGAGAAATTTCCTTTTCTATTGATTAGAACTCCACTTGGGCTAATGAGATTAATATCAAACCAATAATCATCAGAGGGTAATAATTTACTATTAAAAGTTCCGTCCCAACCGTCTCCATCGATATCAATTTCAGCGACTACTTTTCCAAATCGATTAAAAATATAAACCTTCGAATTAGGAAAAAATCTTGAATCTGCTCCTTTGATTGCCCATGTATCATTCTCATTATCATTATTTGGAGTAAAGAATTTTGGAAATTCAATTACAGATACTAGGAGTGAAGCAGTTCCACATCCATTTTTATCACGAACCAAAACAACATAAAATCCACCCCCTAAGTTTTCAAAGAAAGGATCGTCTTGGTAATTGCGTATAAAATTATCATTTTCATCAACAAGTGCATATTCATAATCACCAATTCCTAGGTTGGTAGGATCTATTGTAATTGAATTGTTTTCAGAATCATCTACTATGGTAAGATCATCATTTGTGATGGTTGCAATGATCGATTCGTCCACTTGAATTTCACGAGTTCTGGAACAAGAAGTCCCATCGGTAGTTGTAGCAGTTACGGTGTATAAACCACCTGAAGAGATGTTAATATTTTCACTAATGATGGTGTTTCCACTAGGGTCTGTCCAAACATAATCATACACTGCAGCAGCGTTTTCTGGACCAATTGTTAAAATAGGTCCGTTTAAACAAACAATTTGAGGAGAAGTAACTTTAAAATCGGGTAGAGGATCTACAACTATATCAAACGTAAAATCATCATTTACACAACCTGTTGTATTATCTACGACTCTCACATAAATAGTCTGCTGATTGGCGATTGTATTTGTGTATGGGCTTATTAATGCGCTAGAACCTGCAGTTGCATCTGATGGATTCTCATGAAAGGTTACACTAAAATTGGCAGGATCTTGTAGTGGTCCTAAAATGGCATTAATTTGACCATCTAAATCGATGTTTTGAACAAATCCATTGGTGTCATCACCATCAGCATCTTCATCGCAAAAAGATAAGTTTGAGATATTTTCTGTAGTTGGTTCAGCATTAACAATCACATCAAATGTAGCAATACCATTTGCACATTGAGTTGCAGCATTAAATACACGAACATAGATGGTTTGTAGATTAGGAACGGTATTAGAAAATAAACTACCTAAAGGAAGAATTCCTAGCTCCGCATCCGAAAGAGAGGCATGATAAGTTACTGAAAACTGGCTTGGATCTTGTGTGCCAAGAATAGTAGCAGTTTGTGATTCTAAATCAAAGCTCTGAGAAAATCCGTTTTGAGCAGAACCGTCAGAATCATCGTCACAGACTTCAATATTAGGTGCTGGATTCGCAATCGGTAATGGATTTACAATTAAATCGAAGGTGGTATGATCTGTAAAGCATGCTGTTGTATTATTAGTAACACGCACAAAAATAGTTTGTAAATCTGCCGATATATTTGTGTAAGCTGCAGTTGTAGTAATTGCATTTGTGCCAGATCTCGCATCATTTGCAGATGTGTGATACGTTACTGTAAAGTCAGTAGCACTTTGACTGCCAAGTATTGTGGTAGTTTGAGCATCAAGGTCAAATGATTGTACAAAGCCATTAAATCCATCACCATCTGAAAGATCATCACATAACTCAAGATTATTAACAGGATTAGCTTCTGGAACAGGATCTACGGTTAGTGTTATAAATGGGCCCAAACCTAAACAATCATTATCTAACTGACTATCTACTCTTATATAGATTTGCTGCGAGTTTGGGTATCCAATATTTCGATAATTTGATACATCAGCTATAGCGTTTTGTTCTGCTAAGGCATCCGCTTCATTTCTATAGTACGTAATAATTAGTTGTTGTGTCACGGGGAAAAGTGCACGAACCTCTGCGGTAACTGAGCTAAAATCGAAAGAGGTGACTCCGTCTGTATCATTATTATTAGTAGTATCATTCCCATCAATATCTAAAAAATCATCACAGGCTACAAAACTTCTTTGAAAAGTTGAAGGGATTCCGGTTGTAGAGACTGTTAATAAAACTTCAGCAATTCTATAACATCCAAAAGAAGTAATTGCTCGCGCCCAAACGGTGTCTGTTGTTACTGTTCTATTGGTAAAAACGGTTGGGTTTGTAATTACATTTGTGTCATTTTCTGCATCATTGAGTGTTGGATAAAACGTAAATGTTTCGTTTGCAAAATCTGTAGAGATGTCTGATGCGGCTTCATTTAAATTAAAATCGGAGAAACCATCGGTATCATTATCACATTGCCTCAGTTCTACATTAGCAGTAATCACAGGTAAAGGAGGAACAACTAAATTAAAACTTTGAGATGCATCTTCACATAAATCTACGCTGTTTTCTACTCGAATGAAAATAGGTTGAGATCCTGCTATAATATTCGTATAAGGATTGACTTTGTCAATTGGGTTTATATCATTGATTGCATCATTCACATCTAAATGATAAGAAACTTCGTGTATTGAAGGGTCTAGACCATTTAAGCTTAAAATTTCTGCATCTTTATCTGATAAAATAAAGCGATCTACAAATCCGTTAGTATCGTCACCATCATTAGTGTCATCACAAATTTCATAATCGGAGGGAGGGACAGTTAATACTAAGTTGGTAACATCTAAGATGAAAGAAGTGATGGCAAAACAAATTGAAGATTCATTTCTATTGTTCACTCTTGCATAGATTGTTTGCGTACTAAAAGGGCTGGGATTTGTATAAGGAACTGTTAAAGCATTTGTGTTCGAATTTGCATCGGCTTGATTGTCAAAATACAAGACTTCAAAAGTTGCAGGATCTAATCCGTTTAATATGGTGTTATTTTGTATCGTATTTAAATCAAATGTATTAAACCCATCATTATCACTATCACAAAATATGATATCATCTGGTTGCGTTGCTGAAGCAAGTTCAAAAACTTCAAGATTAAATAGTGCTTCTAATCTAGTAACTACACCACAATCATCCGTAAGTGTTATGGTAAGTAGATAGGTTCCAAAATCTGCAAGAGATAAGTTTGGGAGCGATAAAGACGAAGTATTGGATACAATAGCTGTTGAACTTCCATTGTCAAATGACCATTCATAGGTAATATTTGATCCTGATATGACTTCTGGATTAATTGTTTTGGTGTCACCAACACAAGATTGTAATGTTTGATTGTTAACAATAGCATTGGTATCTCCATCTCTTATTTCTACTGGTAATAATAATGAAGATAAAAAGGGTGGTAGGCCTTCTGTTGAAAGTCTACCAGGTCCTACACTAATACTTTGATGTGAATAATTTGAATTGGTACTTAAACCTTCTGGATTATTAATAACACTAATATTGTTAGAATCACTACTTGCCCAATAAATTTTATTATCGGGGCCTAATTGTAATGCTCCTCTTCTATTTTGATAAGTAAAAACAGTAAACCTAGAATTATTTATATCTGAAATATTGTTTTGAGTTAAATCATATTGGTATAAGTTTTCTGTACCTATTTGAGATCCTCCCGAAGATACATAGAGCACTTGACTAGAAGGAGAGAATTCTACTCCATAAGCATCATTTCCATCTACAAATAATTCTCTTGGGTTACTAACTATTCCAGTAACATCATCAAAATCAAATAAATAAAGTCCACTTGTCATATTTGCGGCAACCAATTTTGTACCATCAGGTGATACTTTTAGATATCCTCTAGGATCTAATTCGTTTGGAAAAATACCAACAAAACTAGAATTATTATAAGAAGAATTATCTAAACGACTCCTAATAGGATTTGTAGCATCTACACCAAAACTAGACACTCTGTAAGAGTAAAAATCACCCCCAGAATAAGAAATTACCCAAAATGTATCACATTCATCTCCTCTTACCGCAGTTACTTTTTCTGTCCATTCTGATTGGGGTACCGTAGCAGGGTTTAAAGCTACTTCTGCACCTACTATATCACCTAAACCACCATCTTGCGTCATATCTATGGTGTAAAACCAAAAACCTGGCGTACCACCTAGCTGTACACCAACGGTGAAGAGATAGTATATACCTGGCATACTAGGTGCAGGTATTGTTAAAGCAGATTGAGAACTTGAAGCATCTCCTAGTAATGGTTGACCCCCGTTAGCAACATCACTAAATGGCATCGGTTGATTATTTCTATTCCATATGGTTAGATTATTTGCAGTTGGACTTGGTGCCCCTACATAAAAGAGCAAATTACCATCAATATCAGCAAACGAAGAGCAACCTTCTCTTGTACTTAATTGATTGTCAGTAGCACTACCGAACGGCAATGGTGAGCCAGAACTAAAATCTAATGCTGCGTTTTGTCCAAAAAACCAATAATTAGCTTGCTTTTGTGCACTACTATTGATTGTGAATACTAAAATTATACAGAATAAGACTTTTTTCATTTGTATTGTATTACGATACGTAAGGAGAATCAAATATAATTGAAAAAACATCAATATTAGATATCTTAAAGAATCAATACTATTAATGTAAGGTTGAACTAATTTCTTCTTTTTTTTATTTTCTCAAGAGCGACATATTTCCTTTGCGTTCTTTGACAACTCCATTACTATCGACGAGTTTGATAGCATACCAATAATCATCAGAGGGTAATAATTTACTATTAAAAGTTCCGTCCCAGCCGTCTCCATCGATATCAATTTCAGCGACTACTTTTCCAAATCGATTAAAAATATAAACCTTCGAATTAGGAAAAAATCTTGAATCTGCTCCTTTGATTGCCCATGTATCATTCTCATTATCATTATTTGGAGTAAAGAATTTTGGAAATTCAATTACAGATACTAGGAGTGAAGCAGTTCCACATCCATTTTTATCACGAACCAAAACAACATAAAATCCACCCCCTAAGTTTTCAAAGAAAGGATCGTCTTGGTAATTGCGTATAAAATTATCATTTTCATCAACAAGTGCATATTCATAATCACCAATTCCTAGGTTGGTAGGATCTATTGTAATTGAATTGTTTTCAGAATCATCTACTATGGTAAGATCATCATTTGTGATGGTTGCAATGATCGATTCGTCCACTTGAATTTCACGAGTTCTGGAACAAGAAGTCCCATCGGTAGTTGTAGCAGTTACGGTGTATAAACCACCTGAAGAGATGTTAATATTTTCACTAATGATGGTGTTTCCACTAGGGTCTGTCCAAACATAATCATACACTGCAGCAGCGTTTTCTGGACCAATTGTTAAAATAGGTCCGTTTAAACAAACAATTTGAGGAGAAGTAACTTTAAAATCGGGTAGAGGATCTACAACTATATCAAACGTAAAATCATCATTTACACAACCTGTTGTATTATCTACGACTCTCACATAAATAGTCTGCTGATTGGCGATTGTATTTGTGTATGGGCTTATTAATGCGCTAGAACCTGCAGTTGCATCTGATGGATTCTCATGAAAGGTTACACTAAAATTGGCAGGATCTTGTAGTGGTCCTAAAATGGCATTAATTTGACCATCTAAATCGATGTTTTGAACAAATCCATTGGTGTCATCACCATCAGCATCTTCATCGCAAAAAGATAAGTTTGAGATATTTTCTGTAGTTGGTTCAGCATTAACAATCACATCAAATGTAGCAATACCATTTGCACATTGAGTTGCAGCATTAAATACACGAACATAGATGGTTTGTAGATTAGGAACGGTATTAGAAAATAAACTACCTAAAGGAAGAATTCCTAGCTCCGCATCCGAAAGAGAGGCATGATAAGTTACTGAAAACTGGCTTGGATCTTGTGTGCCAAGAATAGTAGCAGTTTGTGATTCTAAATCAAAGCTCTGAGAAAATCCGTTTTGAGCAGAACCGTCAGAATCATCGTCACAGACTTCAATATTAGGTGCTGGATTCGCAATCGGTAATGGATTTACAATTAAATCGAAGGTGGTATGATCTGTAAAGCATGCTGTTGTATTATTAGTAACACGCACAAAAATAGTTTGTAAATCTGCCGATATATTTGTGTAAGCTGCAGTTGTAGTAATTGCATTTGTGCCAGATCTCGCATCATTTGCAGATGTGTGATACGTTACTGTGAAGTCAGTAGCACTTTGACTGCCAAGTATTGTGGTAGTTTGAGCATCAAGATCAAATGTTTGTACAAAGCCATTAAATCCATCACCATCTGAAAGATCATCACATAACTCAAGGTTATTAACTGGATTAGCTTCTGGAACAGGATCTGTAGTAAGAGTAATAGCTTGTGCTAGGCCAAGACAATCATTATCTAACTGACTATCTACTCGAACATAAATTTGTTGTGTAATAGGATATCCAATATTTCTATAATTACTTGGATCGGTAATAGGGTTAAGCTCAGCCAAAGCGTCTGCTTCATTTCTATAGTAAGTTATGATAAGTTGTTGTGTTGGAGGAAATAAATTAGCAACATCTAAAGTAACACTGCTAAAATCGAATGTAGAAACTCCATCGGTATCATCATTATTTGCAGTATCATTTCCATCAATGTCCAAGAAATCGTCACAAGTTGTAAAACTTCTTTGAAAAGTTGAAGGGATTCCGGTTGTAGAGACAATTAATGTAACTTCTGAAATTCGGTAACAATTTGGCTGACGGATAGTTCTTACCCAAACAGTATCTGTTGTTACGGTTAGGTTTATATAAGCTATTGGATTTACAATTCTATTCGTGTCATTTTGTGCATCTATGAATGTTGGATAGAAAATGAAGTTTTCATTGGCGAAATTATCAGAGATTTCTTGAATTGATTCGTATAGATTGAACAAACTAAAACCATCGGTATCATCATCGCATTGGCGTAATTCTACCAATGGATTCACTTCTGGTAATTGATTTACAATTAGATTAAACTGTAGTGACGTATCCAAACAAAGCGCACTGACAATCTCGTTGACTCTAACATAAATAGTTTGTGAGTTTGCTGTTATGTTTTGGTAAGGAACTGTCTTATCTATAGGGTTTGTATTATTTTCAGCGTCATCTAGACTCTCAAAATAGTTTACTTCATAAAGTGTTGGATCGATAAATTGTAAGATTTCAGAATCTTTGGTAGATAATAGAAATGTATTTACAAAACCATCTGTATCATCATCACATTGTTCATAATCGATGATTTCAATAGGAAGAATGATATTATTTCCTATCGATATAACAAAGGAGCCATTCACAAAACAGGAAGGGTTGTTTCTGTTAAACACTCGAAAATGAATGGTCTGATCGGTACTTGTATTGATATAGTTTGATGGATCCGAAATGGGCAATGAAAAGGTATTGTCAGCAGCATAAATTACTTCAAACAGACTTGCGTTTTGTGTGCCTAAAATGACTGGAGTTTGAACAGTTAAGTCGAAAATTTCAGAACCGTTCCCATCAGCATCACAATTGATAAGATCTGAGGGTTGTAGATCTATGATTGGCTGATCAAAAATAATGATATCAACAGAAAAATCGATAGACACAGACCCTTGAAATGCAGTTACAGTAACAGTATAGGTTCCAGGTGCACTAAATACATGAGAGGGAGCATCTTCAGTAGAAGTATTATTAGCTCCTGAAGCAGGGTCGCCAAAATCCCACAAAATACTTGTTGCCATTTCATCAATTGAAAATGTTGTAGTATCCCCAAAGCATTGGTTTTCAAATAATATAGTAGCAGGTTGTAAAAAAGATTGAATAAAAGATGGCAATCCAATTTGAGCAGTTCTTCCGCCTAAAGACACTTCATTTTCTCTATAGTCACTTGCAGTACCTGGATTGTCAGGGCTCTCAATTCTATCAATATTTTGACTATTAACTATCGAAACATAGATTCTCTCGTCTGGACCTAACTGAAGGGCACCATATGATCTTGCGGAAGAATTAACAGTAACTCTAGAATTTATAATATTTTGTGTAGCACCAGCATTTACATCAAATTGATAAATACCTGTTCCTAATAAGCTAGCATATAATAAATTACTATTCGGTGAGAATTCAATTCCATAAGGAGCAGTTCCTGTAGGAAGGCTAGGATCATTGTTTGTATCTAAGATAGTTCTGGCGTTTGTAACTTTACCTGTTGTTGCATTAAAATCAAACAATTGAACTTCTCTGTAGTCTCCTGGAGTTGCCATGGCAAGTTTTGTGCCATCGGGTGATATCTTTAATTGACCAAGTGAATTAAGTGCAATACCAGTTATAAATGAACCAACGGCACTAATTACTGGAGTTGTATTGATACCTGTATTTGTAATGTTATAAGATACGAATTCATCACTAAATGCTTTGTGAGATACCACCCAATATTCTGTAGGAATTGTACTTGCCGTTGCAGTGACCTTTTCTGAGACTGGTGTTACCAAAGGAACATTTTTATTAGTATTGATAGCTCCTAAACCTCCATCTAATCTCATATCTACCTCAGAATATTGCAATCCTTCATCTTCGAATCTAGCAGCTACAGTAAAAATATAATAAATGTTTACATCCAAAGGTTTTGGAATAATCATAGCAGATTGTGTACTTGAATTATTACCATTCAGATCATTTCCGTTTAGCATTATTTCGTGATTTCGATTATAAACAGTAACCCCATCGGTATAGAACAGCAAATCTCCATTTGCATCTGAAATCGTAGAACAACCTTCACCTGTTTGGAGTTGACCATCTAAAAGTGGTAATATATTATTTCTACTAAAGTCTAAACCTGCATTAATTCCAAAGTACCAATTATTAGCTTGCTTTTGTGCAATTGCATTGATAGAAAATAATAGAATTATTAGGAGTATAATCTTTTTCATGTGTGATTTATAACCATAAGATTGATATCAAATATAACAAAAACAAAACCTTAGATAAGGATGTTAGAATCACAGGGTAGAAAATAGATTTGAAATTCTTTCTATCTCTCTCTCCTTAAGAGTGACATATTTCCTTTGCGTTCTCTGACGACCCCATTTCTATCGACAAGTTTGATCGCATACCAATAATCATCCGAAGGAAGTGTTTTACCATTGTAGGTTCCATTCCAACCAGGATTGTCAATATTTATTTGCGCCACTAGTTTTCCAAATCGATTAAATATGGAAACCTGTGAAGTAGGATAGAAGGTAGAGTTAGCACCTTTAATTGTCCAAGTATCATTTTGTCCATCGTTATTTGGCGTAAAGAATTTTGGAAATTCAATTACAGAAACAGCTAGAGTTGCTGTACCACAACCATTTTTATCACGTACAAGAATGGTGTAAAATCCACCACCTAAGTTTTCGAACAGAGGAGCATCTTGATAGTTCACTTCAAAATTATTCTGATCATCTAACAGTGCATATTCATAATCACCTATTCCTAAGTTGGTAGGATCGATGGTAATTGAATTATTATCTGAATCATCTACAATTGTGATGTCAGCATCTGAAAGAGTTGCAATTATAGATTCATTAACTTGTATTTCTCTTGTTCTAGAACAATTGGTTCCGTCTATGGTGGTTCCTGTTACGGTATATAATCCGCCAGAGCTAATTGTTATTTGTGAACCTATAATTGTATTTCCATCAGGAGTTGTCCACTCAAAATCATACGCAGCAGCAGAATTTTCTACACTAAGCACAAGTTCGGGTCCGTTTAAACAGACAATTTGAGGGTTTGTTACGGTAAAATCAGGTAATGGATTCACCACAATATCAAAGGTGTCATTATCATTAACACAACCGGTATCGTCATTGACAACTCTTACAAAAATCGTTTGACGACCTTGCGTGGTATTGGTATAAGGACTTGATAATGCTCCTGTTCCAGCAATAGCATCTGCTTGTGTTTCATGAAAAGTAACTGTAAAATCATCTTCATCTTGAAGCGGACCTAGGATCAAAGGAATTTTACTATCTAAATCGATGTTTTGTACAAAACCATTGGTATCATCCCCATCTAAATTATCATCACAATATAGAAGATCAGAAAGATCATCAGTGGTTGGTTCTGAATTTATAATAACATTGAAGTTAGAAATTCCATTAGCACATTGGGTTATAGTATTAAAAACTCGAACGTGAATAATTTGTTGATTTTGAACGGTATTGGTAAACGGACTCGTTAAAGCATTTGTCCCAGCTTGTGCATCCGCTAAACTGGTATGATAAGTAACAATGAATTGAGCAGGATCTTGGGTTCCAAGAATTCCCGCTGTTTGTAATTCAAGATCAATATTTTGTGAGAATCCATTTTGAGCAGAGCCATCAATATCATCATCACAAACTTCTAGATCTTCTACAAAATTAGCAATAGGTAAGGGGTTTACAATCAAATCGAAGGTGGTATGATTGGTAAAACATCCGGTTGTATTATCAGTTACTCGAACAAAAATAGTTTGTAAACCTGCTATTGTATTAGTATAAGCATTTGTGCTTGTAATATTATTAGCACCGGCAAGTGCATCAGCAGCAGAAGTATGATAGGTAACTGTAAAATCTAAAGGATCTTGGGTTCCGAGAATGGTTGCAGTCTGACTTTCGATATCAAAAGTTTGTACAAAACCATTGGTAAAGTTACCATCATCAGCATTGTCACACAATTCTAAATCTAGTACAGGATCTGCTGTTGGAACAGGATCTACATTTAGAGTTATATGAGAACCAAAGCCAAGACAATCGTTATCTAAATTACTATCTACACGAATAAATATTGTCTGCGTAATTGGATATCCAATATTTCGGTAGTTACTTGGATCGGCTATTGGGTCTACTTCCGCTAAAGCATCTGCTTGATTCCTGTAATACGTAATTGTTAATTGTTGAGTTGAAGGAAACAAGGCTCTAACTTCTGCAGTAACTGAACTAAAGTCAAACGCAGTAACTCCATCTGCTTCATCATTATTTATAGTATCATTACCATCAATATCTAAGAAATCATCACACTCGGTAAAGCTTCTTTGAAAACTTGGTGGAATTCCGGTTGTAGAAACCGTTAAGGTTACTTCTGAGATACGGAAACATCCAAAAGCTGAAATTGCTCTAGCCCAAACAATATCTGAAGTAACAGTTCTGTTGGTAAAAGTTGTTGGATTTGAAATTTGATTGGTATCATTTTCTGCATCATTCAATGTCGGATAAAACACAAAGGTTTCATTTGCAAAATTTGTAGAAATATCTGTTGCAGCTTCGTTTAAGTTAAAGTTAGAGAAACCGTCAATATCATCATCACATTGGCGAAGCTCTACCATATTGTTGATAATAGGTAATGGTTCTACGGTTAATGTAATTTCGTTAGAAGTATCGTCACAACTATTTCCAGCTCTTTGTGAGAAAACCCGATATTGATTAGTATCAAAAGATAATTGTAAGTTGGCAATTTGTAATGACGGAGTGCTAGCACCACTATAAGTAGCATCATCAATAACATTAGACCAATTTGCACCACCATCAACACTTATTTCCCATTGAAAAGTATCAGCTGTAGAATCTATGGTAATTGTTGAGGTTGATTCTTCACAAAAAGCAACGTCGATAAAAGGAGTATTTAATAAAATTGGAGCTCCTAAACTATAATCAGAATTTGGAATACTATATCCATCAGGAATTCCGGTAACTTTACCTTCAGAATCTACAGAAACTGGCGAAGTTCCAATAATAGTATCGTTGTCTGGATCTAAATAACCAGCCTCAATAACATCGGAACATAAATCCCCATCCCTGTCTGAATCTAAAGAATTAAAAGTACCATCACTATCTGAATCTAAATCTGTTATTAAATAATTTAAAATAAAATTATCAGGAGAAGTTTCTAAAGCATCAAATAATCCATTTAAACCAACATTACCAAGTGCGTTATCTATTCTACCATCCAAGTCAGTATCTGGTAATCCGTGAGGAGCTTCAAAAATATCATATACACCGTCATTGTCTGTGTCTAAATCTAAATAATCAAAAACTCCATCATTATCAGAATCTACAGGTGTTAATCCGGTACCAAAAGCATCATCCAAACCGTCTAAATTTACATCAATTCCAGAAAGCACTGTATTAGTACCGAGTACCTCAAGAATATCAGGAATCCCATCATTATCTGCATCTGCATCCATTGAGTTTGGAACCCCATCATTATCACTATCTAAAGTAAAACAAGTAAGTTGAATGTTTCCTTCAAATAATGACCCATCAACTGTATTACTGAGAGAATGGATAAAAGTGACTTCATCTACACTATTGGCAACCAATCTAAAAGGGGTAGTTCCATTAGGATTTGGATTGAATCTAAAACGAATGTCTGATGATGAGAAATTATCGATACCAGATTCATAAATGCCATCGAAATCTGTATCAATTAATAAAATATTGTCAGGGTCTAAAAGTGTAATGTTTTTACTATTTGGTGCTATTGTTAATCTAAATGATTCACCATCCGTAATAGTATGTGTTGCCCCTGTTGTTTGCGTAAATTGAATATTGGAAGCTTCGTTGAAACTTAAGTTATAGGATATCTCTCCATTGATACCTGGATCTATAGATGTTGTAATATTACTATTATTATCACCAGAAATAGTTGCTGCTCCTGTTGGAGTAGTGGTAGGTGTAATAAAAGTATTATCTGTTGAACTATCTGAAAAATTTAAAATGGGTTGATTTGTATCAGTAAAATCTAAAACGACATCTCCACGAGATTCATCGCAATTTAAAATTCCATCATTGTCTAAATCAAGATCTACGTTATCTATGATTAAGTCGTTGTCTAAATCATCGGGACATAAACTTACAGGAATGATAACCGATTCAAAGGTAGCTCCAGAACATATTAAGGTTCCTATTAATCTATAATTTCCAGGTTGAGTAGGAATAAAAGTTCCTGTTGAGTTACCTGTAGATATAAATCCACCACCAAGTCCATCATCAAAAAACCATTCTACAGAGTCAAATAAATCTGTATTTAATGATTGAAGCGTTACGTTAGGAATACAATTTCCTAAGGATGCCACATTGGTGTCGAAGTTAATTTCTGGAGGTGAAGGAAAACCGGAATAAAAACTACCTGATGTTGCAAAACCATTATAATTAAAATAAGCACAATACAACTCCTCGCTACTTTCTACAGAAACATTACCAGTTAATCCGCTTAAACGATAGGTCACATAACCTGGATTACCATCTACATTAAATGGTCCTTCAGCACCTGTAATCGCTCTAGGAACTCCATCCTCAAATACAGCAATTGTTGCACCATCATTTGTGACAATAGTAACTCCTCCATTAAAATTATCTGCATTATTTGTTCCGGGTTGCATTCTATTTATTTGAGCAATATTATCTACATTACCACGATTCTCACAACTTAGCGGTGGAACAAAAAACATTCCTTGATTTGCTTGAGAAGGGTTTCCATTTACGTTAAGTCCTCCAATACCTTGAAAGGCATAGGATGGCTTAGAGGTTTCTACATATAAATTTCCTGCGGCATTAAAACCGTTTCCGTTATTTGAAACTCCATTCCCTTCAATAACAACCCAGTCACCTGCATTTAATTGAGCTTCAGCTGTTGCATTTCCATTTACAAATACTTCTGTGTTATCTTCATGAGCAATGATTAATATGTTTTCTATTTCATTTTCTCCCTCACCTCTCACAAAAATATATTCTGTACCAACTTTAGAAGCATCTACAATTTGATCAATACCATAATCATTATTATTCCCAATAGTTCCAAAAGAGCTAGCTGCTGATCCAGAATTTACGACTATTGGCTTGTCAGAACTAACGAGACTACCTATTAAATCGTTAGGATTTCCATTATTATTAACTCCTACAGTTACTACATAAGTTTCACCTTCATTTAAATTTTGGGTTATTGGTCCTGTAATTGGAGCTCCTGAATTAAAATTTGTAATAATTGTACCAGCAGGTATATTAAAAGTCACATTAGTATCATCTTCGGTAGCCATCACAGAAACAAAACTCTGGCGAGTACCAGTAGGAGTACCTTCTGGCACAAAACCACCTACTCTAAACTGTGTGCCAAGTGCTGATAATCCTTTACTGACTATAGCACCTGCATGAATTTGGTTATTACCACCTTGCCTTACTCTTACAGAAACATACACTAAATCTTCTGATTCTATTATAAACCCCTTGTCATTTGTTACAATACTTGTTTGTTGATCTATTTGGTGTAGTTGAGAGTCGTTACCATTGCCTTGAGCAATAATTTCATATGCAAAAGGAGTAGTACTTGAAACAACACCAGTAAAAACTGTGTTTGATGGTTGGCCTACGGGTGTAACTGTAAAGCCAATATTTGAAGTGTTTGGAGTTGATATGTAGATATATTGAATACCTATGTTGTCACCAGTAGTGATGGGTGGTATATAATGTTTTCTACTTAATTGAGCAAAATTAGTCTGAAATGCTACTATGAATAATACAAGAACTAGTAGGTATTTTGTACGCATGTAATTGACGCTAAAGTTTAATAAAGAAACGTCAAATATAGCTGAAAAGTATTACAAATCTCTCTTTTTTAACAACCTAAAAGAACCATAAATAAAGATGAATGTCCAGATACATACAATTAACACATCTAAAATTTGCACATCATAACTTTTGGTAAATTGTTCACCTACAGTATTGGCTACCGAACGAACCGCGCCTAGTCTTGAAAAGGGTTCTTTTATTAAATTAGACATTGCTTCAAAAGGAAGAAATCTCATAAAACTATTGACACTTTCAAAAATATTATCAACACCTCTAAAAGCGTAAAATAAATACCCTTTAAAAATACTTTCAATAATTAACCATACAACCATCGCTCCCACAGCAAAGGCAGATCTTTTTACTAGAATTCCGAAAAATAAACCCATTGAGAAGAACCCGACTAATTTGATAAAAAACGCAAGAATGTATTCTAAGTCAGAAAAGATGATAGCAAATTCATTATAATCAGAATAAATCAATCCTAAAACAAGGGAAACGATAAATACAAATAATGTAGAAAATCCAGCAAAAGTTACAACTGTATAGAATTTTGAAAGAATAAATTCCTTTTTACTCAAACCATCAATTAAATTTTGTTTTAAGGTTTTATAACTGTACTCATTAGCCATCATAGAAACAATAACTAAAAGTAGAAAAAACTTTAAAAGTGATGCCATAAATGTATTGAAGTGCCAGATATATGGGAAATTAAAAATCCCCATATCTGCTAAATGGAATTCTATAGGTCCAATATCAAACTTTATAGCAGCTATTAAAGCGATACAAGTCAGTAATCCAAAGTAAATAATGGTTAATACTTTACTAGCAGTATTATGTCTTAATTTATGAAATTCTATGGTAAGTAGTCTTAACATGACTGAAGGTTTTGTGGTTAGTTATTGTTGGTTAGGTCTAAGAATTGTTGTTCTAAACTTGGTTTACGTTTAACCAAATGAGAAACTGAAATTCCATTTTTAAATAAGAAAGCGTTAATCTCAGTTGCTTTCATTTGATCATTCAAATAAGCAAAAATAAGATCTCCTTCTTTTTTCACAGAACCAATACTTTTATGAGATTCTAAAAGAGATATTAATGTCTCTTCATCACCATCAACCTTTAACTCAAATAAACCATTAGAAGCTGTCATTTCATCAACTCTACCACTGTACAGTTTTATTCCTTTTCTAATGACAACCACATGGCTACAAACTTTTTCTACTTCATCTAATAAATGTGATGCTAGTAAAATAGTAGTCCCAGTTTTTGCAATATCTTGTATAATTTGTCGTATTTCATGAATACCCTGTGGATCTAAACCGTTTGTAGGTTCATCTAGGATTAAAATTTCAGGGTCATTTAATAATGCAGAAGCAATTGCTAAACGTTGTTTCATTCCAAGAGAAAACGTTCTGAATTTACTATTTCTTCTTTCGTATAAGTTTACAGCCTTTAATTTCTCATCTATTTTATCAGTAGAAACCCCTTTGATTTTACAAATCAAGGATAAATTTTGGAACGCTGTCATGTAAGGGTAAAAGTTAGGTCTTTCAATGATAGCCCCCACTTTTTTTAGTGCTTCATGCGTAGATAAATTCCCGTTAAACCAACTAAACTCGCCAGATGTTCTATTGACAACATTTAAAATGATTCCTAATGTAGTAGATTTTCCACTTCCGTTTGGACCTAAAATTCCGTAAACATTTCCTTTTTGAATATCAAAAGAAAGATTGTTAACTGCGTGAACTCGACCGTATTTCTTGTCGAGGTTTTTGAGAGATAAGATTGTTTCCAAGAATGTTTCTGTTGGTTAATTGTATGTATGACGAGCAATATACAAATATGTTACAAGAAACAATAGTCAAAAGTGATATGAAAAATTAGTAATTATCTAAATCGATATCATCTAAACTTTCAAATTCACTTTTAAATTCGTCTTCAAACTCATCATCAAAATCGTCACCCAAATTTTCTGCAACAAACTCTTTTTCAGGAGCTTCTTCCGGAATTTCACCAACAGATAAAATAGTTTTTGGCAAGTCGTCTTGAGATTCTTTAGAGATTTCTATGGCTTCAACATAGAAAGTCCACATATGCAAAAAGTCATACACATATATTAACTTATCATTTACATCGGGTAATGTTTTTCTGATAAAGCAGTTTTGCATAGAAATACCTTCACCAGCTTCAGACATATTAAAAAGAGGAATTTCTTCACCTTGATTCCATTCGTTGTCTGATCTATAAAACGAGGCCATTTCTAACCCATTAAATCCAAAAGATTTGGCAATAGTTAAATGGAGGGTTTCTAAATTTACAGAGTTATCAACTAATATCGTTCTAATAACATCTTCTTTTGCATCTAATATAACACTGATTTTGTACATTTTTCTTGAAAGTTTTCAATGGCAAATTTACAATATTTTATGTGTATTTTTGTACAACAAATGAAATAGCATGGATAAAAATGAGATTTTAAAAGGTTTTAATCTTCTTTGTAAAAATACATTAATGGAAACTCTTGATATAGAGTATGTTGATGTTGGCGAAGATTTTATAACTGCAAAAATGCCTGTTACATCTAAAGTTCACCAGCCTTATGGTCAGTTACATGGTGGTGCAACTGCTGCTTTAGCTGAAACTGTAGGTAGTATGGCATCTCATTTTTTTATGGATAGTAATAATAAATTGGTGAATGGAATTGAGTTGACCATTAATCATATAAAAAGTAAAAGAGAAGGAGTCGTTTTTGCTACAGCTAGAAATATTCATAAAGGAAGATCTACGCATTTGTGGGAAGTTAGAATTGTTGATGAAAACAATCAGCTAATTTCTATTTGTAAAATGACAAACATCATTCTAGATAAAAAGTAAGATGAAAATTTTTAAAAAAGTTCTAAAGATTTTAGGAATTATTTCTTTGGTACTTTTCATAGGTTTTTACGGTCTATTCTATTGGGGAACATCGCCAAAATCTGATAAGAAAGTTTTTGATACTTTTTCCAAGGCAGGAATTATCCCTAAAATTTCTAAAGAGGTATATAAAAATTTCGATTACAGAAAAGTTTCTATTGTAAAAGATACAATAGCACCTACTATTGTTTTTGTTCACGGAACTATTGGTTCTGTATTAGATTTTTCAGCATATATTACAGACAGTTTGTTGTTTGAAAATGCTAATTTTATTACGTATGACAGAATTGGATATAATTATCAAGAAGAAAATGAGGTACAAGAATCCATCGCTTTTGAAAGAGACATGCTAGAAAATATAATCAAAGATCTTAACCCTCAAAAAACAATTTTAGTAGGTTATTCATATGGAGGTCCGATTGTGTTAGCTTCTTATAAAAAATACAGAAAAGTTATTTTATTTGCGCCGGCGGTTTACAGCAAAGTTGAGCCCATGCCTTGGATGCTAAATTTATACAAATGGAAATTAACTCGCTGGATGATTCCTCCAATCTGGAAGCAAGCCTCTAAAGAGAAATTGACGCATCAACAGGATTTAGAAAAATTTGAACAAAACTGGAGTCAAAACCCAAACCAAATTGTAAGTATTCATGGGAATGAAGATTGGATTGTACCCTATACTAATTCTGAATATTTACAAAGCCAATTTCCGAAAAGTCAATTTGAATTGATACCGATAGATGGAGCAGGTCATGGTTTGATTTGGTCAAATTTTGAAGAAATAAAATCACAACTTAATTATAACTTTAGAACAATTTCGGATACAGAAGTTATTCTTGCCGCTGTGGAAGAAAAAGGTCTAGATTGGTTTATTAATCAAGCCAATGGAATGTTTGCAATTGCATTGTATAACTCGGAAACTAAAGATTTCTTTTTAGTCAGAGATAGATTAGGTATAAAACCACTTTATTTTTATAACGATGGAGATAACTTTATTTTTTCGTCAGAAATTAAAGCAATATTATCTAGTGGTTTAGTAGATGCTCAGTTTAACGAGGAGGCCGTTGATGAATATTTAGCAAATAGATATATTAGGGCACCATACACTCTGTCTCTTATACACATCTGACGCTGCCGACGATCTACT
>CAJXRR010000012.1 GCA_913060575.1 uncultured Flavobacterium sp.
TACACAGAGTAGATCGTCGGCAGCGTCAGATGTGTATAAGAGACAGGGTTATAACAAAGCAAGTGGTATTGAAACTGTAAAATAAGTTGCTTACACGAAACAAACCAAATTATAGCTAATGCAAAAAGAAAATTTAAAATTAACGTACAGAAGAAAATCTACAATTCTATTTATAGA
Organism: uncultured Flavobacterium sp.; assembly: GCA_913060575.1. Taxonomy (GTDB): domain Bacteria; phylum Bacteroidota; class Bacteroidia; order Flavobacteriales; family Flavobacteriaceae; genus Polaribacter. The sequence goes on from CAJXRR010000012.1 coordinate 178, forward strand.
ATATTTTGTTTTTTCTCTATTCTTTCAAATTATATATGAATTACTTGGTTTAGTTAATGAATTAGAATACACCAATAATTTTTTTGTTGTCTTCTTTTTCTGTTTCTTCATTTATTATACATCGAGTGAATTTATATTTAAAAAAACGTTGCTAATGCATTTTTATAAAGTAGAATTAGATATTGAAGAAACTTTTAGTTTTAAGTTTATAATTTATTCTTTAGCTTCTTTACTAGACAGAACAATTTTTGCTTCTTTTCACATGTTTTTTGCTTTTATGAAATATGAAAAGAAATTTCTTTGTGAAAAATTAAGTGAAATTAGGTGGAGAAATACAGAAAAACTGAAATAATAAATAACGGTTTATAGTAAAACTACAAATGAAGAAAACAGTCTTTACCATTTTTAAAGTTCTGATAGCCATGGTGCTTTTGGGTAAGATTTCTAATTGGTTTTTAAAGTATGGTAATGAAACCAACCAATTGCTCAATACAGCCATGTTTATGCTTATTGGTATTGCTTATTTGGTAGCAGGTTTTCTTTTTCAAAAAAAACTAACCAAGATAATTTTTCTACTTTGTGGTGCGTATTTAATTGTTATGAACTTTGTAGGATATTTCGGACTTAGATCTATTGTAGGTATTTTCTGTATTCTAGCCCCCATGCTTTTAATACGTTTCTTTCCAGAAAAACCAAATGAAATAGAAGAAGCTTAAAATTAAAAATAAGGTATTAAAAAGCTGTTTGCAAAAGTCCTCCCTACTAAAGGCTCTGCGACCAACCGATTTTTTCTAATTTCTCCGCGGCAAGCAGGTTCGTTTTTATTTACTAAATTAGGTGCTGAAACACCTGCCTGCGGCAGGCAGGCGCAACGAAATCTTATAAAACACATTATACCCTATAAATACCTTCAAAATTATTCTATGAAATTTAACAAGATTCTTTTATTTTCAGTACTGTTATTACTTACCTCTTGTGCTTTAAAACCAATTATTTCTGAATACAATTTTATAAAAACTGACTTAGAAAAAGTAGAACTTGACAAACTTGGTAACGGAACTATTTTAATTTATAACGGAGCCAATATATTACATAAAGTGGATCTTACAGCCAGATTAAATATTTGGATTGACGATAAAGCATTAGGTCAGATTAAACCAAGTGAATACGTCATCATAAATCTTAAAAATGGAGAATATCAATTTAAAGCATTACATATTGATGTTGTAAACATGCGAAGTACGCATGATGTGATCATTGATAATAATACCAAAGTAATTAAAATCAAACCGAATCTTACATCCAACAAATTAACAATCATGAATGAATTGCCAAAAAGGTTTGAAAAATTTAAGTATGCAGAAAAAAGATAATTTAAAAATTAGTTAAAACACACATCCATGAAAAAAATAATTGTAGTTCTATTGAGTTTGTTTTTTTCCTTTGCTCTGCAAGCACAAGGAATTATTGGGGCATGGGAAAGCACGTCCACTGCTAAAAATGGCGACTTATTAAAAAGTATCGTAATCTTTGCCGATGGTTATCAAGTACTAACAACGTATGATGCAACTACGGGTAAATTTATACATACCAATGGCGGCACATGGAAATTAGAAGGTGATACCATGACTGAAAAAATTGAGTTTCATACAGACAACTCAGAACTTGTAGGAACCCAAGTAAACTTTAAAGTACGCATTACCAAGAATGAAATTGAAATACTTGACAGTGCTTTAAAACTAAAAAGATTAGATAATGGCTTACCAGGTAAGTTGCAAGGAGCTTGGTTAATGTCTGGTAGAATTAGAGAAGGTAAAACGCAATCAAGAGACACTAGCAGACCTCGAAAAACCATGAAAATTTTATCAGGAACAAGGTTTCAATGGATAGCGTATAATACCGAAACAAAAAAGTTTATGGGAACTGGTGGCGGAACCTATACCACCAAAAATGGAGATTATACAGAGAACATCGAATTCTTTTCTAAAAACGATGCAAAAGTTGGACTCAGCTTTAAATTTAATTATGAATTAATAGATGGTAGTTGGCATCATTCAGGATTGTCGAGTAAAGGAGATCCGACACATGAAATTTGGAGTGTTAGAGAATAATTTTTCTAGTGTCAATAATAAATGATTAATAAAAGCAAAACAAAACCTACTGTTTTTCTTCTTGATGAATCTAACAAAATAATTGCGAAAAGAATCACCGTAAAACAAGTCTTTGAGATGATTGATCAATTAAACAATTCAAAAAAATAACAAAAGACACACTTAAGGGATGTATAATTAATTGCTGTTTCTATCCTACTGAATCATCCAGATCCAAATGCTGATTATGTAGAAGTTTCCTTTTAGTTTAAAGATTATAGAACTATAAATTCAAATGAAGGTAGAGTAAACACTACAGAAAAAGATATCTCTAAATAGCTTCTGACCGACAAAAACAAACACTCTACATTTATTTTAATACATGATTGTTTTGTAAGAAACCAAGACTTAACCCCCAATAACACCAAATCCTTTTAAAGATGGAGCAAAAATAAAAAATAAGTAAAGAATAGGTGAAATATTGATGAATAGCGCAATAAAAGAGAGTATTTTTCTTTCTCTTTTGTATAAAGAAACAAATGAAAAGAAAATTCCGAGAATAGAAAAGGTGATTAGAGTCCAAAATGCAAAACCAAAAGAACTTGGAACGAACTCAAGATTGACAATAAACAAACCTATAAATGGAGCTAAAATACTTAGTATTGAATAGATATTTTTTCTAATCATCTTTCTATGTTTTGATAAATGTACCCATTATTATATCTAATCGAATTAAATAAAAAAATCATTTACTTTTATTTTACAAATTTCAATTCAGAAACAGAAAATTTTAATAAAAAGCAGTTTATAAGAAGAAAGAATACGCAGAGTTTCTAAAATGGTAAAATATCAATAGTTAAACGAATATGAAGAAATTAATCTATACATTACCAGAATACTACTTTTTAATTTTAGTTGTTTTAGCGGGGTATTCACCACCATATTATGTCAACCCAATTTTTATAGGAATAGCGTTTATTTTGGTGCTTCAGATTATTTTTAAAAACAAAATATCGGGTATTATCATAGCAATGCTTTTCTTTTTAGCGAATCTGTATTTTCTTGGCGCTGTACTTTCAGAATTTAACGAATTTGAAGTGTTTAATAGTAAAGCACAAAAGTTATTGTTGGTAGGTTTGTCTATTTGGGTCACGAATCTCCTATTTTCTATAATAATGATACTTACATATGCAACCAATATGTTTAATAGAAATTCTAAGAGCACCCTAGAACAAGCAGTTTTCTAAATTCCTATTTAATTTGTATGTTTTACATTAGTTGCGGAATAAAGGAAATGACTATAACTCATTGTTATTCATGTAACTAATCAATAAGACTCTCATTTTCTTACCATCTGAAGGCAGACTCAAAAAATAGCTTAGAAAACGATAAAGTCAATACCACTTCTGATAAGTAGTATAAGTGTCATCTATATTTACCTCAATTCTAGTATCTTGCATTTATTAAACACGCATATGAAATTAAACTTATTGTCTTGTGATGCTCATAGACCAGATAAAAGAGCGATTGGTAAATGTATTGCAGAAATATCATCTGCCATTAGTGAATCACTATCAAATGAACTCGCAGAGATGTTTTTAGAAGGCGATGTTATTGATATTGAAATAGAAGACAAAAACACTGGTTCTGCTTTAAGAGCTTTGCGAAAACTAGGTATTGATTACGAAATTATAGAATAAATAATATGAGTTTCACTCTCTTGCCTAAGTATGGTAGGTTCATAAAATAGATATGATAAAATTCTTTCGAAAAATTAGACAAAACTTATTGTCCCAAGGAAAAACAGGCAGGTACTTTAAATATGCAATTGGTGAGATTATTCTTGTGGTTATTGGGATTTTGATAGCGCTGAGTTTAAACAATTGGAATGAAAAGAGAATACAAAATTCTAATTTCGATAAACTCATTGATGCTCTTGAAAACGAAATTATAGAGAATATTGTTGAAGCAAATTACGAAATTGACTGGGCAAGAGGGACTCAAATAAATGCTTCAAAAATTCTTAATAATGAAATATCACGAAAACAGTTTTTAGAAAACAAAAATTTAAGAGATTTAATTGGATTAAATAGATTAGATATTAATTCAGACGATGTTCGCTCACTGGTTAAAAGACAAGAAGATTTTCCTAATAATTACAAGACTTTAATACCTCACTTAAAAAACTATCTAAAAAAAGAAGAACGCTACAGTAAACAGGATTTAGAATATGGACAATATATAACAGGGTATTTCGACTTTTTAATAAAAACTCAGCCTTGGTACGCCACAAGTTTTGTAAAAGTTTTAGATTCTGTTGCGCTAAATAAACAGGTTGATTTTTATCTTGAAAATTTGGTTTATAAAAATTACCTTAGAAGCTACACTGATGGTTATCAGTATTCACTCAGAGAAATGATTGGCGTGCGAAGTGCTTGCCTCGTGATTTTAGCAGAAATTAAAAAAATTAGAGGAGATTTTGGAGCAGATGAAATAAAAACGCTTTTTGGAAAATATAATATTACGCCCTATACTGAAAAAAATTGTAATGATGCTGAGATGTCAATTGTTGATTTCAATGAGCCTGGAACTTATTTACCATTATTTAACGCTACCAACAAAACAAAAATTATTCGATGGAAGGATGATGAAGATAGTTTTACCAAAGAAATTCAATTAAAACCTGGCGAATTAACCATTAATCCTGCCTCAAAACGTATGCAAGGCAATGTACTTATTGAAATAATTTTTAATGGAGAATGTATCAAGAAATATAAAGCAAAAAGTAATGGTTATTTATTAATCCAATAATGTTACTAATTTTAACGAAAGCATATCAAAGTTGTAGTTTATAATAATCAACCGATAACAAATGATTAAATTTTTCCGAAAACTACGTTATAACCTTATGGAACAAAATAAAACTAGTAAGTATTTCAAATACGCTATTGGTGAAATTATTTTGGTTGTAGTAGGTATTTTGATTGCTGTACAGATCAATAATTGGAATCAACTTAACAATAGAACTCAATTAGAAAAAACTCTATTAGAACAGTTAAAAACAGAGGTGTTAAATGTTTATGGAGATATCTACAGTGACTTTAATGTTTTTCAATCTGGAATTAAGAGCCATTATAATATTGTAGAGTATCTAGAAAAAGATGTTGCGTATAACGATCGCATGTGTTTTGATTTTGCATTTATTAAAGATGACGAATACATCTATCCAAGTGTTGCCACATATAGTAGGATTAAAGAAGAAGGTCTAGATATTATTAGTAATGATACCATTCGAAGTTTAACGCAAGTTATTTATGAAAGTATATTTCCTAGAATGAGTAAAGGCAATAGTTTTAATCCAGACATTTCTGAAACATGGAATGAATATTATTTAGACCACTTTAGACTTAACCTAGATTATTCTTTAAAGTATCAAGTCACCTTTAAAAGTGACACCTTAAGTGGTGAAATTTATGAAGATGGTGATAGATTTCCTTATGAAATAACAAGGTTTGATAAAAAAAGAAAAATAACTATCGGTTTTGTTCCACTCGATTTTGAGTCACTAAAGAAAGATCATAAATTTAGATTATTGCTTAACCAAACTCAAGATTATAGGAGGTATAAGGTTCGACAGTATTTTTTTGCTAAAAGGATTCTTAAAGAATTAGTTAATTTAATAGATAAAGAATTAGAAGAGTAGAACACGACCTTAAATATCAACAAATGATAAAAATTTTTAGAAAAATTAGACAGAATCTACTCTCACAAGGGAAAACAGGTAAATACTTTAAATATGCTATTGGTGAAATTATTTTGGTCGTAGTAGGTATTTTGATTGCTGTACAGATTAATAACTGGAACACTCATAGAATTGAAAGATTAAAAGAAGATAGTTACTTGGCTAATTTAAAACGAGATTTAAATAATCAAATGGAGATGATCGAAAGGAATCTTAGTGGAGAAGAGTATATCTATAACAGTTTATCTAAAGTTAAAAGTAACTTTGAAAGATATAATAAATTCAGAGCTGTAAAAGAAGATATTGTCTTGATTTCGTCAATGAATGATAGATATACATTTACAATTACTAGTCCTTCATATACAGAACTTTTATCTACTGGAAACTTAGATTTAATTACTGACAAAACTTTTAAAACTCAAATGGTCAAATATTATGAAGATTTAGAACTTACAAGCCAGGTTATTCAGAATAATAATAACCATAAGGATATGGTAATTAATCCCATGGCACTCTCTATTCTAGAAATTATCGGTGGCTCAGATCCAGAGTCAGTTTACAAAGGATTAACTTCCACTTTTAATAATTATGAAACACCAGTAGAAGTTATGGCTATAATGAAAACAAATATTTCTAAACCAGAAAATCAATTAATTCTTTTAAATATGACCCGCTTCAGAAGAATGGTTGCTTATACTCATATTGGCAGATTGAAACTTGCGAAATCTCAAACAGTAAAATTATTAAAGCTCTTAACATCTATTGATCAATAACCTAACAACAACTAACCAATGATAAAATTCTTTAGAAAAATTCGACAGAATCTACTCTCCCAAGGTAAAACAGGCAGGTATTTTAAATATGCTATTGGCGAAATTATTTTGGTGGTCATCGGAATTTTAATTGCGTTACAAATCAATACCTGGAAAGATACTGCTAAAAACAAAGAAGTAGAACTTTCTTATTTAGAAGGAATTAGAAACAATTTAGATCAAGATATTTATGATTTAAATGAACTAATAGGCAAAGACACCCTAAAGTTTGGTATGTATACAACCTTGTTAAGATCCTTTACAGATAAAAACATCAATAAATATTCTGGAGGTTTTATTTATGCCATCGGTCAATCGTATGTAACACATACGTTTAATGGAAATAGTATTGTATTTGAAGACATGAAATCTTCTGGTAAAATTAACTTTGTCCAATCGGATGTGCTTCGCTTTTCAATCTTAGAATATTACAATGAAAGTCAAAAAAACATTCGATATCAAAATGAACAGTATCTAGATGAATTTAATGAACTTAAAAGAAACGCTTTTCATGATAATATTGATTTAAATTCTTTAATAGAAGATTTTATGTTTGATAAAAGATGGAATGCTTCTTTAGATCAATTAGACTTGTCTTTTTTTGATGCAGATATAAATAGTGATAAAGTAAAAAAGTTTGCCAATAGACTTTCTGTAATGAAAGTCTTATTGCAAAATAATCATAGAAATAATCTCGATTTAGTATTTAAAGCTGAACGTTTACGAGAGAAAATAACAAAATATATATCCAAAGAAGTAATAGATGAAAACACCTATATTTCGAAGGAAACTCTAACCGCTATAAAAAATGGAGATATAGCTCGCTTACAGCAAACCATTGAGATCAATAAAATTAACAATTGCTTCGAAACAGAATTTGAAACGAGTACATATTTGACAATAGCTATTCATGAGAGATCATTAAAATCCTTGAAATTTTTTATAGCTCAAGGAGCAGATGTAGAAAAAGTATGTGAAAACAAAACACCTTTAATGTATGCTGTAAAATATGGTTTGATGGAAATGATCGAATACTTAATTGAGCAAGGAGCAAATGTTAATTTTGTTTCTGTTAAAGGGAAAACAGCATTAGATTATGCCATTCAATATGAACAGGAAAACATAATTCCTTATTTACAAAAGCTGAATGCTAAACAAGTTATAACTTTAGAGAATGATTAAGTTCTTTAGACGCATTAGATACAACCTTATGGAGGAAAACAACACAGGCAAATACTTTAAATATGCCATTGGAGAAATTGTATTGGTGGTCATTGGAATTTTGATAGCATTACAGATTAATACTTGGAATGAGCAAAACAAATTAAACTCTGAAGAACATAAAATACTTTTAAGTTTACGAACAGAGCTTATAGAAAACCTGGTTAAATTTGATAGTATCTATACCTATCATATCGTAAGAGATAGCGTATTAAATAGATTAATTGATTTAGATCCTAAAATAGAAAATTTTGATTCTCAAGATTCCTTAATTCTTAAAGCTGATTGGAGTTGGACTTTTAATCCTAGCAGAGGTATTTATAATTCAATCATAAATTCTGGTAAAATAGAATATATAAGAAATGACGATTTAAAAATAAAAATAGCCAAACTAAATGATATTGTGGATGATTATATAGAGGACGAAAAAGGGATAATGACCTATACTTCAGAAAATATTGAACCTTATTTTGTACGTACTTTTTCTTATTATAAACGTCAAAGAACAAAAAAAGAAAGAGCTAAGGACAGTATTAATTATTTAAAAATCATTCCCTCTAGAGAATTTCAAAATCAAATGATTTTTCTCGGTTTTTATCTAGAAGGAGTTTTTGAAGAAGGCCCTAAAGTAAGGGAAGAATTAGTGACAATCATAGATATGATTGATAAAAACTTAGAGTCTATTTAACCTTATATATTTTTAATCACTTTTCTAAAGCCAATAGAAGCCAATAATCCAATGATTGGAAAAATGGTAAATAATTGAAATAAATGCTGGTATTCAATGATTGTTGGGTTTTCTCCTAACATATATCCTGTAAACAACGACATAAAGATATCGGGTGTAAAACCGATAACAGAAATAATTCCAACCAAAGTACCAGTAACTTGTAGCGGTGTTTTTGATTCTTCAATAATGGCAAAATACAAACCGCGTAGGGCATAGGTTCCCATCGCCATAAAAATGAAGAAAGACATCGAAATCAGTACTGGTTCATTTTCAAAACCGCCAAATCCTATTAAGGCAGACGCAATAATTAAGACTAAAAAACACGGGATCATTAATTTTGATGGAACATATTTATCAGCAATCCAACCAATAGTAATTGCGGCTAAAGGCCTCAAGTACTGAATAAATACGGCAAAATAGGTAGCTTCTTCCAAACTATAATTCCAGACATCTTTTGCATAGGTTCCGTAAACCCCAGTAAGTTTATAAGCACAATAAGCAGCTAAAATAATAAAGGAATGAAAGATAACTTTCGGTTTTAAAAGCAATGAAAAGGCATTGGTAAAACTAAATTTCTCTGCCTTACTTTTTTCATCTTCTTTGCTATTTGGTAACACGCGCCACACAAATAAAGCAACTACAATCACAATAATGGTAATAAAACCAATAATATATTGAAGTGTTATAATTTTATCATCAAAAGTTACATCAGCGGCATTTTCTGGAAAGAAATACCCTAAAATAAGAGAACCTGAAAGTGCTACAGTTGCGGCAAAAAAACCTCTTCCTCCATCTAACAAACCAAATGATAATCCTTGATTGTGTTCATTTCCCCATTGTCTTGTAGCTTTAATCAAAGCAGCCCAAAATAATAAAATGGTCGATATTCCCCAGAAGGCATATAAGATTTTTAAGGTAAAAATTGAAGGAATCATGGTCATCCAAATACCGCCAATCGCTGTTAAAATTAGAGAGATGGCCAATAGTTTTCTCGCTTCCCATTTATCGGCTATAAAACCACCAAAAAAATATGAGATTACTGCCGTAATTCCATACAATGCTTGAGCTTCACCAATTTGAGCATCCGAAATAAGAAATGCTTCTCTAATTACTGGTTTAAAAACACGCATTAAGATAAAAGGCAATAAAAAAATAGCTTCCCCAGCAATAATCAGGGCAAACATAGAAAGCGCTTTACTTTTCGTTTTGGACAAAATAATTTTGTTTGAAAGCTAAATGTACAAAAATCAACAGTCAATTCTTGTATGGGTGTAATCGAAGATAAATTTAGAGATCGCTATCTTCAACTCTGTTCAGATACTTATAAAATATCAGGTTAGAAATCATCGACTATGATTAACTAAGTTTTGGTCATTGAGGCTCTCGAAATAACCGATTTTTATTAATTATCGTAAAGCTTCTTTTAAAACTGTAATTGGGTGTTTTGCGATACGTTGAGTTCCGTCAAAAATTTGATGTCTACAACTCGTTCCCGCTGCCACAATCTCTATTTCTTTTGATGCATTTCTTACTTTTGAAAACAAGGTATCTTCGCCTACTTGCATACTTACTTTATAATGCTCTTTTTCATAACCAAAAGAACCTGCCATTCCACAACAACCGGTATTCATAATAGTAGGCTTGTAGTTTTCTGGAATGTTTAAAATGGTAAAAGTTGCATGGGTACTAGACAGCGCTTTTTGATGACAATGACCGTGGATTTTCAAGGTTTTCTCGTCGCTAATAAACTGATTTGATTGGATGTTTCCTTTCTCAAATTCGTTCTTTAAAAACTCTTCAATGGTAAAAGCGTTTTTTGCAATTTTTTTTGCAGCTTCTTTGTCATCAGCCAAACGAATGTATTCATCTCTAAAGGTTAAGATAGCGGAAGGTTCAATTCCGATTAATGGAGTTTCTGATGAAATAATTGCTTTAAAAGTGGCAACATTTTCATTGGCTAATTCTTTCGCTTCTTTTAGGAATCCTTTTGATATAAAACTTCGACCACTTTCTTGGTGATTTACTATGGTAGGATTATAACCTAAGCGTTTTAATAAAATAATCGCATCTTTTCCAATTTCTGTATCGTAGAAATTGGTAAACTCATCACAAAAAAGATAGACAATTCTTTTACTACTAGAATGGGTGCTTTTTTTGTACCAAGCATTTAATGTTTTGGAAGCTAATTTTGGAACACTACGTTGGGTAGCAATTCCCATGATAGATTTTGTTAAATAAGTATTTAATACCAAATTGGTTAAAGCAGGAGCAAGGCTTCCAATTTTATTATACTTTACGTTATTGGCAAACAATTTACTTCGAAAAGAATAGCCATTTTCTTCTTGGTATTGATATAGAAATTCACTTTTTAACGCAGCAACATCAACATTACTAGGACATTCACTGGCACAAGCTTTACAGCTTAGACATAAATCAAAAACTTCTTTTAATTCTTTGTGATTAAATTTATTGACTTCTTCAGAATTGGTTAAGAAATCTCTTAGTGCATTGGCTCTTGCTCGTGTGGTATCTTTTTCGTCTTTGGTAGCGCGATAACTCGGGCACATTGCTCCACCAGCCGAAGCAGGTTTTCTACAATCACCAGAACCATTACATTTTTCAGCTAATTTTAGAATTCCTTCATTATCGGAAAAATCTTGAATGGTTTTTATTTTAGGTTCATTTCTATCGATTTCATATCGTAGACTTTGATCCATCGGAAAAGCATCCGTTATTTTCCCTTGGTTAAAAACATTATTTGGATCAAATGCTTTTTTAATACGTTTTAATAATTGATAATTTTGATCGCCAATCATTAAGGGAATAAACTCAGCTCTTACAATCCCATCTCCATGTTCACCACTAAAAGAACCTCCGTATTTTTTAACTAACTCAGCTGTTTCTGTAGTAATCTTTCTAAACAAGTCAACATCTTCTGATTTCTTTAGATTCAGAATCGGACGTAAATGCAATTCACCAGCACCAGCATGTGCGTAATACACCGCTTTTTGCTGATACTTGTCCATAATTTGAGTGAATTCCTCAATATAATTAGGAAGATCGTTTAAATCGACTGCGGTGTCTTCTATACAAGCGACAGCTTTTTTATCACCAATCATGTTTCCTAATAAACCTAATCCGGCTTTACGCAAATCAAATACTCGTTTAATATTATCGCCAGTGACAGTTGGGTGATGATATCCAAAGTTGTTTTTTTCTAAATCGGATATTAGAGCTGTTGCTTTTTTCTGTGCTCCATCTAAAGAATCGTCAGATACTTCAAATAATAGAATGGCTTCTGGATCCCCTTGAATAAAGAAACGATTTTTAGATTGCTCACGATTACTCTTTGTACAATCTAAAATAACTTTGTCCATTAACTCACAAGCATACAAGTCGTGATTCATCGCTAAAACCGTCGCTTTTAAACTTTCATTGATGCTTTTAAAATGAGAAGCAACAATCACACTTTCTTTAGGCTGAACAGTATCTAGTTGTAAGGTAATTTTTGTTGAAAAAACCAAAGTTCCTTCACTTCCAGATAATAATTTAGCAACATTAATCTTGTTGTTTTTTCCTCCAAATAGATCAGAGTCTAACAATTCGTCAACTGCGTAACCTGTATTTCTTCTATGAATACTAGGTTTTGGAAACTGATTTTTTATTTCTAGTTGTACTTCTTTTTGAGAAAGTTCATTGTATAAAGATCGATATATGCTTCCTTCTAGTGTTGATTCTTTCGTTTTAGCTTTAAATTCTTCAGAAGTAATTTCTTTAAATGTAACAGAACTTCCATCACTTAAAAAACCATCAATTTGGAGTACTTTGTCTCTCGTAACTCCGTATTTGATAGAAGTACTACCAGATGAGTTATTTCCAACCATTCCTCCAATCATACATCGATTAGATGTTGAGGTGTTTGGTCCAAAAAATAACCCGAAAGGTTTTAGAAAAAGGTTTAATTCATCTCGAATGACACCAGGTTCTACAGTAATGGTTTTATTGATTTCATCAAAAGCTAAAACCTGTGTAAAATGTTTGGATACATCCACTACAATTCCTTCACCCACACATTGACCCGCTAAAGAAGTTCCTGCGGTTCTAGGAATTAGAGTAATTTTATTTTTTGAGGCGAATTCTATAAGAATTTGAATGTCTTTATCATCTTTCGGATATGCAACTGCTAAAGGGATTTTTCGATATACGGAAGCATCTGTTGCATATAGAATTTTATGTAAATCGTCAAAGTAAAGTTCACCTTTTAAAGACGCTTGTAAAGTTTTCAAAAAAGAACGATCTATCATTGAGAATAACTGATGAAAAATGAAACACAAATATCAGAATAAAAAAGGGAAGATGTCTAAAAGTGATTTCAATTTTTTAAGAAAAGAAAGTAAATTTCATGTATTTTTAAAATTCAATAAAATAGCACTCATTTTATGAAAAAAATATCGACTCTCTTTATATTGATACTTCTTTTGAATTCTTGTAAAAACGAACCCAAGGATGGTTTTGCCGATACAATCATTATAAATGCGCATGTCTATACGTTGGATTGGGATGATCCAAACTTAGAAGGAGGGCCAGCGAAGAATGCTCCTTTTGAAGAGAATCAGTGGATTTTTGATGCTGAAGCTATTAGTATTAAGAATAAAAAAATTCAATTTGTAGGATCAAATGAAGAGGTTCAGAAATATTTGGGAAGTGCTACTAAAATTATTGATGCTGAATACGCTGTTGTAATTCCGGGTTTAATAGAGTCTCACGGACATTTACAAGAGCTAGGTGAAAAGAAAGAGAGTCTCAGTTTACAAGGACTCAGTAAAGATGAAATCATTGAATTGATTGTCAATCGGTCAAAGGAAATTCCGAATGGCGAATGGATTTTTGCTTCGGGTTGGGATGAAGCTGAGTTTGCAAATGAGTATCCAGACATGAATCTTTTAAGTAAGAAAACACCCAACCATCCTGTTGTTTTAGTTGGGTTAAGAGGGTTTGGAGTGATGGGTAACCAGTTGGCCTTTGAGAAAGCAGGAATCACCCAAAAAACAAGAGCAAAAGATGGGGGAGAGGTTTTAAAAGATTCAAAAGGAAACTTGCGATATGTTTTATTAAATAGTGCCAAAAAATTATTGCTAGATAAAATCCCAGAAAAGACTTTGCAACAGCAAATTAGAATCATGAATTATGGTTTTCAAGAATTGATGAAATTAGGGTTTACGACCACCCATAATTTAGGAGTAGATAAAAATCATATGAATGTCTACGAAGATTTGTTAGCAAAAAATGCATTGCCAATGCGAACCCACGCTTTTATTGCAGCTCGAATGTACAATATTGACTTGGTGAATGAATGGTTGCGAAAAGGACCAACAAACGAAGCGGAATCTTTTTTACAAGTTAGAGGATTTAAAGGATATTATGACGGCTCATTGGGTTCTAGAGGAGCAGAATTCTTAGAAGAATATTCTGATAAAGAAGGACATACTGGAGTTGGAGGAAAGGAATATGGATTTCATGAAGATATGATTCAAAAAGCATTGGACAAAGGATTTCAATTAGCCATTCATGCAATAGGAGACAAAGCAAATCGAGATGTTTTGGATTTGTATGAAAATTACTTTGAAACAAATATTGAATCCAAAAAATTGCGACACAGAATTGAACATGTACAAGTAGTTCATCCAGATGATTTCTCAAGATTTTCTAAATTAAACATCATCGCTTCTATGGAGCCTGCACATGCAGTTGAAGATATGCCTTGGGCCATAGATAGAGTAGGGAACGAGAGAGTTCTAGGAGCTTATGCTTGGAGAACTTTACGAAAGAAGAACGCTACGGTCATTTTTAATTCAGATTTTACAGGTTCTGATCCAAGTTTTTTCTATGCTGTTTACAGTGCCATTACCAAAAAGAAAAAAGGGGAAGAAAAAGCCTATTTTCCAGAACAAGCATTCACCAAAGAAGAATCATTGCGAGCTTATACGATTTGGGCGGCCTTTGCATCTCAACAAGAAAAATTGACAGGAACGATTGAAGTTGGAAAATGGGCAGATTTCACATTTATGGATGTTGATATTTTAAATGCAAGTCCACAAGAAATTTTAAAAGGTTCCGTTTTAAAAACGATTGTTAATGGTATAATTGCTTATGAGAAATAAAGTAAAATGTCATTTAATAATACTGTTTCCGAAGTATTTACAATATAGTATAAGATCTAAATAATAAACTTCCGAATTCTTATCTTTGTTGAAAATCAAATTCAATTTATTCATGAGAAAAATCATCATAACGCTTCTGTTTTTATCATTTTCATTTTCAATAATTGCTCAAAAGGTAGATTTAAATTATTATATACCAAGCAACGAAAGATACAATACCAATATCCCGACACCTAAAGAAGTGATTGGTCATGAAGTAGGAGAATGGCACATCACACACGACAAATTGGTTGAGTACATGAAAGCTTTGGCAAAAGCTTCGGATAGAATTACCATTGAAGAAAGAGGCAAAACGTTTGAAGGAAGGCCGCTTTTGTTGTTGACCATTACTTCTCCTGAGAATCACAAAAACTTAGAGTCAATTCGTAAGCGACATATTGCAGGTACAGATGATGCTTCACTAGATGTTTCTAACGATCCGATTGTTGTGTATCAAGGGTTTTCTATTCATGGAAACGAACCCAGTGGCTCTAATGCTTCTTTAGCTGCGGCCTATTATTTAGCAGCTTCTTTAACTGCGGATACACAAGATTTATTAAAAAATACAGTCATTTTATTTGACCCATCTTTTAATCCAGATGGACTGCAACGTTTTGCATATTGGGCAAATACGAATAAAAGTAAAAACATCAATCCAGATCCTAATGATAGAGAATTTACGGAGGTTTGGCCAAGAGGAAGAACCAATCATTATTGGTTTGATATGAATCGTGATTGGTTGCCAGTTCAGTTGCCAGAATCGAGAGCAAGAATTGCAACCTTTCACAAATGGTTGCCAAATATCTTAACGGATCATCATGAAATGGGAACAAACTCTACATTCTTTTTTCAACCCGGAATTCCAAGTAGAACAAATCCTTTGACTCCGCAAATGAATCAAGATTTAACCAAAGAAATAGGAACCTATCATGCAAAAGCTTTGGATAAAATAGGATCACAATATTATTCAGAAGAAAGCTTTGACGACTTTTATTATGGAAAAGGTTCTACGTTTCCTGACATTAACGGAAGTATTGGTATTTTGTTTGAACAAGGAAGTTCTCGTGGACATGCACAAGAATCAACTAATGGAATTTTAACTTTTCCGTTTACGATTAGAAATCAATACACAGCAGCAATGTCAACTCTAGCAGCAGCTAAAAGTATGCGAGTGAAAATCTTAAAATATCAACAAGATTTTTATAAGAATGCAAGGAATGAAGGTTCTAAATCGAAAGCAATTGTTTTTGGCGATAGTAAAGATGCCGCAAAAAGTTATCATTTGGCTGAAGTTTTAAAAAGACATCAAGTAACGATTCACGAAGTAAAATCTGATTTTTCAGCAAATGGAAAACAATTCAAAAAAGGATACAGTTATATCGTTCCAATGGATCAAAAAAATCAACGTCTAGTAAAAGCGATGTTTGATGTAAGAACTCAATTTCAAGATAGTTTGTTTTATGATGTGTCTGCTTGGACTTTCAATCATGCTTTTGGAGTTGATTATGCTGAAAACGTTTCTTTAAATAGAGCAGGATCAGAAATTAAGAGCTTGAAATTAAAAACAGGAGACCTTAGTGTAAAAAGTGATGTCGGGTATTTAATGCCTTGGAATGAATATTATACACCAAAAGCATTGAATGCAATCTTACAAAAAGGATTGAGAGCAAAAGTATCGATGAAGAACTTCAAAAATGGAGGAGTTTCTTATGATTATGGAACGATTTACATTCCTGTTCAAAATCAAAAATTGAATACTTCAGAATTGTACACCTTTTTAACTAAAGTAGCTGAGGAAAGTCATTTAAAAATGAACGGAGTCTCTACTGGTTTAAATGATGGAATAGATTTAGGAAGTAATAATTTTAGAAATATTAAGCTACCAAAAGTTGCCATGTTGGTTGGAAATGGTGTAAATGTGAGTGATCCAGGTGAAATCTGGCATTTATTTGATCAACGATACGACATGCATGTAACTAAGTTAGACATGACGTATTTTAATCGTGTAGATATTAGTAAGTACAATGTTCTCATTGCACCAAGTAGTAGTGGTTTGGATAAAAGAGCTATTGAAAAGTTAAAAACGTGGGTTCGTAATGGAGGCGTTTTAATTGGGTATAGAAGTGCTGCAAATTGGTTAAATAGCAATAAGTTTATCTCTTTACAATTTGAAAAAACCAAGATAGACACTATACAGAATGTTTCTTTTGAAGATAGGTCTTTGCAGACTGGAGCTCAAGTTATTGGAGGAGCTATTTTTGAAGCGAAAATTGATCGTTCCCACCCAATAAATTTTGGATATAAGAATGATAAAATTGCCTTGTTCAGAAATACAACACTTTTTATTAAAGCAGACAAGAAGAGTTATAACAATCCAATTCAGTATACAGAGAGTCCTTTATTAAGTGGTTATATTTCAAAGGAGAATGCAAAAGTGATTAAAAATACGGTTCCTTTTAAAGTACAAAGAATGGGTAGCGGAAAAGTAATTGTATTTACAGATAATACCAATTTTAGAGCATTTTGGTATGGAACTAATAAGTTATTAATGAATGCTGTTTTTTTTGGAAATCAGATGTAATTAGTACTAAAATAATTATAAAGAGAATTCCGCTAAGATTAATATTTTAGCGGGATTTTTGTGTAACAAAAGTTTCGTTTTCTCGTCTTTTAATTAACCAACCAATTTTAGCTATGAGTTTTTTACGCGTTTTATTAGCGATTTTATTCCCACCATTATCTGTTATTGATAAAGGTTGTGGGTCATTTTTCATCATATTATTACTAACCCTTTGTGGGTGGATACCAGGTGTAATAGGAGCTTTGGTGATTTTAAATAATCCGAAGAGATAAATTGTCATTCCGACAGAACGAGGTATGAGTAATGAGGAATCTTTTAGATTTCTCAATTGATTAAAAAGATTCTTATTTCGAAATGACAAGTCATTAAATCTACTTACATCACAAGGTCATTTCGAGAACACTTCGACAAACTTAGTATAACACCTCAATGACCTATAAAAAAAACTTTAGAAGGTGACTGAGGCTCTCGAAGTCACACTAATTCATAATTAATTTACTTGCTCGCCATTTTTAATTGGTTTTGAAGCTTGTAATAAAACAACCTTACCTTCTTCGTTATAAACACCTAGAACTAAACATTCACTAGAAAAGTTCGCTATTTGCCGAGGTTTAAAATTGACAATCGCACTTACTTGTTTATTTAATAAGGCTTCTTTCGTATATAAATCTGTGATTTGTGCACTTGATTTTTTGATTCCTAAATCCCCAAAATCGATGTGTAATTGATAGGCTGGTTTCTTAGCTTTCGGAAAATCATTTACTTCTATGATAGTTCCTATTCTAATATCAACTTTTAAAAAGTCTTCAAATGAAATTTCTTTAGTCATGTCTGATACTTTTTGTTAGTTCGAGTATCCTGAACTTGTTTCAGGTTGTATCGAGAATTTTTTAACTTACTGTTTATTTTTTGTGCTTAATTTCTTCAATACCCATAAAGGTCCAATCAATAAAAATTGTAAATCTTTGATAAAGGATGGTTTTTTACCTTCCACTTTATGTCCGTAAAACTGACCTATCCAAGCTACTACAAAAATGATGATGGAAGCATATAATAAATTGACATTATTTCCTAACCAAAAGTTTCCAATAATAGCTAATAAAATAAAGAAAAGCATTTGGACAAAATACCAAAAGCCTAATCTTAGATAGAAGATTAGAATAAAAATGGATACGACTGCTGCCCAATTTTCTAACAATGGATTGTACAATCCAAATGTATTTTTTAAAAATGATGTCGGAATACACATTAGTAAGCCTATGACACTAAAAAATATAGGCGGAACACATAAATAATGAATTATTTGATTGGTATGATTTTGATGACTTATAGCATATTCATCAAACCATTCTTGTGCTTTTTTCATGTATGAAATAATTAGAATCTAAAGATAAATAAAATTAGATTGTTAGTTCTAGTGAAAATTTGAAATAAAGTTATTTCCACCTATAGCAAAAACTTCGAGGCACTCAGCGTGACAGCTAAGCTATCATTTCCAATCGTTATGGATAAGTAAATTATTTATATGCGCATAATGATGATTACAGTGCCAGGCATAAATTCCAATATTTTTGCTTAAAACAACGGTTTCATTTGTTTCTGGATGTACAAAAGATTTTTGAAGATCTTTATCTGATAACCCTTTTAATAAATATACCAGTTTTGCATGTACGGCTTTCAAATGCAAAAGAGATATTTCTATTGGTGCAGTTTTGGTATCAAACAATTCGGCCCAATCTGCTTCATTATAAGCTTTTATCACTGGATTTTCTTCAGTTAAAGCCCATTTAAAACGAATATAACTGTGATGATGACTGTCTGCACAATGATGTACTACTTGTCTAAGGGTCCAACCATCCTCTCTATAAGGAGTATCTAATTGTACTTCTGATAAATCCTTTACCAAATTTTCTAAACGAGTAGGGAAGTGTTCAAGAGTTTGAATCCAATTTTGTAGTATTTCTTCCGTAATAATTGATGGACTAGAAAATACACCTATTGGATACCTTTTGTCTAGCATTATTCTTTTTTAAGTTTTTTTAGATTTCTTATTGCTCCTCTATTTTCAGGGTTTATAGCTAAAGATTTTTGATAAAACTCAATGGCTTTTAAAGTGTCTTTTTCAGTTCTATAAGCATCACCCATACTGTCATAAACATTAGACTTATGCGGATATAAAGCGATGTTTATTTTAAACATTTCTTTAGCTTCTTCAAATTTCTCTTCCCTTAGAAACTGATAACCAGCTTGATTTAAACTCCATTCCCTAATAGTTGGATCTAGAGAATCTTTCTTTTGCACAGTTAAATACGCCTCTAAAGCTTTGTTATACTCTTTATTATTGAAATATTCTACAGGCGTTTTTTCTCCTTTAGTTAATTTTGAAAAATAGAATTTATTCCCTTCATGCTCTCTTTTTTGTGCTAATTCTATATGTACTAAAGGTTGAGAAATAAAAATTAATTTCTCATTCATCTCTTTTAAATAGAATGAACTATCGTTAGCTTTTATGGGAGTCATATCTTGACCTCGCCATTTTACTTTTAAAACAGCTTCTTCAAAATAAACCTCTAAAGTTTCATTTGAATTGAATAAGTATCGTCCTTCAACGGTGTTTATAAATTGGTCTGTATTCTTCGAATTTCCACAAGAAATGAGGATAAACATACTTAAAAAATAGAAAATGCGTTTCATTAGGTAAGGTTTAGTTTTTAAAAGTAAACTTTTGTTTGTGAAAAAAAAAGTCGTCCATGTAAATGAGACGACTTTTTAGTTCTTTTTGTTACAATTTCTTTAAATATTAAACTTTTATAGATTTTTAAGGTCTAAAATGAAAATAATAACTCTATGAGATTTAAAATAATATTTTTTTTCATAACTATTAGCTTACTTTTTTTAAGCTGTAGCTCATCTACAGAAACAGGAGAAATTATTGTTGATCCAGACCCTGTTATTTTAAGTAATCCTAATATTCTATTAATTATTGGGGATGATATGGGTAAAGATGCAACCCCAAATTATCCAGAAGGAATCATAAAGCCAACAATGCCTACTTTACAAAGTTTAATTTCTACTGGAATTACTTTTGATAATTTATGGTCTTATTCAGTTTGTACACCTACAAGAGCTTCTATAATTACAGGGAAATACGGAGTTAAATCAGGAGTATTAGAAGTAGGTGATCAAATTTCAACTGCCGAAACTTCTATTCAAGAATATATTGATGCTAATACTGGAAATGAATACGCAACAGCAATCGTAGGGAAATGGCATTTATCAAATAATATCTCTGATCCACAAACAATGGGTATTGATTATTATGCAGGTTTATTAAATGGTGGAGTTCAATCCTATACAAATTGGAATTTAGTAGAAAACGGACAATCAAATGTATCTACAGATTACACAACAACTAAATTTACAGATTTAGCAATTGATTGGGTCGACAATCAAACTAAACCTTGGTTTCTTTGGTTGGCATATAATGCACCTCATACACCATTTCATTTGGCTCCAACAAATTTACATACTCAAGGTAATTTACCCACGGATCAAGCCTCTATCGATGCAAATCCTACACCCTACTTTTTATCTGCTGTAGAAGCTATGGATTCTGAAATAGGAAGATTGTTAAATAGTTTAACTCCCGCAGAAATAGAAAATACGATTATAATTTTCATAGGTGATAATGGAACTCCGGGGCAGGTTGTGCAAAGTCCATATAACAGATTAAGAGCTAAAGGATCAATATATCAAGGAGGTGTAAATGTGCCTATGATTATCTCTGGTTTTGGCGTGAATAGAATAGGAGAGCGCGAATCGGCCTTAATACATACTGCCGATTTGTTTGCTACAATTGCTAAGATTTCAGGAATTTCAATTCAAGAAATTAATAATAGCATTAGCTTTTATGATTTGTTATCGAATTCAAATGCGAATCAAAGAGAGTTTGTATACACAGAAAAATCTGATAATGGTATAAGTTACACGATTCGAAATTCGACCTATAAATTGATAAAAAATTCTGATGGAAGTGAAGAGTTATATAACATTATAACTGATGCCTATGAAACAAATAATTTGATTGGGACTATTTTGAGTAACGATGCTTCGGCTAATAAATTAGCTTTAGAAATGGAAGCAGACATTATAAGAATGTAGTATATTAAATGCAAAAAGCTCTCAGAAATTCTGAGAGCTTTTATTTTTATTAATTTAGATACTTAATTAAGCATTCATCAATTCAACGTCAAAGATTAAGGTAGCATTTGGAGGAATTACTCCACCAGCTCCTCTTTCTCCATACCCAAGATTAGAAGGAATTACAAAACGAGCTTTGTCACCCACTTTTAATAATAAAATACCTTCATCCCATCCAGCAATTACTTGTCCTACTCCCACAGGAAAATCAATTGGTTCTTTACGTTTGTAGGAAGAATCAAAGACAGTTCCGTCTAATAATTGACCTTTGTAGTGTACAGAAACATTGGCTCCTTTTGTAGCTTGTTTTCCATTTCCTTCTTGTAAGATTTTGTAACGCAATCCACTTGGAGTTTCTTCATATCCAGCAGCAACAGAGTCTAAAAGTTCAGCTTGCTTTTTCTTTTCTTCTTCTTCACGTTTTGCTCTAGAGCCTTCAAAAGTTCTAAATGCTTCAACGGCATTAAATGCTTCAGCTTCAGCTCCTATACGAATAATTTCTATCGACATTTCATCACCTTGAGCAACAGTATCAACAACATTCTGCCCTTCAACAACATTTCCAAAGACAGTATGTTTTCCGTCTAACCAAGAAGTTTCTATATGTGTAATAAAAAACTGAGATCCATTTGAGCCAGGACCTGCATTTGCCATCGATAATTTCCCTGGAGCATCATGTTTTAGATCTGGATGAAACTCATCATCAAATTGATATCCTGGGCTACCAGTACCAGTTCCTAGTGGACATCCACCTTGGATCATAAAATCAGGAATGACTCTATGAAACTTTAAACCATTGTAATATGGAGTTCCTTGAGGTTTTACTTCATTTTCTAAATTTCCTTCCGCTAAAGCAACAAAGTTACCTACCGTACCAGGAGTTTTTTCATATTCTAAATTCACTAAAATGTCTCCTTTTGGAGTTGTGAACTTTGCATAGATTCCGTTATTCATTGTTATTAATTTTCTATTTATTATTTTTTTGAATTTAAAATTGACAACCCATAGGTTAGACCAATATTTATGTTTGTTGAGTTTACATTTCCATAAGGAGAAATCATTTGTCCTCCAGAAAAATTGAAAGAAAAATCATTATTGATATGATAGTTGAAACCTACAATAGGTCTTACTAACACACCTTCCCCGGTATCGATTCTTCCTCCACCAGCAACTCCAAATCCCATTTCAGAAAACACCGATATTTTTTCTTTAAAAAAACGATTTGTTCTAATACCTAAACCAAAAATACCATGTGCATATCCTCCAGATCTTCCTTCATAAGCAAAAGAAGCTTCACCAGAAGCGTAGAACCTTTTTGAAATATCGTAAATTATTTTTATGGCTATTAAATTTAAATCACTGTCTGGAATCCCAAACTTAGCAACATCATAATAGGTTTGATTGTAAACTCCAATTTGTATCCCCTGTGTTTTTACAGTCTCCATTTTTTCATCCGTAAATGGATTTTTAGAACCTCCAGTTAATCCATAGTATTTTAAACTGATACCAGCAGTGTAGGCTTCAAAAGTTCCACCAACAGCTCTATGATAACCACCATGTGCACTCAGTCCAAATTTTTCAGTAACTCTAACATCTAAACCTGCACTAGGATATATGGTTAAACCATTTTCAGGAAAAATTCTTCCTCCAGCTGCTCCAACTCCAAATTTGGCAAATAGGTTAACTCGATCAGTTTCAACAAAGTTTTTACCAACTCCAAAAAATAAATCCATAAATCCAGCCACCAATCCACTATACATAGCATCTGTATGAACATATACAAATGTATTAGTGTTTAAGTATCGTTGATATTCATAACCTATAATGGCTAAAGTATTGATAATAGGAGCAAAGTTTTGTGGAGAATCTTTTCTTGAATCACCAACAGGGAAAAAGAAATCGAAAGTAACTTGCTGAACACTTTTAACAGCTGGTTTATATGCGAATGATTTTCCATTAATATTTTCTAGGGCAAATTTTTCGCTAGCTTTTTGATAACTACCAAATCTAAGAATACTAGGAATCTCAACAAAGAAAGATACATTTTCATTTTTGATAATGCCAGTAAAGAAATTTACTTGTCCATATTGAACTCCAAATGAAAAATCTTTCATTTTATATTGAAGGCCAACGTTAGGATAAATAATTCCTCCGCCGTTTACTAGCGTTCTAAATCCACCACCGCCACCAAAGTGAATGTTTGCGTCAAAATATAGATTATTATAAATCTTTTTATTTACCCCAAGATTTACACCTAATGTAAATAATCCTCCTTGATCACCCGTAATGGCAGCATGGAATCCAGCTCCAGTATACAACCAGTCATTTAATGAGATGTTATAATTTAAACCCATTAAACTCATCTTTGGTTCTAAATTATAAGAAACCTGATCTGTTGGCATTCCGACCATGATATAATTAAGTCGGATTGAATTTTTTAGTTGTTTTACTTTTAGAAAAGATTGAGTACTATCAGTCTGACCAAAAATTTGGCAAGTTGATAACATCACTATCAGAAGTAAAACTCTTTTCATGTATTATTTTTCGAATTCACTTGTAAAATGCAATTTTACAGTAGGATATTTGCTTTGTGTCATTTGAATTGTAAAAGCAGAATCGGCTAAAAAGACTAGTCTTCCTTGTTTGTCTTTTGCTAAATAGCGTTGCTTTACTCTTTTAAATTCTTTAAATTCATCGTTCTTTACATCTTCTGCCTGAACCCAACATGCTTTGTGTACATGAATATTTTCATAGGTACATTTCGCGCCGTATTCGTGTTCTAAACGATATTGAATTACTTCATACTGAAGTGCACCAACAGTTCCGATAATTTTACGACCATTCATATCTAGTGTAAACAATTGAGCGACACCTTCGTCCATTAATTGATCTAATCCTTTAAAAAGCTGCTTAGCTTTCATAGGGTCTGCATTATTTACATATCGGAAATGCTCTGGAGAGAAACTTGGAATTCCTTTAAAATTTAAAATTTCACCTTCAGTTAAGGTATCACCAATTTTAAAATTTCCAGTATCATGTAAACCAACAATATCACCTGGAAATGATTCGTCTACAATTTCTTTTTTCTCAGCAAAGAAAGCATTTGGGCTAGAAAATTTTACTTTTTTACCGTTTCTAACGTGTAAATAAGGGGCATTTCTTTTAAAAGTTCCTGAGACTATTTTTATAAATGCTAATCTGTCTCTGTGTTTAGGATCCATATTCGCATGAATCTTAAAAACAAAACCAGTCAACTTTTCTTCTTTAGAATCGACTAATCTTTCTTCTGCTTTCTTTGGTTGTGGTTGTGGTGCTATTTCAATAAATGCATCCAACAATTCTTTAACTCCAAAATTATTTAAAGCAGAACCAAAAAACACAGGTTGAAGTGCACCTTCTAGATATTCTTCTCTATCAAATTTTGGATATACTTCATCGATTAACTCTAATTCTTCGCGTAGAGTGTTTGCAGCTTTTTCGCCAACTACTTCATCTAATTTAGGATTGTTAAGATCATCAAACTCAATACCAGCAGAGATACTTTGTTTGTTGTCACCAGAGAAGATATTAAGTTTTCTTTCGTAGATATTATAGATTCCTTTAAAATCGTATCCCATCCCGATAGGAAAACTCATAGGAGTAACACGTAGTCCTAATTTTTGCTCTACTTCATCTAATAAATCAAAAGCATCTTTTCCTTCTCTATCTAGTTTGTTGATGAATACTAACATAGGAATGTTACGCATTCTACAAACTTCTACCAGCTTTTCTGTTTGTTCTTCAACTCCTTTTGCAACATCAATAACTACAATAACACTATCTACAGCTGTTAAGGTTCTAAAAGTATCTTCCGCAAAATCTTTGTGACCTGGTGTATCTAGAATGTTTATTTTTTTGTCTTTGTAAATAAAAGCAAGTACAGAAGTAGCTACAGAAATTCCACGCTGACGCTCAATTTCCATAAAATCGGAAGTCGCTCCTTTTTTAATCTTATTGTTTTTTACAGCACCAGCCTCTTGAATTGCACCTCCAAATAATAATAACTTCTCAGTTAAAGTGGTTTTACCAGCATCGGGGTGAGAGATAATTCCGAAAGTTCTTCTGCGTTCTATTTCTTTTAAAAAGCTCATCTACAAAAATTGATGTGCAAAGGTAAGTTTAATCTTTAAAAATCACGAATTACGAATTACTAATGTTGAGTTTTGATTGATAAAATTTAAAGTCACAAAGTCACAAAGTCACAAAGTCACAAAATCACAAATTTTTATATTTTAAACTAACGAATCACACTTGCTTTGA
>CAJXRR010000013.1 GCA_913060575.1 uncultured Flavobacterium sp.
GAGATCTAGTACGGTCTCGTGGGCTCGGAGATGTGTATAAGAGACAGGCTTAATATAGCATATGAAAAAATACCAATTGAAATTACAGTTTTCAAGTTTATTCTTTCTCCTTTTTCTAACAACAGGATTATTTTCTCAAGAGAAAAATTATTCTTTAAGAAAGTATCAACACGTGAAAGTTTTTTATGATGGAATTGCTAAAAAAGCAACTGAAATTTGCTTAAAAAACAACATTCCACCAGCATCTCTACTAGCAATAGCAGGTTTAGAATCTGGATGGAATCAAGGTTATATTGGTAAAATATCTGGTAATATTCTAAGTTTAAACATCAATCAAAAAAGCAGGCAACTGCCACCACTCTACTTACCAACTTTACTAAAAGAGAATAGAGTTTTATTTGATTCTTTAGAAATAAAGAAATACAAACCTTCCGAATTAAAATGGAAAAAACGGCCAGAAAGTTTTAAGAAAGATTATAGACCAGTACCTTTTAGAGGAACCACCAATAATTTAGGTTATTTTCAAAATCATCCTAAGAAAAAAAATAAGGCTCATTTACAAAATATAACCGATTTTGTCACCACTTTCATTGGTAGAAAAAGTCGCATTAAAGTATACAGAGATGCAAGAAGAAAAATGGATAGCTTGGTTAAAATTCATGGAAAAGAAATATTACTAAAAGAAAAAACAGCCATCGATTTTATAAATGCGATCGGTGGAAAACCCAATTCTTATAACTTTAGAGAAACTTGGCCTAAAAAAGTGATTTATATTATTAATAGAGCTGGATTAGTCGATTTAACAAAAAAATTAAATAAAGGCGATGCATTTGAGTTCGCTTGGAATAAAAAATAACATATGCTTGGATTAAAATTTGAAACGGAAACTTCTTGGGCAGCTATTGCCAAAGATAATTTGGAACAAATACTAACAGATCATGCCTTTGCAGAACAAAAAGCTTCAGCAAATGCCATCTCTATCATTATTAATTATTCAGAAGAAACTGAATTGGTAAAAGACATGACTGATATTGCCCTAGAAGAATTAGAACACTTTAAAATGGTGCATCAGTTAATGATAAAAAGAGGTTTTGTATTGGGCAGAGAGCAACACAACGATTATGCAAAATCTTTACAAGGATTTTTTCCTAAAACAAAAGATAGACCTACGGCTTTAATTAATAGACTGTTAGTAGCAGCTTTAATTGAAGCAAGAAGTTGTGAGCGTTTTAAAGTGTTTTCTGAGAACATGGAAGATGAAGAACTTTCTAAATTTTATAAAGATTTGATGATTTCTGAAGCTAATCATTATACTTTATTCTTAGGATATGCAAGAAAGTATATGGATAGAGAAATTGTAGACAAAAAATGGGAAGGCCTTTTAAAGTTTGAAGCTGAAATGATGAAAACAAGAGGAACTTCTGCAAGAGTACACGGGTAAAACAATGATCAATGAACACTTAACAATTATCAATTATCAATTATCAATGATAACTGTTAACTGATAACTGATAACTGATAACTGATAACTGATAACTGAAGTTATGTTTAGTAAAGAAGAAGCTGCTGCGCTAAGGCAAGAATTTTGGACAAGCTTTGGAAAATCATTTCCAAGAAAATGGTTGCTTTACAATACGAAGATAAAAGGGATCAGTTTTAAATTTGTCGCTGATAGAAAAAAAGCAATGGTTTGTTTAGATATTGAGCATTCTGATCAAATATCCATCGAAATTCTGTATGATCAACTACTTTCTTTAAAAGAAATTTTAACTAATGAATATTTTCCTGATGTTATTTTTGATGCATCCTACGAATTAGAAAACGGAAAAATCATTCATCGTATCTATATAAATCATTCAGAGAAGTTTAGTATTTACAATAAAAATACGTGGAGAGCTTGTTATGAATTTTACATGAAAACAATGCCGAAATTTGAACAATTCTTTTATGAATATGAAGACATCATCAATTGTCTTTAAACAAAAAAAGTCATCTTATTTAAGACGACTTTTTTTATTCAAATAATATATATAGAAATTCTTATGAAAAGAATTGGATGCTTAATGGGTAATAGGGTTCTTGATGATTACTCGCTTTAATAGCATTAATGATTGGAAAAATCACGTAGAAGAGACCAATTACAAAAAAACCTAGCAGACCTAAACCAAATAATAATACAAGAGGAATACAAATTAGTAAATATAAAAACATGGTGATTCTAAAATTTAAGATAGATTTTCCATGACTGTCCATATCGTATACTTCATCTTTTTTTACCAACCATAGAATTAGCGGAACTATAAAGCCACCAATACCAGTTACAAAATCTAATAATTGACTTAAATGTGTAAGTACTAATAATTGTCTGTTTTCTTTCATTTTTACTTCTTAGTTAGTTGATACTATATTATATAGACGTCAAAACTCACTTCTTGTTACACTTTACGCTTTTAAAATCTTATGAACCTTGTATATTTGCAAGATGATTCAAAACGATTCTATTATAGCTTTAGCAACTCCTTCAGGAGTTGGTGCCATTTCGGTAATTCGTATCTCTGGTGAAGATGCTATTGCAATTGTTTCAAAATTCTTTACTTCTATTAGTGGTAAGGTTTTAAAAAATCAAAAAACACATACAATTCATTTAGGTCATATTGTTTCTGACCATCAAATTATTGATGAAGTTTTAGTTTCTGTTTTTAAAAATCCACGTTCATATACAGGTGAGAATGTTGTGGAAATCTCTTGTCATGGTTCTAGTTTTATTCAGCAAGAAATCATTCAATTATTTTTAAAGAATGGTTGTAGAATGGCTGATAATGGTGAGTTCACCATGAGAGCTTTCTTGAATGGGAAAATGGATTTATCACAAGCAGAAGCAGTAGCCGATGTTATTGCTTCTAATTCGTCTGCATCGCATCAAATGGCAATTCAACAAATGCGTGGCGGAATCACCAATGAATTGAAAGAGCTACGAGTACAATTGTTAGATTTTGCTGCCTTAATTGAATTAGAACTAGATTTTTC
Organism: uncultured Flavobacterium sp.; assembly: GCA_913060575.1. Lineage (GTDB taxonomy): Bacteria > Bacteroidota > Bacteroidia > Flavobacteriales > Flavobacteriaceae > Polaribacter. The sequence goes on from CAJXRR010000013.1 coordinate 3,028, forward strand.
TGGTGAAGATGTCGAGTTTGCCGATAGAACAAAATTTAAAAAATTAGTGACTACCATTACTTCTGTTTTAAAACGTTTGATTGAAAGTTTTGCTTTTGGAAACGCCATGAAACACGGAATTCCGGTTGCAATAATAGGAGAACCCAATGTTGGAAAATCTACTTTACTCAATACTTTATTAAACGAGGAAAAAGCCATTGTTTCAGATATTGCCGGTACAACTCGTGATGCTATTGAAGATGAACTGATTATTGATGGTGTTGCTTTTCGATTTATAGACACAGCAGGAATTAGAGAAACCACGGATGTTGTAGAAAGTATCGGAATTAAAAAAGCTTACGAAAAAGCAGAAAATGCTCAGCTAATTATTTTTCTAATTGATGCTAATAAATTCTCTGAAACAAAAGAGGTATTTCTTGAAGAAATTGAAACGATTAAAAAGCGTTTCCCTAACAAACGATTATTAGTCATCGCAAATAAAATGGATTCACTTTCTGAAGCTCAGAAAGAAGAAATTACTTCTCAAATTGATGAGATTTTATTGCTGTCTGCGAAACAAAAAGTTGGCATTGATATTCTATTAAATGAATTGACTTCTCTCGTTAACAAAGGAGCTTTAAGTAACAATGAAACCATCGTAACCAATTCTCGTCATTTTGAAGCTTTAAATAACGCTCTAGAAGCTATTATGTCTGTACAACAAGGAATAGATTTAGAAATTTCTACCGATTTATTCTCCATAGATATCAGAGAATGCTTACGCCATCTCGGAAATATTACTGGAGAATATGATGTTGATAAAGACATTTTAGGTCATATTTTCTCTAATTTTTGTATCGGAAAGTAATCGATAGAGAAAAAACTCAAAACCATTCGTCGAAACTAAACTGCAATTCGTCGAAACTTATTATGATTCTTATCGAGAATAAGAACACAAAAATTGTGTTCTTTGGTATCTTGCGATCATATACAATTTTAAGGTAATGGATAAAGTTTTAAAAATAATGCTGATTGAAGATGACATGATAGAAGTCATGAAATTAAACAGAACAATCAGCAAATTAGGATTAAAACATAAAATTATTGAAGCTAATAATGGTGAGGAAGCATTAATTTTATTGTCTGAAAAAGATAATTTGCCTGATATAATTTTATTAGATTTAAACATGCCTAAAATAAATGGCATCGAATTTTTAAACATCCTAAAAAATGATGATAGTTTAAAATACATACCAACTGTAATTTTAACAACATCAAATAATCATAAAGATTTACTCGAATGTTATAAAATTGGCGTTTCTGGCTATGTTTTAAAACCTTTAAAATATGAAGCTTATGTAGACAAAATTGAAAAATTGTTGTCTTATTGGAGTATAAATGAATTAATAAAAATATAAATGAAAGGTATAGTTTTTAGAGAATTTTTAGATTTAGTAGAAGAAAAATTTGGTTTAGAAATGGTAGATGAAATCATTACAAAATCTGATTTAGAGTCTGGCGGTGCTTATACATCGATTGGTACTTATAGTTTTTCTGAAATGTTGCAATTATTACAGCATTTAAGCGCAAAAACAAACATATCTATAGATAATTTATTGCTTATTTACGGAGAACATCTTTTTGCTGTACTAGGAAATAGTTATCCAGGTTTGTTAGAAACCTATGCAGACCCAATAGAAATGTTAGCTTCTATAGAAGATCATATTCATATAGAAGTAAGAAAAATTTATCCTGATGCAGAATTGCCTACCTTTATTGTAGAAGAGAGAACTGAAAACTCTTTAGTTATGATTTATAAATCTAGTAGAGCCATGCATCATTTCGGTTTAGGTTTGATGAATAAGACTTTTGAATATTTCAATTCATCTGCAACCATTGTTTTAGAAAAAATAAAAGAAGATGGTACAGAAGTAAAGTTTATCATTAATAAAAATTAATGAGTCAAGAAAAAATTGACATATTACAGCGTGCTTTAAAAAGAGAGAAAGCAGCAAGAAAAGCTGCTGAAAAAATTCTTGAGGAAAAATCTGGAGAATTATACTTTTCATCCCAAAAAATAAAAGAGCTTTTAGCTGAGAAATCATCCCAACTACAGGGAATTTTCGAGAATATTGTAGATGCTTATGTTGTGATGGAAATTAATGGAGATATTCTAAAATTTAATGATTCTGCTACTAAATTATTTGGCTATGACATTGATAAAGAAAGCATCAATGCTATGGATTTAATTCATAAAGAAGATTATGAACACGCTTTTTCTAGCTTCTCAGAATTACAAGCTAACGGTTTTTATAAAGATTATGAAACTAGAATATTTACAAAGTATGGTAAAGTTAAATGGGTGCATGTAAATGGAAGTATTGTTTTTGATAAAGATAAAAAACCAGTTGCTGCACAAGGGATTGTAAGGGATATTACTGAAATTAAAAACCTAGAACTTCAAAAGGAAAAGTTAGTACTAAAGTTAGAAAAAAGTAATGATGAATTACATCAATATGCACACATCGTTTCTCATGATTTAAAATCACCTCTTCGAAGTATTGATGCTTTAGTGAATTGGTTAAAAGAAGATAATCTTGAAAAATTTGATGAAGCAAGTATTCAAAACATCTCACTTATAGAGACAACTCTTGAAAAAATGGAACAGTTAATTTCTGATGTTTTAAATTACTCAAGCGTCGCTGCAGACAACTCAAATATTATAGACATTAATACGAATACATTAGTAAAAGAACTTCTTAATATCATTTATATACCCAATCATATTGAAATAAAAATATGCAATACCCTACCTACAATTAAAGGTGATAAAACAAAATTGCAGCAAGTATTTCAAAACCTTATTAGTAACGCAATCAAGTTTTCAGACAAAGAGAAAGGACTTATTGAAATTGACTTTAAAAATATAGATGATTTTTATCAATTTTCTATTAAAGATAATGGTATTGGTGTTGAGAAAAGGTACCACGAAAGAATCTTTAAAATTTTCCATTCTGTTAACAACAGTAAAGATTCCTCAGGAATAGGTTTATCTATCGTTAAAAAGATTGTTGATTTATATGGTGGTGAAATTTGGTTAACATCAGAGCCAAATGTAGGAACTACATTTTTCTTTACTTTAAAAAAACAACCCAATGGAAGATCCTAATTTATCTTACATAAATAGCATGTCTGATGGAGACAAAATTTTTGAAAAAAAATTGATTGCTATCATAAAATCTGAGTTCCCAGAAGAAAAACAAACATACCTTAACAACATTGCAGCTAAAAACTATAAACTTACTGCAGAAAATGTTCATAAACTTAAACATAAAATTAGTATTTTAGGCCTAGAAAACAGTTATGAAATTGCAGTAGCATTCGAAAATAACTTATTGATAGGTGATGTTACCTTACAAAACGAATTCGAATCTATTTTAACCATCATAACTAATTATTTACACAAGCTATAATTAGAAATAGGTTTATGAACTGTATTATTATTGATGATGAGGCAACTGCTGTCGCTATTATTAGCCAACTGTGCTCAAAAGATGAAAGCTTACATGTTTTAGCAGAATTTCCAAATGCTATTCAAGCAATTAAATACTTAAATCAAAATCAAGACCAAGTAGACTTAATTTTTCTTGACATTCATATGCCAGATTTTACAGGTTTTGACTTTATCGAAACCTTAAAAAATCCACCAAAAATAATTTTAACTACTTCAGATTCTAATTTTGCAATCCAAGCTTTTGAATATGATTGTATCGTAGATTATCTAGTAAAACCAATTACAGCAGATCGATTTAAGAAAGCAATTCAAAAAGCAAATTCTAAAGTAATTAGTCAAACTCAAACTGCTTCTTCAGAAAATGTTGCAGCTACATCTAGCAATGATTTATATGTAAACATTGATAGACGTTTAATAAAAATAGATATTCCAAGCATCTATTTAATTGAAGCCAAAGGAGATTATATTTTAGTCAAAACAGAAGAAAAAAATTACACAGTTCACTCTACTTTAAAGAAAATAGAAGATAAATTACCTAATGATTTATTTCTAAAAGTACACCGCTCTTTTATTATTAATATTAAAAAAATCATTGATATTGAAGATAATAGTGTGTTAATTAAGAAAGATGTCATTCCTGTTAGTCGCTCAAATAGACCCGAATTAATGAAGCGATTAAACTTACTTTAAGCATCTATATCATTTTAAATTTATTCTTACTTGTAATTCAAACTATGAATTATAGGTACATTTATTACCCTATTCAAATTATTGTCATAAACAGTTATTGTTATTCTTAATAACTAGTAATAGCTATTTATGAAATCTCTACTATTTAGAAATTTCTTCTCTAAGTCTTAAACTTTAGAAAGTTTACATTCAACTATACTAAACTTCTACCCATCGAAATATACAGTTATACAGTATGTTGTCAACGTAAGTTTGTACCATAAAACATTAATAATATGAAAATTACAATTATTGGAAGCGGATATGTAGGACTAGTTACAGGCGCTTGTTTTTCAGAAGTAGGAATCGATGTAAAATGTGTAGATGTTGATCAACAAAAGATTGACAACTTAAAAAAAGGAATCATTCCAATCTATGAACCTGGTTTAGAAAACATGATTACCAGAAACATGGACAAAGGAAGATTACAGTTTACAACAAACGTATCAGAAGCTGTTAAAGGTGCTGATGTCATTTTTATTTCTGTGGGTACACCACCTGATGAAGATGGTAGCGCAGATTTAAAATATGTGGTACAAGTTGCAAGAGATTGCGGTAAATACATGAATGATTACACACTTGTTGTTACAAAAAGTACCGTTCCTGTTGGAACTTCTTTAAAAGTGAAAAATGCCATTCAAGAAGAATTAGATAAAAGAAATGTAAACATTGCTTTTGATGTTGCTTCAAATCCAGAGTTTTTAAAAGAAGGTGCTGCAATAGATGACTTTTTAAAACCAGATAGAATTGTAGTCGGAACAGAAAGTGCTAGAGCAGAAGAATTATTAAAAATGCTTTACAAACCTTTTACACTTAATGGTCATCCAATAATTTTTATGGATATCGTTTCTGCTGAAATGACTAAATATGCAGCAAACTCAATGCTTGCTACTAAAATTAGTTTTATCAATGACATCGCAAATCTTTGTGAAATTGTTGGGGCAGACATCAATCACATTAGAAAAGGAATTGGTTCTGATGGACGTATTGGAAATAAATTTATTTATCCAGGTATTGGATACGGTGGATCTTGTTTTCCAAAAGATGTACAAGCATTAATAAAAACTGCTAAAGAAAATAATTACGATCTACAAGTTTTAAAAGCAGTTGAAGCAGTAAATACAAAACAAAAATCTGTATTATTTAATAAGATATCAAATTATTATAATGGCGATTTAAAAGGAAAAACAATAGCAATCTGGGGATTATCATTTAAACCTCAAACAGATGATATGCGTGAAGCTCCATCTTTAGAAATCGTTAAAAAACTTTTAAAAGCAGGTGCTAATGTTAAAGCTTATGACCCTGTTGCATTAGAAGAAGCAAAACATCATTTCGGAAATACTATTACCTATTATGATGATCAATATGAAGCATTAATAGATGCAGATTGTCTTGCTGTATTAACTGAATGGCCAGAATTTAAAATACCAAATTTTAAAATTATAGATAGGTTATTGAATACACCAACCGTATTTGATGGAAGAAATATTTATGATAAGAATGAAATGGCGAAAAACGGATTCTATTATTCTTGTATTGGTATAGATACTACAAGTGAAGTTTTAAAACCAGAATTAAGTTTAGCTGTATAAAGTTTATAATCAAAAATTATGATACGAAAAAAAATTCTTGTGACTGGTGGTGCTGGTTTTGTTGGATCACATTTATGTGAACGGTTATTAAATGAAGGTAATGAAGTTTATTGTTTAGATAATTTCTTCACTGGACAAAAACAAAATATAGTTCATTTATTGGGCAATCCTTATTTTGAGTTGATTAGACACGACGTAGTAAATCCATACCTCATAGAGGTTGATGAAATTTACAATTTAGCTTGTCCCGCCTCTCCTATTCATTATCAATACAACCCAATCAAAACGATGAAAACATCTGTAATGGGCGCTATTAATATGCTAGGATTGGCTAAAAGAGTAAATGCTAAAATATTACAAGCATCTACTAGTGAAGTTTACGGAGATCCTTTGGTACATCCACAACCAGAATCGTATTGGGGACATGTAAATCCTATAGGAAATCGCGCTTGTTATGATGAAGGGAAACGTTCTGCAGAAGCATTGTTCTTAAATTATCACAGACAAAATGATGTAGATATTAAAATCATTAGAATATTTAATACCTATGGTCCAAATATGCATCCTAATGATGGAAGAGTGGTTTCAAACTTTATTGTTCAGGCACTTCAAAATCAAGATATAACGATCTATGGTCAAGGTAATCAAACCCGAAGTTTTCAATATGTTGATGACTTAGTAGAAGGAATGATTAGACTTATGAATTCTAGAGATGGTTTTACAGGGCCTGTAAATATTGGGAATCCAAATGAATTTACCATTCTAGAATTAGCTCAAAAAGTAATAGAACTTACAGGATCAAAATCTAAAATTATTTATCAACCACTACCCTCTGATGATCCTATGCAAAGACAACCAGATATTTCTCTAGCGGAAAAAGAACTTAAATGGAAGCCTACCATAGAGTTAGAAGAAGGCTTGACTAAAACTATCGAGTTTTTTAAGAGCGTTATTTAATATGAAAACTATGAAGAAAAAAATATTAGTAGTAGACGACGAAAGAACTACCTGTTTGTTATTAGAAAATTTCTTATCAGACTATCAAGTAGTTACAACAAATTCAGGATTTGAGGCTTTAACTTGGTTAGAAAAAAATTTACCAGACTTAATCATATCGGATATACAAATGCCAAAAATGGATGGGTTTGAATTTTTAAAAGAAGTAAGATTAAGAGGATTTACCAAACACACTCCGGTTGTAATGCTTTCTGGAAGTAAAGAAAGTAAAGAACGTATAAAATGTTATCAATTGGGAGCTCAGGATTACTTAACAAAACCGTTTAATCCAGAAGAATTAAAAGAAGTAACCAAAAAAAATATCTTCCCTATTCATTTTACAAGCAGCTGGTAAACAGTAAACTAAATCTGATTTACAACAAAACAATTTATGATCCATGAACATCTTGTATATAGGAAACTCGACTGATGCATTCTTGCAATCTGCAAAAGAAAAAAACATCAAATTAATTGCTGTAGCAAATAGTATTGAAGGATTAGAAATACTTAAAAACAGTAATAATATAGATGTAATTATTTCAGATTTTAGCCTACCTGGTAACACAGGATTATTTTTATATGATACAATTCAAAGTGATTCTAAATCAAATGAAATCCCATTTATATTGGTTTCTGAAGAATACAATATGAAGCTTTTTGCAGAAGCATTTAGAAAAGGAATAAACGATTACTTTGTTTCATCTTCAACAGCAACAGGTAAAATAATAGAAAGAGCTGAAGCTTTGCATTTATTCTATGGTACTACTATAGAAGATTCAAAACATTCCATAAATAATGAAACCTATAAACTCCCAATTTCAAAAAGAATTTTTGATATTGTTTTTGCTACTTCTGCATTAGTTTGTCTTTCGCCATTAATGATATTGATAATAATAGCTATTAGACTAGAGTCAAAAGGAAAGGTCTACTATATAGCCAAGCGTGTTGGTAGAAAAACATTTGATTTTTACAAACTGAGATCTATGAGAACAGGTTCTGATGAACTAATAAAAAAGCTAGCAAAAGAGAATAATCAGTATAATAAAGAGAATGCAGTTACTACAATAAACTTTGATATCAGCTGTCCAGAATGCAGTAATTCATCAAAAGAAGATTCTTGTTCTCCGATACTACATATTGATGGTAATGAAATTTGTGACTATTGGTATAATTTTCAGAAAGATGAAATTGAAAAAACCAATTCTACATTTATAAAAATAGTGAATGATCCAAGAATTACTAAAATTGGAAAGTTTATTAGAAACACTAGTATTGATGAATTACCACAATTAATCAACGTAATTAAAGGCGATATGTCTATCGTAGGTAATCGTCCACTTCCAGTATATGAAGCAGAATTACTTACCAAAGACAAGATGTCTAAACGTTTTTTGGCTCCAGCAGGAATCACAGGTCTTTGGCAGGTAGAATTAAGAGGTAAAGGCGGCGAAATGTCTGAAGAAGAACGAATGCGTCTTGACAATGAATATGCAGATAAATTTACCGGAAATAACTATTCCTTTTGGTACGACATGAAATTAATCTTAAGAACCTTTCCTGGTTTAATTCAAAAAAGTACTGTTTAATAAAACCAATCATGAAAAATTTCATAAAAATAACTATCATTTTCTGTTCATTATTTACACAAACTAGTGGTTTAATAGCTCAAGAAAACAATAAACCCTCAGCTATAAAATTGTTGATCCCAAAGATTGAAATATTAATAGATTCGGCGCTTGTTCACAATGGCATGGTCAATTATAGGAAATTAGAGATTGATGCGAAAGAATCTAATTTAAAATCTAAACGTAGATACTGGACGAGGAATTTTGGAATACAAGCAGATACTAGATATGGAACTTTTAATAATTTTTCTACAACTAGTGGAAATAATTCAACCGTAAACCTTGCAAGCAATACACAACAATTAAACTATAATGTTGGATTGTATTTAAAAATTCCAATTGTGGATATTATTAACCGAAAAACTCAAATTAAACAAGCAAAATCAGAGTTGGCACAAGCTAAAAGCTTAGTGAAATTTCAAGAAGGCGAATTAAAAGAAGCAGTGATAAGACATTACGAAGATTTAATCCTTAAACAAAATTTACTAGAACTAAGAGCATCTAATTTAGGAAATGCTAGAGTAAATATGGAAATGGTTGGTAAAGAATTTAAAAATGGGCTTATAGAGATTTCTGAATATGTTAGAATTTCAGACATGACCTCTAGAATTGAGGTAGAATTTGAAAAAGGTAAATCTGATTTTTTACTATCTAAAAGATTGTTAGAAAATTTAATTGGCTTTGAGTTAAAGTAAAATGTATTTAAAAAACTATTTACAATACTAGAAATTCCATTCAACTACACTTACCTCCTATCCGTCGAAATATACCACTACTATTGTCATTATGCACGTAAGTTTGATCTATAAAACAGTGCATAACTAATTAAAAACGATGAAACTTTTAGACTTCATAAAATTAATAGTAAAACATAAAGTGCTACTTCTATCAGCACCAATCTTAATTGGACTTTTAGTAATGCTACTTACTACCAATCCTAATCGAAAATATTACTCTCAAACAATGCTTTTCACTGGATTGGCTTCTGGTTCTTCTATAGACATGGACAAGTCATTCAATTATTTTGCAACAAATATTGCTTTTGACAACCTTATCAACATCGTTAATTCTAGAGAAACTCAAGAAGAAGTAGCAATTAGATTACTCAGTCAGCATTTACTTTTAGAAGGTCCAAACGAACGATTTATATCCGTTGAAAATTACAATCAATTAAAAAGTGAAATTCCAGAAGACATCTACAAATACGTTGTAAAAACTAATAAAAAAGGTAAAACTAAAAATGAATTAATTAATGACACTATTGCTAAAAAAATTAGGATCTATCCAAAGTCTGTAAGCAATTCTGATTATGAAAAAACAGTTACTGCACTTACAGATTTAATGAAAAGTAATAATAGCAACTTTGTGTATTCTTTATTGAATTTTGAACATCCAATTTATTCTTTAGAGGCCATTTCTAAAGTAAGGTCGACTAGAATCTCAAATAGTGATTTAGTAAGAATTAGCTTTGAAGCTGATGACCCTGGTATATGTCAACAAACCTTGGCAATTTTTAATGAAGTTTGTATAAAAAAATACAAAGACCTTAAAGAAAATGGATCTGATGCAGTTGTCCAGTACTTCACAAACCAACTATCTCTATCACAAAAAAACTTAAGCTCCATTGAAGATCGTCTATTGAAATTTAATCAAGAAAACAGCATCATTAATTATTATGAGCAAAGTAAAGCTGTTGCTATTGTAAAGGAAGAAATGGAAGTTGAATACAATAAAAAAAGAGCCGATTTAGCTGGTTCTGAAGCATCTTCTAAAAAATTAGCGCAAAAACTAGAGATACAAGAAATCGTTCAAAAAAAGAGTGAACAAATTATCATTAATAAAAAGAAGTTAGGTGCTTTAAAGTATGAAATTGTAATGCTAGAAGCCAAATCATCAGGCTCTAAAGAAAGTATAGATCAAATCAAAAAAATAAAAAAACAAGTTATCGACTTAAACAAAGAAATTGAATCTAGTGTTAATCTATTGTATTCATTTCAAAATTCTATTGATGGGGTTCCTATTAAAAAAGTATTACCTCAATGGGTAGATCAGGTTGTGGAAACAGAAGATTTAAAAGCCAAACTCAATGTAATGGGTAAGCGTAATAAAGAGTTTGATCGAAAGTATGCTAACTATGCACCAGCAGGAGCAAATCTAAAACGCATAGAACGTGAAATTGAGGTCGCAGAACAAGAATATCTAGAAATTTTACACGGACTTAACTTAGCTAAGCTAAAATATCAAGACACACAATTATCTAGCAACTTAAAAGCTGTTGATCTTCCTTATTATCCGTTAAAACCGATGCCTTCAAAACGAATCATCATCATTATTGCATCAATAATGATGTGCTTTATAATACTATTGGGCACCATTTTAGTGATGGAATTTTTTGATAATACTTTAAGAAACATCAATAAAGCTGCTGAGAAATTAAAAATTCCAGCATTAGGAATGATGCCGAAAATTTTTATGACAAAAGGAAAACTAGATTTTGAAAGAATACAAAACAGATTGTTAGAATTTATAGTGAAAAATATACTTCATTTTATTAAAACTCAAAACAGTACTAAAGCTGTTAAGACTATAATTTTATTTAGTATCAGAGAAAATGAAGGTAAAACGGTGATGGCTACAAATATTGCAAGAAAACTAAAAGAAGTTAAAAAATCTGTATTGGTATTAAATCATTCTATCAATGAAAACAAAAATAAAACTTCTGGTAAGTTTCCTTTTATTAATAGACTTTTCGGATATCAAGATCCTCGAAGCGATTATAATCAACCTCTCTTGTCAGATGCTAATGAATATTTAGACACTAATGAATACAATCAGTATGAATTAGATAGTTCATTTTTTAATGCAAAGAGTTCCCAAGATTTAATAATTAGTGATCAGTCAGAAAAAAATAAAAGTGAATTTGTAATTATTGAGCTTCCAAATATTTTGGAAAACAATTATCCGGCAGATTTAATTGAATCAGCAGATTTAGCCATTTTGGTCTGTCGTTCTAATCGAGTTTGGTCTAAGGCAGATGAAAATTTATTAGATAATATTAAAGATTTAACGAATTCTAAACTACAGTTTATAATTAATGGAACAGAGTTAAATGAAGTAGAAACAATTTTAGGAGAGCTTCCAAAAAAGCGTTCAAAAACAAGAACCAAAATAAAAGACTTACTTCAGTTTCAATTTTATTCAAAAGCAGATATATAAAAGCTATGTATCAACTCGTATTAAAAATCATCAAAGAAGATAACTTCTTATCATTAGCTGGAAATTTAATTTTAGCAATATTAGGGTTTGCAGGATTTGCGTTGTTAGCAAGAGATTTAGAGACCGATTCCTTTGCTAAATGGGTGCTTTTTATTTCTGGAGGATCTTTGGTTGAAATGTTACGTTTCGGAATCACAAACAATGCATTAGTTCGATTTCTTTCTGGGGCAAACAAAAAGACCAAAGAACAATTAATAGGGTCTAATGTGCTTATAAGTTTGATTGTTACTTCTCTAATTGCTATTATTTTAATTGCCATCAATCATTTTTTTCATGAATCAATTAGCAATTCTGGATATTCTCTTTTTTTTACTTGGTACCCTCTACTAGCTTTTTTGAATCTTCCATGGAATAATGCACTAATTGTTATGCAAGCAAAAATGGAGTATGGTAAAATATTGCTTATAAAAGCTATCAATAGTGGATTGTTCTTTTCGTTTTTATTGGTCAATAAAATATTATTAAACCTATCTGTTTCAGAAATAGTAATAATATTACTTGTAGTTAATCTTTTTACTTCTTTCGTCTGTATTTTTAAAAACTGGGATGGTTTAAAACTTATTAGAAAAGCTAATTCATCTTCAAATAAAACTCTTTTGAATTTTGGAAAATATAGCACTTTTACACTTATAGGAACCAATTTATTAAGAAATGCCGATATACTTATTATAAGTATCAGCCCACTAGGAAGTTCAGCTGTAGCGTTATTTAGTATTCCTCTAAAATTAACTGAATTACAGCAAATTCCGTTAAGAAGTTTTGCTGCAACAGCATTTCCCAAAATGTCGAAAGCAAGCATCGAAGGAAAAGTAAAAGATGTTCAAAATCTTTTTAACACCTATTCCGGAGCGTTAACGTATTTATTCTTTTTCATTTCCATCATCACATTTGTCTTTGCTGAAGAATTTGTCATATTAATTTCTGGATATCAATATATAAATCAAGATATCGCAGGTTTTAACATCGTAAGACTAGTTCAGATACTATCTGTATACGGATTATTACTACCCATTGATCGGATGACAGGAATAGCTCTAGATAGTATTAATCAACCAAAAATAAATGCGCTAAAAGTCATTGTAATGTTAGTGACTAATATTGTTGGTGATATAATAGCTGTATACATTTTTAAATCTCTTGAAATGGTTGCCATTTCTACACTTGTTTTCACAGTGGCAGGTATTGCTTTAGGTAGCTATTTTCTTAATAAAGAGTTCCTTATCTCTTCACTTGAAATAGTAAATAGTGCGAATACGTTTTACAAAACCTTATGGAATAAAGCTTTTAAACACAAAAGTGAATTTAACTTATTTGATAAATAACCATGAGTTCATTCGAAAAATATAATAATCCTTTTGAAATAAATACTGGATCCAGCAGATTAGCAAACTCTTTTTTTCTGATTCCTATAATTGCTATTATTACAGTAATAACTTTAATAATTATTAAAAAAGGTATCATTGGCTTTATTGGTGTAATAAGTGTTTTTGTAATTATTGGTTTAATTTACATCATCTTTAAAAAACCTAAAACAGGTATTATATTACTAATAATTCTTGGTTTTTTTGTGACAGGAATTGCGCGTTATATCCCAGCACCTTGGGGTTTATCTATTGATGGAATAATAGTGCTAATGTATCTTGCTTTATTCTTTAAAGGGTTTGCAAAAAAAATCCCTTGGGCTAAAGCAAAATCACCACTTACTTTAGTTGTTACCATTTGGATGGGATACATAATACTACAAATTGGGAATCCAGAAGCACAAAGTATAGAGGCTTGGTTTTATGCCATGCGTGGTTTAGCATTATATCAATGGCTCGTTATACCTCTATTGTTTATGCTATTTAATACCTCAAAAGATTTAAATACTTTTTTTATTATTTGGGGCATACTTTCTCTACTAGGAACACTTAAAGGAATTATTCAATTTCAATTTGGTGTAGATCCTTTTGAGCAAATTTGGTTAAATGAAGGTGGTGCAGACACACATATACTATTTGGTAAATTAAGAGTCTTTTCATTCTATTCTGATGCTGGACAATTTGGTGCTTCTCAAGGACATGCAGGAGTTGTATTTGGCATTTTAGCTTTATTTAAAAAAAGGAATTTAAAATTAAAAACATTTTTTATCATAGTTGCATTGGCTGGTTTTTTTGGGATGCTAATATCTGGAACAAGAGGAGCGATTGCTGTTCCAGCTTTGGGCGGAATCATGTTTTTAATTCTGCAGAAAAATATAAAATTCCTTATTCTAGGAAGTGTCCTTGGCATCATGGTGTATGTGTTTTTTGCACATACAACTATTGGTCAAGGAAATGCAGAAATTAGAAGAATGCGAACTGCATTTGATCCAAATGAAGCATCATTACAAGTTAGATTAGCAAATCAGAATAAATTGAAAGGGTATTTAGCATCTCGACCTATCGGTGGTGGTGTTGGAGCTACTGGTAATTGGGGCCAACGATTTACACCACATACATTTTTAGCTAATACAGCTACAGATAGTTGGTATGTGATGATTTGGGCAGATACTGGTGTTGTTGGGCTTGTATATTATTTATGTATGATATTTTTTATCCTATTTATAGGAGCTTACAATGTCATGCGAAAATTAAAAGACGATTGGCTAAAAGCACAGATTGCAGCATTAACATGTGGTATGGCCGGAATTATGATGGCGTCTTATGGTAATGGTGTTTTTGGACAAATGCCAACAGGTATGTTAATGTATGTTAGTATGGTTTTTATGTTTGTTTCTCCACAAATTGATCAATTGAAACGGAAAATTACCGTTTAACTACACTAAGCTTCTATCCATCGAAATATCTCGTTATAAGGTATCCTCTCAGCGTAAGTTTGTACTATAAAATTAGTATTATGAACTATAGAAGTATCAACGACCTAAACACTACAATTCTTAAACAACTTCACTTAATTCCTAGAGATATTGATCTTGTGGTTGGAGTCCCTAGAAGTGGAATGTTACCGGCAAATTTATTAGCCCTGTATTTAAATCTTCCATACACAGACATCCACTCTTTTATGAATGGATTCATTTATAAGTCTGGAGCTAGAAAACAGTTTTTTAACGAAACAGAATATAAAAATATACTAGTTGTTGATGATTCAATAGCTTCTGGATCAGCAATCAAAGAATGCAAAAGTGATTTAGCTCATTTAGAATCAAAATTTAATATTAAATATTGTGCCATTTATTACACTCCAGAAAATGGAAACTTAGCCGACTACGCTTTAGAAGCAGTTCCTACTCCTAGATATTTTCAATGGAATATTTTTAATCACACAACTTTAGAAAAAGCTTGTTTTGATATCGATGGTGTCCTTTGTGTTGACCCATCAGAAGAACAAAATGATGATGGTGAATTATATAGAGCCTTTATATTGAATGCTGCACCACTTTATATCCCTGGTGCAAAAATAGGAACCATAGTTACCTCTAGATTAGAAAAATACAGAAGTGAAACAGTAATATGGTTAGAGAAAAATGGTATTCAATATGACAAACTGGTAATGCTCGATTTACCAGATATGAAAGCAAGGCAAAAAGCTAACAATCATGCGGGTCATAAAGCAAAAGAGTATCAAGTTAGTCATTACAATTTGTTTGTAGAGAGTGATCTTGGTCAAGCTATTGAAATAAATAAAAGAACTAAAAAACCTGTTTTCTGTACCGAAAATTTTGAAATGATTTACAATTCTGAATCATTCGTTTATAATTTAAAAAGTGGAAAAAACTTTCCTTTTTTACGTCGATACGCATTAAAACTTAGAGATTATGTCAAAGGACTTAAAGCTACTTCAGAAAGTTCATCACTGGAGAAAGCGTCAAGTAGTTTTAATTAAAAAATAATTCTAAACGTTACAATTTAAAATTCATGCAAGCAATAGAATCTATTTTAAAAGCAATCGAATACATTATCTACGGCTATTTCATTATGGCAAGTTTGTACATTTTTGTTTTTGCTTTCGCAGGGCACTTTTATAAAAAACAAAGAAGTCATTTTAGTACGGTACAAAGTAAAATTGCTGTATTAATTCCATCTTATAAAGAAGACACAGTAATTATAGAGGTAGCAAAATCTGCATTGAAACAAAACTATCAATCAGAAAGATTTGATATTGTAGTAATCGCAGATTCTCTAAAACAAACTACAATCGCTAAACTAAAGATGCTTCCTATTCTATTAATAGAAGTCTCTTTTGAAGAAAGTACAAAAGCTAAAGCTTTAAATACAGCGATGGCAAATTTAAAAGAGAGCTATGATTATGCAATTGTTTTAGATGCAGATAATTTAATGGAACCTAATTTTTTAGTCAAAATGAACAATGCGTTTTTAAGTGGTTATCAGATAGTACAAGGACATCGAAAAGCAAAAAATGTAAACACCTCTTTTGCAATTTTAGATGCTGCAAGCGAAGAAATTAATAACCATATTTTTAGAAGAGGTCATAGAGCATTAGGTCTATCTTCTGGTTTAATTGGTTCTGGAATGGGCTTTGATTTTCAGTTATTTAAATCAATGATGCAAACGGTTAATGCTGTAGGAGGTTTCGATAAAGAATTAGAATTTAAGTTTGCCGAAAAAAGAATTCCTATAGAATATTTACAAGATGCTGTTGTATTAGATGAGAAAATTCAAAAGTCATCAGATTTTTCAAATCAAAGAAGAAGATGGTTGGCTACACAATTTGTTTACTTAAATAGATACTTTAAACAAGGATGTTTAGAGCTTTTCTTTAAAGGAAACATCAACTTTTTTGACAAAGTCTGGCAAATGATTGTTCCGCCAAGAATTCTTCTTTTAGGTATTACAAGTCTATTAGCGATCATTTTTAGCTTCCTAACTTTTACGCTTAATATTCATTCCTATATCTCAGCTTATTTGTGGATCTTAAATCTGTTGATAACTGTTGCCGCTTTTGTATTAGCGCTTCCAAAATCATTTTATAATACAAATACTTTAAAAGCACTGGTTTCATTGCCTACAGCTTTTGTAAGAATGGCTTTATTACTTTTTAAACTTAAGGGTGCAAATAATAAATTTATTCACACTTCTCATGGATCAATCAAAAACTAAGAAATTATGAGAATAGGTATAGAAGCACAAAGATTATTTCGTCCTCATAAGCATGGAATGGATAGAGTTGCACAAGAATTAATAAAAAATCTTCAAGCTATAGATACAAAAAATGAATATTTCATTTTTGTAAAACCTGATGAAGATACTACTGCAATTAGAAGTACTTCAAATTTTAAAATTGTAGAAATTCCTGGTGGTCCTTATCCGTTTTGGGAACAATATAAATTACCAAAAGTAGCGAAAGCTTACAACTGTGACATATTACATTGCACAAGTAATACTGCACCATATTTTAGGCAAATCCCTTTAATTACAACACTTCATGATATTATTTACATGGAAGGTAGTTTATTAAAGTTATTAACTAATAAAGCATCACTATACCAAAAATTCGGAAATCTATATAGAAGATTTATTGTTTCAAAAGTGGTAAAGAATAGCAAACGTCTTTTTACCGTTTCTAATTTTGAAAATGAAAATATTACTAATTTTTTTAAACTAAATAGTAAAGATGTTCAGACAGTTTATAATGGCGTGAATGAAACATTTTCTGCAAATATTAACCTGAATCATATTTCTAAAGTAAAGGTAAAATATAATTTACCAGAAAAATTCATGCTACACATAGCAAATAAAGATCCAAGAAAAAACACTAAGAAAGTCTTAGAAGCTTTTAATGAGTTTTTAAAATCGACTCGTTCTAATTATAAACTGGTAGTTCTGGGATGTAAAGATGCTGACTTAAAAATTATGCTTAACGATTTGAATGCTTCAGATCTTTATGATCATATTATTTTAACAGGATATCTTTCTGATGAAGACTTACCCATTATCTACCAATTATCAGAAATCTTCTTATTTCCTTCTTTAAGAGAGGGATTTGGAATTCCTATCATTGAGGCGATGGCTTGTGGAGTTCCTGTAATCACATCTAATACATCTTCAATGCCAGAAGTTGCTGGTGAAGCAGCTCATTTAATTGACCCAAATAAAACAGAAGAAATAACAAAAGGTATGTTGAAGATTACTACGGATGAAAACTATAAAAATCTATTAATTCAAAGAGGATACAAGAGAAGCAAACAATTTTCTTGGAAAAACATGGCGTCTCAAGTTTTAAAGCAATACAAACAATTACATAAAGAAATTAATACCTAAAATTATGATAAAAGGAAAAGACATCATTTGTATATCCTATACAACGTGGGATGGAGAATTTACAAAATCTACGGTTCAGATATTATCATTATTAGCAAAAAACAACAATGTTATATTTATTGAATACCCAAGAACTATCAAAGATTTAATAAAATTATTTCTACAAAATAAAAAAAATATAGCCCTAAGAATGTTAGGACTTAAAAAAAGATTGGTTAACATAAAATCAAATAGAGGGACTGATATCAAACATGTAGTGATGCCTCCAACATTGCCAATTAACTTTATCAAAAACAAACATATTTATCGTCTCTTTTCAAGAATTAATACTCGTCTATATTCTGAAGAGTTAGAGAATATTTGTTGGCAAGAACAAATTTTTTCCCCAATCGTTATTTCTGCCTATAATCCAACATATGGTCTTGAAACCATTGGAAAACTACATGAATCATTAAACATCTATTATTGTTATGATGGAATGGATCTTACTAGAAATCATTGGAATACCATTGAAGATGAAAAAAAATACAGTAAAAAAGTAGATGCAATAATAGCAAGCTCTGATTTTTTAAAAGAAGAAAAACAACAAATAAATAAACAATGTTTTGCTGTTAAAAACGGAGTTAATTTTCAACTATTTGAACCTTATCATAAAACAGTTCCTTCTTTGAAAACAGCTAAAAAGAAAATTGGATATGTAGGATGCTTAGACTATAGGTTTGATATTGACTTGATGGAATATGTCGTGAAACATATGCCCGAAACTGAATTTGATTTTACTGGGTATATCTCAAATCATTTAATTTCTGAACGATTATCAAAATATAGCAATGTTGCTTTTTACAAATCTGTAACTCAAAAAGAAGTCCCTATGCTATTAGCTAGTTATGATTTAGGGATCATTCCTTACAACAACTTAGAAATTAATAAAGGTATTTATCCTTTAAAAGTAAATGAGTATTTAGCGGTTGGATTACCTGTGGTAATGACAAATTTCGCTCCTCTTTCAGAATTTAACTCCGTAGCTAGCATCTCTAAAAACAAAGAAGAGTTTTTAGTAAACATTCAATTAGAAATTGCCAACGATTCAAAAATTAAAATTAAAAATAGAATCAAGTTTGCCGGGAACAATTCTTGGGAAAAAAGAGCAGAATCTTTTGGGAATATCTTAGAAGAGATGTGGGATAAAAAACACAAAAAAAGTTTACGAATAGCTTCTTAAAGTAATAGTAATTAGAAATATAATGGGACTAAAAGAAAAAATAAAATCAAACAACAGGTTAAAAAAACTTGTACATGCATCAATACTTATTCCTAATCAGACTAGGCCAAGATTATGGGTAAGGATGTTTGTGAATCCATTGTATCATAAAAAAGGAAAAGGAGCTTGCATAAGAAGAAAGACAAGGCTAGATGTTGCTCCATGGAATAAATTTGAATTAGGAAGCCATTCAACTATAGAAGATTATTCAGCAATCAATAATGGTGTCGGTGATGTAATTATAGGTGATCGAACTAAAATAGGTTTAAGCAATACAATTATAGGGCCTGTTACTATCGGTAATGATATACGATTAGCACAAAACATAACTGTTTCTGGTTTAAATCATATTTATGAAGATATAAACCTACCTATTCACAAACAAGGTGTCACTACCTCTCCTATTGTTATAGAAGATGAAACATGGATTGGAGCAAATGTAGTTGTCTTAGCTGGTGTAACTATTGGTAAACATTCTGTAATAGCCGCAGGTAGTGTTGTTACTAAAGACATACCTCCATATTCAATTGCTGTTGGTAATCCAGCGCGAGTAGTAAAACAATATAATGATCAAACCAATACTTGGGATAAAATTAAAAAATAAACAAATGGAACTATTAAAATTACTTTTTTGGATACTCTTATTTATTGTTTTTTACACTTACATAGGTTATGGAATGCTACTTTATTTAATTATTAAGATTCGAAGAATTTTAGGCATTGGAAAAAAAGCAGCAATAGACTATTCTTTTGAACCAGAAGTAACCTTGTTTATAGCAGCGTATAATGAAAAAGATTATGTGGAAGCAAAAATGAAAAATTCTTTTGAGCTAGAATATCCTAAAGAAAAATTAAATATTGTTTGGGTTACCGACGGTTCTGACGATGGTACTCCAGAATTATTAAAACAGTATACAAATACAACAGTACATCATTTAGCTGCAAGAAATGGAAAAATTGGTGCCATGAATAGAGGAATGGAATTTGTAAAAACACCTATTGTGATCTTTAGTGATGCCAATACTATGCTAGGAAAAGAATCTATAAGACGAATTGTGAATCAATTTGGAGATGAAACAGTTGGCTGTGTGTCAGGAGAAAAACGAATCATTAATAAAGAAAGTGATGTGGCATCTGGCGCTGGTGAAGGTCTATATTGGAAATATGAATCGACCTTAAAAAAATGGGATGCAGAACTGTATTCTGTAGTTGGAGCTGCGGGAGAACTATTTGCCATTAGAACTAAACTGTATAGACATGTAGAAAAAGATACACTTCTTGATGATTTTATGATCTCATTACGTGTTGCACAAGATGGATATACCATTCAATACGATCCTAAAGCCTATGCAATAGAGTCTGCTTCAGCAAATGTAAAAGAAGAATTAAAACGAAAAATTAGAATTTCTGCAGGCGGAATTCAATCTATAGTAAGACTGCGTTCTCTATTGAATGTTTTTAAGTATGGTAAACTTTCTTTTCAATATATATCGCATCGTGTTTTACGATGGACCCTTACTCCTCTTTGCTTAATTCTTTTAATACCTGTATTATCAATACTAGCATATAATGATGGTGTTTTTGAATTTAAACTATATAATATTCTGTTTTGGCTACAACTGGTCTTTTATATAGCTGCACTTACAGGTTGGTTTTTAGAAAACAGATCAACAAGAGTGAAAATTTTATTTGTACCCTACTATTTTTTTATCATGAATCTATCTGTTGTTTTGGGCTTTTTTAGGTATCTGAAAAATTCACAATCTGTCAATTGGGAACGAGCTCAAAGAGCAGTATAATCTTATCAATAAGAAAAAAAATGAAACTAGGAATCATAATTATCTGTTACAATAATGAAAGTGATATTGATATAAAACAATGTGTTAAATATTTAAATAAATTAGATGGTATAGAAATCTGTTTAGTTAATAATCACAGTAAAGACAATACCTATGAAGTTTTAAAGGAGATAAAAGAGTATTGCAATAATGTCTCTGTTGTTAACATTAAAAAATTTAAATCAGATACTTCTGCAGTAAGAGCCGGAGCCAGGTTTATGTTTAATCAATTTAACTTAAAACATCTAGGATTTGCAAATTTGAATAATAATCACAAAGAGAACTTAAGTATATTAATAAAAGATATAAAAGATCATAAAACTGATATTTTAAGATATAATCTCGGTATATTAAATGAAACAGAAATAAAATTAACCATGTTTCAAAGCTTATTTCCAGTGATTGATTTTTTAATAAAAATCAATATGAAAAATGAATTTAGTACAATGAATCAATTAGGTTGATACTTAGACAAAAAATGAGAAATATAGTATCATGCATAAAGTACTTCCTTTTTAGTGGCTTAACTTTTTTTATAATAGTACTTATTGCTATCAAGATTGCAAGAAGACCATCTTATACAATTAAGACTAGTGGTAAGTTGTATATCGTAAATAAACTTAGTAGCAGTATCACTGTTTTTGATTTGTTTGAGGGTAAAGAATTATTAGAACTCCCTATAAAAATAGAACCACATGAAGCTACAACATCAGAAAACCAAGAAAGTGTTATTGTTACAAACTACGGGACACCCAAAAAAGCTGGTAAAAGCATTTCAATAATTAACACGCTATCAAATAACGTTGAAAAAACCATCACCTTTGAAAATAACCTAAAACCTCATGGAATTGTTGCTTTTCCTAAAACGAATAAAGTTGGTGTAGTATCCAACATCGGAAATAAGCTTTTGGTGATTAATTTAGAATCTGATACAATAGAAAAAAGCATAGCAACCAACCAATTGGGTAGCCACCTATTAGTTCTTCACCCCAACAAACCCTTGGCTTTTGTCTCTAACATTAGTTCTGGTTCAGTAAGTGTTATTGATCTTGTAAAAGATAAGGTTATAAAAGTAATTTCTTGTGGTAAAGGGACAGAAGGTCTTGATATTACTCCAGGTGGAAAGGAAATTTGGGTAACCAATACTGAAGAAAATACAATCTCTATTATTAATACTAATACATTTAAAGTTACGAAAACACTATCTGCTGGTAAAGAACCACTAAGACTTAAATTTTCTATTGATGGAAAGTACTGCTTGGTCACAAATTCTGATGATGGAACTATTTCCGTCTACAACAGCTACTCAAAAAAACAAATAAAAACAATATGCATTCCTGGTAAAAAAGGCCTTATTGAAAGAGCGCTTTACCATACTCCACGCCCAGGAGGTATTTTAATGCATCCGAATGGATTGTATGCTTTTATTTCGAACTCAAATGCTAATAAAATTGAAGTAATCGACATGCAAACCTTTACTTTAGTTAGTACTATAGGCACTGGTAAAGTTCCAGATGGATTAACATTTGTTGAATAACATCTAAAGACATACTATTATCCTAATAATTGTAGCTAAAAATACCATTCACCTATAGTTAAACGCAAACTATCGATACCGAAAAGCTACCTAAAGATAAATCCTTTTTTACTT
>CAJXRR010000014.1 GCA_913060575.1 uncultured Flavobacterium sp.
ACACAGAGTAGATCGTCGGCAGCGTCAGATGTGTATAAGAGACAGTTCTTCTATAGCAGCAATCATATTTTCTTTTAATAATTGAAAATCTCTATGATATCCACTAGGTAAATTGTTGGTGATTAAAATCATTTCTGATTGTAATGCCTGAATTTTGTTTGATTTTCCTCTAATCAATTCGAAAACATCGGGGTTCTTTTTATGTGGCATAATACTACTTCCGGTTGTTAATTCATCTGGAAATGAAATAAAATCGAAATTCTGACTCATATACAAGCAAATATCCATCGAAAATCTAGCGAGTGTATTTGCTAAGCTTCCTAAAGAAGCGGCAATAGTTCTTTCATTTTTTCCTCTACTCATTTGTGCAGCAACTACATTGTATTTTAGAGTTGCAAACCCTAGTTCATTGGTTGTTAATTCTCTATCAATTGGAAAAGAACTACCATATCCTGCTGCTGAACCTAAGGGGTTTTGATCCACAGTTTGCAAAGCTGCATTTAATAAATAAACATCATCAATAAGCACTTCTGCATAGGCAGAAAACCAGATTCCAAAGGATGATGGCATAGCGACTTGTAAATGCGTATAACCTGGCAATAAAGAATTTTGGTGAGTATCGGCTAATTGTAGTAATGTATTGAAAAAAGTAGCTGTAAGTTCTTTAATTTGAGTCAAATTTTCTTTGTAATACAAATGCAAAGCCACCAAAACTTGATCGTTTCTAGATCTGGCTGTATGTATTTTCTTACCTACTTCTCCGTACATTTTTGTGAGTTCAAATTCAATTTTAGAATGTACATCTTCAAACTGTGCATCAATAACGAAGGTTTCATCTAGAATTTGTTTCTGTAAAATTAATAATCCCTCTTCTAATTGCTGTAACTCTTCTACTGTAATAATTTCGATAGAAGCTAACATTTTAGCATGTGCTATAGACGCTTGCACATCGTATTTCGCAATATGCATATCGATTTCTCTATCGTTACCAACTGTAAATTGTTCTATTTGTTGATCTATTTTTATGCCTTTATCCCAAAGTTTCATATGCTTTATTTTTATACTATTTTTTCTAATAACTTGATATACAAATCTATTCCTTCTTCAATTTCTTGAATATAAATAAACTCATCTGCCGTGTGAGATCGTGTACTATCACCTGGTCCTAATTTTAAAGACGGACAAGATAATACCGATTGATCTGATAATGTTGGTGATCCATAAGTTTCTCTTCCTAATGCAATGCCTGCTTGTACTAATTCGTGTTCAATTGGAATAGAAGATGAATTTAATCGTAAACTTCTTGGTATTATGGAGCTACATGGACATTCTTTTTGCAAAATAGCTGCAATTTCTTGATTGCTATATTGGTCATTAACACGAACATCAACTACCAAATCAACTTCTGCAGGAATTGCGTTGTGCTGTTTACCAGCACTGATTTGTGAAACGGTCATTTTTACATCTCCTAAACTTTCTGAAGTCTTTTTAAATTGATACTTCTGAAACCAATCTAAGACAGCAATCGTATTGTAAATAGCATTGTCATTATTAGGATGAGCAGCATGACCGGGGGTTCCTTTAACTTTTGCATCAAATACCACCAAGCCTTTTTCTGCCACTGCTAAATGCATTAAGGTAGGTTCTCCGACAATAGCAACATCTATTTTCGGAATGATAGATAGCATGCTATTCAGACCGTTTTGTCCACTACTTTCCTCTTCCGCTGAAGCAACTAGTACCAAATTATATTTTAAATCTTTATGATTGTAGAAATATGTAAATGTTGCTATCAATGAAACTAGACAACCACCAGCATCGTTACTTCCCAAACCAAACAATTTTCCATCTTCTATAATTGCTTTAAAAGGATCTTTTGTATAGCCATTATTTGGTTTTACGGTATCATGATGCGAATTCAATAATAATGTTGGTTTGCTTTCATCAAATTCTTTATTGATTGCCCAGACATTATTTTGAGTTCTTTGATAGTCAATTTGATATTTTTGAAACCAATCTTCTATCAACAAAGCAGTTTCATTTTCTTCAGAAGAAAACGATGGTGTTTCTATTAAATTTTTCAGCAATGCAATAGCATCAATTGTTAATTTTTCTATGCTCATTAGTTCTGAATTGTTGTGTAACTAGATTGTTGATCAAACAACATATTTGATTTTCCTATACATACTTTAGAAACGTTCTTTTCTAAAGCATAAAAACAGTTGTCTAATTTTGGAATCATCCCTTCATTTATGATTCCTGACTTCTTTAATTTTTGATATGTTTCTTGATTGATCTGTTCAATTACTGAATCATTGTCATCGATACTTTCTAAGACACCATTTTTTTCAAAACAGTAATACAATTCCACTTGATAAAATTCAGTAAAAGCAATCGCTAATTCTGAAGCAATGGTATCTGCATTGGTATTTAATAGTTGTCCTTTTTGATCATGAGATATTGCAGAAAATATATTTGTTATATTATTGTTTAATAGTAATTTAGAAACCATTATATCAACCTTTACTACATCTCCAACAAAACCGTAATCAACAGTTGAAACAGGTCTCTTTTTTGCAATAATTGTATTTCCATCCGCACCAGAAAATCCAACTGAATTACATCCAAAACTTTGTAATTTCGCCACGATATTCTTATTAATTTTCCCCGCATAAACCATCATTATAATCTCCAATGTTTCAGCATCAGTGACTCTCCTTCCATCGATCATTTTTACAGGAACATTCATTTTATTTGATAATTCGGTAGCTAATTTTCCACCACCATGCACTAAAATTTTAGGTCCATTTAAAGACGCAAATTCTTTTAAAAACGATGTTAATTCTGCATCATTATCAATAATATTTCCACTAATTTTTACAACTTTTAGTGTTTCCATTGTAAGGTTTTTAATATATTTTTTAAAACTACTTGAGCGGCAAAAGTTCTATTATTTGCTTGTTGAATGACCACAGAATTTTCACTATCTAAAACAGCATCTTCAACTACAACATTTCTTCTTACTGGCAAACAATGCATAAAATTTGCATTTCCAATTTTCTCTTTTGTCAACATCCAATTAGCATCTTTAGTTAACACTTTTCCGTAATCATGATAACTACTCCAATTCTTGGTGTACACAAAATCTGCATTTAGCAATGCTTCTTCTTGATCATAATTAATAGTAACATCTTTGGTGATTTTTGGATTCAGTTCATATCCTTTTGGATGAGTAATTAAGAATTCTACATCCAATTCTTTCATCATATTAACAAAAGAGTTTGCTACTGCTTGTGGCAAAGCTTTGGGATGTGGTGCCCAAGAAAGCACAACTTTTGGTTTTGTTGTTCTTTTTAATTCTTCAATTGTAATTGCATCAGCCAATGCCTGTAAAGGATGAGCAGTAGCACTTTCCATATTTACAATAGGAACCGTAGCATATTTTACAAAGTTTTTTATGACGTATTCCGATTCGTCTTTTTCTTTATCTATAAGCGATGGAAATGCTCTTACTGCAATAATGTCTGTGTATTGAGAAATAACTTGAGCAGCCTCTTTAATATGCTCTGCTGTATTTAAATCCATCACTGTTCCGTCTTCATATTCTAAATTCCAAGTATCATTAACATTTAAAATCATTACCTCCATCCCAAGGTTTTTAGCTGCTTTCTCGGTACTTAACCTAGTTCTTAAGCTAGCATTAAAGAAGAGCATCACTAAGGTTTTGTGATTTCCTAACTTTTCAAATTGAAAAGGATTCTTTTTCAACTCGATAGCTTCTTGAACCGTTTGTTCAATATTTTCGATATCGTAAATACTTACATAATTCTTCATGACAACTCGATTTTTAAAGCGTTTATAAATTGATCAATATGTTCTTTTTGAATCGTTAACGGTGGTAAAATTCTTAATACGTTAGGATTTTTAGCGCTTCCTGTAAATATTTTATGCTTAAAAATTAATTCCTTTCTTAAATTTGCAATAGGAAAATCAAACTCCAATCCTAGCATTAACCCTCTTCCTTTAATAGCTTTTACTTTTGGCAATACCTTTGCTTTCTTGGTAAAATAATTCGAAATTTCTTTTACATTTTGTTGTAATTTCTCTTTTTTTAATACTTCTAGTACTGTTAATGAAGCTATACAAGCTAAATGATTTCCTCCAAAAGTGGTCCCTAATAGCCCGTAAGATGCTTTGATATTGGGATGAATTAGAATTCCACCTACAGGAAAACCATTTCCCATTCCTTTTGCCATTGATATAATATTAGGTTTAATACCATGTTTTTGAAATGCGAAAAAATCACCCGTTCTTCCAAATCCAGATTGCACTTCATCAGCGATTAAAACGACCTCATGTCTTTTACAAATGAGATCTAGACCTTTGTAAAAGTCAGTGGTGCTCTCATCTAAGCCTCCAACTCCCTGTATACTTTCTATAATAACAGCACATACATCATTCTTTTTTAAAGCTGATTCCACCCCAACTAAATCTCCTAATTGAAACAACTCCACTTCTTGCTGTGCATTTACTGGAGCTATTATTTTTGAATTATCTGTAGCTGCAACTGCCGCAGAAGTTCTTCCGTGAAAGCCATTTTTAAAAGCTATTACTTTCTTTTTATTAGTATGAAAAGAAGCTAGTTTAATCGCGTTTTCGTTTGCCTCTGCACCAGAATTACACAAGAACAACTGATAATCTAAACAACCCGAAGCAGCTTCTAATTCTGAAGCTAACGCTTCTTGTAAGGGGTTTTGAATGGAATTGCTATAAAAGCCAATTTTATTCAATTGATTGGCAATATTATATACATATTTTGGATGTGAATGACCTATAGAAATTACAGCATGACCGCCATATAAATCTAGGTATTCAACATCATTTTCATCATATACATAGACATCCTTTGCTCTTACAGGAGTTATATCAAATAATGGATACACATTAAATAAACTCATAACTGATCTGTTTTAATACTGTTAATTTTATTAAAGGAAGCCACCATTCCTTGTATTAAAGAAGAACTCAATCCTTTGTGCTCCATTTCATTGAGTCCTTCAATAGTACAACCTTTGGGGGTGGTTACTTTGTCAATTTCTTGTTCAGGGTGATTTCCAGTTGTAATTAATAGATTTGCCGCTCCTTCACTTGTGTACATCGCTAATTTTTGAGCTTCGTGAGCATCAAAACCTAATTGAATAGCAGCCTGAGTTGTAGCTCTCATTAATCGCATCCAAAAAGCAATGCCACTTGCACAAACAACTGTTGCCGCCTGCATTTGATTTTCTGGAATTACAATAGAAGTTCCAAGTCTATTAAAAATGGCTTCGGCTATTTTAATTCTTTCATTCCCTTTTTCATTACAACAAATACATGTCATTGATTTTCCAACTGCAATTGCCGTATTAGGCATCGCTCTAATAACATACTGATTTTTACCAACGATACTTTCAATTTTAGAAACTGAGAAACCTGTAATCGTAGAAATTAAGACATGTTTATCAGTTAACAAACCTTTAATGTCGTCTAAAATAGCTTCTAAATGTGAGGGCTGTACAGCAAAAATGAGAATGTCTGAATTTTGTACAGCTGTCTTATTATCGGTTGTCAGTATTACATTTTGATATCCTTCAAACTCTTTTATTGAATCTAAATTTCTCTTTGTTAAGTATAAAGATGTAATTGCATTGGCGTTTATCAATCCTTTTGCAATTGAGCATCCTAAATTTCCAGTTCCTATGATGGCTATTTTCATAATATTAATTTTATTAGTTTCGACACTTCGAGAGCCTCATTGTCCGTAGACGTTGATAGGGCTTATCGAAGTCAAAAATATGTTGCTTTTAATTTCAATCCTTCTGTTTCTTCAAACCCAAACATTAAATTCATATTTTGAACTGCTTGCCCAGAAGCTCCTTTTAATAAATTATCAATACAACTCGTAATCAGTAATTTATCATGGTGTTTATGTAAGTGAATTAAACACTTATTGGTGTTTACCACTTGTTTTAAATGCAATTCTTGATCTGAAACAAACGTAAAAACTGAATCTTTATAGAATTCTTCATAAAGCGTTACAGCTGATTCTAAACTTTCAGCAAACTCTGTATACATTGTTGCAAAGATTCCTCTAGAAAAATTACCTCTATTGGGCATAAAATTTATGTCAGATGCAAAACTTTGTTGCAATTGTTTGACAGATTGATGAATCTCTCCTAAATGTTGATGTGTAAAAGGTTTGTAATATGAAAAGTTATTATCTCTCCAAGTAAAATGGGTCGTTTTTGATAAGGACGTTCCTGCTCCTGTTGCACCAGTGACTGCATTAACATGCACATCGTTTTTCAATAAATCATGAGCAGCTAAGGGCAAAATCGCTAACTGAAGTGCTGTTGCAAAACAACCTGGATTAGCGATACTTTTTGCTTTTTTAATTTTCTCTTTTTGAAGTTCTGGCAATCCATAAATGAATTCTCTTCCTTCAAAATACACATCTTCTTTTAGTCTAAAATCATTGCTTAAATCAATAATTTTTGTCTTTGAAAAAAACGAATATTCTTCTAAAAATGCTTTAGAATTTCCATGACCTAAACACAAAAACAACACCTCTATTTCAGGGTTAATTTTATTTGTAAATACCAACTCAGTTTCTCCTACTAAATCTTGATGAATGTTACTGACATTATTTCCAGCATTGGAAGTACTGTAAATAAAATTAATATTTACTTCTTTATGATTTAGTAAAATTCTAATTAGTTCTCCTGCAGTATATCCTGCTCCTCCTATGATTCCAGCTTCTATCATTTTGCGTTTACGTTTTGATAAATTTTACTCTGATTCGCATAGATTTTAATAAATCCTTTCGCCTCTTCAGCTGTACAGCCTTTATTTTCTTCACCATAACTTCCAAAATCGGCGTTCATTAAATCGTGATTCGATGTTATTCCGTCGAGTGTAAAATGATACGGTTTAAGCGTTATAAATACGTCACCAGATACTTTTGCTTGACTACTCTCTAAAAATGCTTCAAGGTTTCTCATTACAGGATCTAAAAACAATCCTTCATGCAAATGAGTTCCATACCAATTGGCTAAATAATCCTTATGTTGTAATTGCCATTTGGTAAGTGTATGTTTTTCTAACAAATGATGTGCTTTAATGATGATACTTGCAGCAGCAGCTTCAAAACCAACTCTTCCTTTAATTCCTACAATGGTATCTCCAACATGAATATCTCTTCCAATAGCATATTGAGATGCTAGATTATTTAAAGTTTCTATAGTGTCTTGTGGTAAACCTTCTTCATCATTAATCGCCATCAGTTCACCTTCAGAAAAGGTTAGTTTTATTTTTTCACTTCCTTCTTTTTGTAATTGAGAAGGATAAGCTTCTTCAGGTAATGGGTTCTTTGAAGTCAGCGTTTCTTCACCTCCAACACTGGTTCCCCACAAGCCTTTGTTGATAGAATACTTAGCTTTTGCCCAAGACATTTCAATTCCTTTAGATTGCAGATAATCAATTTCTTGCTGTCTCGTTAATTGCTGATCTCTTATCGGTGTGATAATTTCAATTTCTGGCGCTAAGGTTTGAAAAATTAAATCGAATCTTACTTGATCATTTCCCGCACCTGTGCTTCCATGTGCAATATAATCTGCTCCAATTTTTTTGGCGTATTCAATAATCTCAATAGCTTGAATGATTCTTTCTGCACTGACAGATAAAGGATAGGTATTATTTTTTAAGACATTTCCATAAATTAAAAACTTGACTACCTTTTGATAATAGGTTTCAATCGCATTGATGTTTTTATAAGCTGTGACACCCATTGCATAGGCTTTTTCTTCAATACTATTAATTTCAGTTTGTGTAAATCCACCGGTATTTACACTAACCGCATGAACTTCGTAGTTTAAATCTTTTGAGAAATGAACTGCGCAATATGATGTATCTAATCCGCCACTATATGCCAATACTAATTTTTTCATCATCTTATTTTTTATTATTCTTTAAAAAAAGAGTTTGTTTGATACTTTTTAACCTTTTGAAAACATTTTCTTTTACTTTTTTCGTTTCCTGTTTTGCGTTTGGATCATATAACATTCCTGTGCACAAACACATACTCTGTGAAGTTCTTTGCAAGACATCGTAATTTTTGCAAGTTTGACAACCTTTCCAAAAAGATTGATCTTTTGTCAATTCAGAAAATGTCACAGGTTTATACCCCAAATCACTGTTCATTTTCATCACAGGTAAACCGGTAGTGATGCTAAATACTTTTGCTTCTGGAAACTTGGTTCTGGAGTGTTCAAAAATTTTCTTCTTTATTAATTTCGCGACACCTTTTCCTCTATAATCTGGATGAACAATCAATCCTGAATTGGCTACAAATTTTCCATGATCCCATTTTTCTATATAACAGAACCCTACAAACATTCCTCCATCTAAAGCAATCACTGCATTTCCATTTTCCATTCTTTGGATAATGTATTCTGGTGTTCTTTTAGCGATTCCTGTTCCTCGTACGTTGGCAGAATCTGCAATAGTGTTACAGATAATATCTGCATAAATGATATGTGATTTATCAGCAATAATGACTTCCATTATCTTGACTTTTTTTGGTTATAAACTTAATTAATACTTGAATGTAGAACCGGACTCACCTAAGTTCAAATTAGAATATACCCTTACGGGCGACGCAGATAAATGCGACGTTCGCTTAATAAGTTATTTTGAGAAATAACTTGGGTTTTAGTAGATGTTATGTGAGATGTTGTGTTCAATTTGATTTTATTTAAAATAGTAATAACTCGTTGCGGCTTTAAGTAATTAGCGGCGACGGCGTGCGGGAATTGCAATAACTATTTTAATTTGTTGTAAAATCATGCTGTAAATGTAAAAATTAATTTGAAACGACCATCATTCCTAAATCATTTTTTACAAGATTTATGATTATCCTTAAAATCGATGTTTATAATTATAGATAATTTATTTTCAAGGGGATGTTATTTAGAATTCTATAAAGTAGAATAATGAACTAATTATTTATTTCTCATTTTTATCATATCCTAATTGCTCAAATAACTCGGTTGATTGTTTCAAGTATCGATCTTTGTTAGTCTCCATGAACCATGCTTTAGAAATTTGCTCATTATTGTAGAGACGAGCATCTTTCCATTCTTCTATTCCTTGAATAGAGAGTGTTTTCCAATCTTGGTTTATAAAACTAACGGCTTTGATATTCTTATTATAAATGAAGGTGAAAAAATTAACAAACCACTGATCCCAAGCATCAATATTATCTTTATAAATACCCTTGACTGGGTTAGATTCTGCAATCATTACAGGTTTTTTCTTTAGTTTGGCAAATTGCAGGACATTATCACAATGAATACCAAAATCAGAATTATCGTATGCATGGCCAAAAACTGAAATACCTATCCAATCTACATAATCATCTCCAGGATACCAATCAGATAGTTTGTAGTTTTTGTAGGGTTCAGAGGCATAAGAGTGCCAAACAAATGCAATATTATTTGCCCCTTTTTTTCGTAAAAGATCTACAATGTGCTTGTAGGCTTTTACATATTCTTCGGGTTCTAGTTCGTTATGATGTCCATCAAATTCGTAACCAATTCTCAGGTAAATCGGTCGATCAATAGATTTTGCCCAAGCTGCATATTTTTTAAGAACCTTATCATAGTCTCCTTTTCCCGCTTTTTTTGCTACATCCCACTTACCTACCATCCACATAGCACTATGCATCACAGTATTAGGAAAGCGATCAATTAACATTTGATGATTTTGTCTATCTCCAGAATCGGTTTTATGAGATTCTTTAATCCCTTTAAACTCGGGTACTCCCCAATAAGCTGACCAACCAGCAGGAATTGCTTGGTTAGGAAAACTATCCATATATTCATTGATACTTTCTACCGTTTGCCCCATAATAAGTAGTGTTTTACCTTCTTCAGGAACAAACTTTGTTTTTTCATAAGAATAAACAAATGCTGGATTTACTTCTCTTTTTATTTTAGATACCATAGTCTCAATTTTATTTTCTTTTTGCCCTAAACATGTAGTTATTGAAAATAGTATAACTATCAAAAAGATGTTCTTAACTGATTTAATAAGTAATCTTTTAAATAGAATTTTCATATGTATAAACTATGCATTTAGTCAATTTCTTTATCTCTTGAAAGAACTACTGTGGATATAAAGATATAAAATGTTGTTATTAGGCATGGTTATTTGCGTGGTTAAGCAACTAATTTAGTAAACAAAAATGAACGCGAGAAAATTCCGAAGGAATTTTCCAGATAAGCACTTGCCAAAGCAATTAATTATACACGGCTTAAGTTTACTATCTATTATTTAAATCAATTTGAATTTCTATAATTAAATCTGAAGCAATTTTTTTCATTTTCTGATATTTATCTAAAACACGGTTTTTTCTGAAGTAATCATTCAATATTTGGTTGCGTCCTCTTGGTTCAATTATTAGTTTTATTAATTTTTGGCGATTCGTAACCGAATCTCGAAACTTTGGGAACTGACTTTCAAATTCAAATTCGTTTTGAGAGACCCAGTAGTTACCGTCATTAGTTGTTTCTTCAATTTCCCAATTAATATAAGTCTTGAAAGATTTTAACTCACTAGTATAGTATTTATATATCTTACTAGAAAGACTATCATTTTTAGAAAGTTCAGATATTCCTAAATTCGTGACCTTTGTAAAAGTTGTAACATTAATATCATAATTAGAATACTTGCTGAAAAAGATATAACTAAGACTATCTGAACTAATAGTACCATATTCAGACAGCGATATTAACTTTTTCTTTTTAGTAATTAATTCTTCATAAAGTTTAATACTTTTTTCAAATGCAAGTGTGTCTGAAATTAAATCTTTCTTTATATTTTTTAAGAAGTTTGTTTTTTGAAAATCGACCAAACGATTATTATTCCAATTATTAATTCCTAGTGCAATTAAAATTCCAATTACCACAAGAATAATTTCTCCAATGGCATATAGTAGATACTTACTGAATTTGTTTTCAGTCAGCATTTTTTGCCTAATTTTTCTGAAGAATTTTATCATTGGTTAGCGGTTTATCATAATGAAGCACAGTTGGTTTTATCTCAATAAAAAGTATTGTTATCCCATATAAAAAAACGGGATAATACAAGGCATTCGTTTTAAAACCTTCTTATAAAATATAATCTGTACTAATAAAATTAGATGATTTTTTTTCTAATAGTTCTTCTAAGATTGCATTGTTATACGCAGTGTCTTTAGACGCTACAAAAGTCCTAATAGAAAACGAACGTAATGCATCGTGCACACTCAAAGTACTTACTGCAGAATCTTTTCTTCCAGTAAATGGATACACATCTGGACCACGTTGACAAGAACTGTTTAAGTTTACTCTACAAACAAGGTTTACCAAACTATCAATTAAAGGCGATAAGGTGGCTACATTTTTTCCAAACAAACTTACTTGTTGTCCATAATTAGAATCAGCAATATCATCTAAAGGTTCATCAATATCTTTAAAAGAAACAATAGGCACTACCGGTCCAAATTGCTCTTCATGAAAAACGCGCATGTCTTTATTTACAGGATATAAAACCGCTGGAAAAATATAATTATCAGTTGTTTCACCTCCTTTTGCATTAAGGATTGTTGCCCCTTTTTCAGTGGCATCATCAATTAATTCTTGAATATAACTTGGTTTGTCTGGTTCTGGAAGTGGTGTTAATTTTGCACCAGCTTCCCAAGGATTCCCAAATTTTAAAGCATCAACTTTTGCAGAAAAACGTTTGTTAAATTCTTCTACAATCGCTTCATGAACATACAATACTTTTAAAGCAGTACAACGTTGACCGTTAAATGATAAAGACCCTGCTAAACACTCTTCAATGGCCATATCTAAATCAGCATCTGGTAAAACAATCGCTGGGTTTTTAGCCTCTAAGCCTAAAACCAAACGCAATCTGTTACTTTTTGGATGTTGGGCTTGTAATGCTTTTGCTGAAGTACTATTCCCTATTAAGGCCAAAACATCAACTTTTCCGGTTTTCATAATCGGTGTTGCTAATACTCTACCCCGTCCGTAAATAATATTAACCACTCCTTTTGGAAAACTATTTTGAAAAGCTTCTAATAATGGCGACATTAATAGCACTCCGAATTTAGCGGGTTTAAAAATGGCTGTATTTCCCATGATCAATGCAGGAATCAACAAACAAAAAGCTTCATTTAAAGGATAATTATACGGTCCTAAACACAAAACAACTCCTAACGGACCTCTTCTAATATGAGCGTAAACACCATCGTTTTTTTCAAACTTGGCACTATCTCTATCCATTTGTTTATAATCTTCAATAGTATCGTAGATATAATCAATGGTTCTATCAAATTCTTTTTCAGAATCTGGTAATGTTTTTCCTATTTCCCACATCAAAAGATTTACTATCTCATCACGCTTGGTTTTCATTTGTGCTACAAATGTTTCCATACAAGCGATACGATCGGTAACTTTCATAGTTGGCCACAAACCTTTTCCTTTATCAAAAGCCTTGCAGGCTGCATCTAAAGTTTCTAGCGCTTCATCCTCACCTAACTGCGGGATGCTTCCTAATAAGGTTGGCTTGTAGGAATCTGTTGATGAAATGGTAGAATATACATTAGCTGTTTCTCCTGACCAAGGTTTTAACTGACCATTAACTAAATAAGTATTCTGTTCTAATATATTATTGATTCTATATGATTCTGGAATTTCCAGAGAAGTTTTATCTAAAGACATCGTGTTAAATTTTACTAGGCTAATTTACGAATCTCTACACTAAAAACTGAAATAAATCAGGTTTATCATTTAAATAGTCTCCGTAAAAATTGTGGCGTTTCATTCTAGCAATTAAAGGATCTAAGTCTTTTGACGACTTTAATTCTAAGCCAACAACGGCAGCTCCGTTATTTCTACTTGTTTTTTTTGTGTATTCAAAATGAGTGATATCATCATCTGGCCCTAATATATCGGCAACAAATTCTCGTAATGCTCCGGCTCTCTGAGGAAACTTTATGATAAAATAATGTTTGATGTTTGCATACAATAAGGCACGCTCTTTAATCTCTGCAGTTCTTGTGATATCATTATTACTTCCGCTAATCACACAGACAACATTTTTACCTTTAATCTCATCTTTATACGTATCTAAAGCGGCAATACTTAGTGCTCCGGCAGGTTCAATTACCGTAGCTTCTTTGTTGTATAAGTCTAAGATAATCTGACATACTTTTCCTTCTGGAACTGTAATCATATCATGTAAATTTTCTTTACACAAAGCAAAGTTTAGATTCCCAACCCGTTTTACAGCGGCTCCATCTACAAAATTATCAATATTTTCTATGGAAGTATTTTTTCCTGATTTAATAGAAGTCGACATGGAAGGTGCTCCATCAGGCTCTACTCCAATTATTTTTGTGTTGGGTGAAATTTGTTTGATATAAGATGATAATCCTGAAGATAATCCACCTCCACCCACAGGCACAAATATATAATCGATAGGTTCTTTAGCTTGTTCTAAAATTTCTAAACCAACTGTAGCCTGACCTTCGATGATTTTTTCATCATCAAAAGGATGAATAAAGGTTTTTTGTAAGCGTTCACTTTCTAATTTTGCGGCATATTGCGCATCGTCAAAAGAATCTCCGATTAAAACAACTTCTACATATTCTTCGCCAAACATTTTAACTTGATTAATTTTTTGTTTTGGTGTTGGTGAAGGCATATAAATCATTCCATGAATTTTCAACAATTTGCAAGAGAGTGCTACTCCTTGTGCATGATTTCCAGCACTTGCGCAAACTATTCCTTTTTTTCTTTGTTCACTTGTTAATGATGATATCTTATTAAACGAACCTCTAATTTTATACGATCTAACTTGCTGTAAATCTTCTCGTTTAAATAAAATTGTGCTTTGAAACTCTTTAGAATACTGCTCGTTTTTTACCAAAGGAGTTTTTAAAACTACCTCTCGTAAATTGTTTGCAGCTTCATTAACTGCTTCAATAGTTGGTTTATATGTGACTTCAGTATTCATGGAGGTTTATGCTAAAACTGTCGTTTCTTCTGTAGTCGTTTTAATGACTTTCATTGCAGTCATTGCACCACGCAATCTTTTTCCAACAGCTTCTATTGGGTGATTTCTTATAGCATCGTTTACTTTTATCAGCTCCACATTATCAACATCATTTACCGTTGAAAAAGAGGTTCCGATGATATCAGTTTCTACAGATTTCATAAAGTCGGTTAATAAGGGTTTACAGGCATGATCAAAAAGATAACATCCATATTCTGCCGTATCAGAAATCACTCGATTCATTTCAAATAATTTCTTTCTAGCGATGGTATTCGCAATCAATGGTAATTCATGTAGCGATTCATAATACGCAGAATCTTCAATAATCCCTGCACTTACCATGGTTTCAAAAGCTAACTCTACTCCTGCTTTTACAAAAGCAACCATTAATACACCATGATCAAAATACTCTTGTTCAGAAATTTCATCTTTGGTTAATGGCGTTTTCTCAAAATTAGTTTCACCCGTAGCAGCTCTCCACGTTAATAAATTTACATCATCATTTGCCCAATCTTCCATCATGGTTGTTGAAAAATGACCAGAAATAATATCGTCCATATGTTTTTCAAACAAGGGTTTCATGATGTCTTTTAACTCTTCTGATAAGTCATACGCTTTTATTTTAGCTGGATTTGACAAACGATCCATCATATTGGTAATTCCTCCATGCTTTAAAGCTTCTGTGATGGTTTCCCATCCATATTGAATCAATTTTGCTGCATAATTGGCATCAACACCTTTTTCAATCATTTTATTAAATGATAGAATAGACCCTGTTTGTAAAACGCCACATAAAATGGTTTGCTCTCCCATTAAATCTGACTTTACCTCTGCAACAAAAGAAGAAGCTAATACGCCTGCTCTATCTCCACCAGTAGCAGCAGCATATGCTTTTGCTTGCGCCCAACCTTTGTTCTGAGGGTCATTTTCTGGATGTACAGCAATTAAAGTTGGCACTCCAAAACCACGTTTGTATTCTTCCCTAACTTCAGTTCCCGGACATTTAGGAGCCACCATGATGACTGTTAAATCTTCACGAATCTTCATTCCTTCTTCAACGATATTGAATCCGTGAGAATACGATAATGTTGCATCTTTTTTCATTAAAGGCATCACTGATTTTACCACATTGGTATGTTGTTTGTCTGGAGTTAAGTTTAACACCAAATCTGCTGTTGGAATTAATTCGGTATAAGTACCTACTTTAAAACCATTACTGGTTGCATTTTTATAAGAATCTCTTTGTTCTTTAATTGCGACTTCACGTAAGGTATAAGAGATGTCTAATCCAGAATCTCGCATGTTTAAACCTTGATTTAATCCTTGAGCTCCACACCCTACAATTACAATTTTCTTTCCTTTTAATGCATGTACTCCGTCTTCAAATTCTGAAGCATCCATAAACCTACATTTTCCTAATTGTTCTAATTGATTTCTTAATGATAGGGTGTTAAAATAATTTGCCATGTTTCTTTTTTTATTGATTAAATGCTTCTAGCATTTCTGATATTTTCATTGGTTGTTTTGATACAGATATTCTTCCAGAACGAGTAAATTGTAAAATTCCAAAAGGCTTTAATTCTCTGTATAATAATTCGATTTCTTCTTTTCTTCCTGATTTTTCAATCACAAAAAACTCTTTATTGACGGTCACAATTCTTGCATTACTTTCTTTAATAATGTTTTGAATTTGTCGTTCTTCAAACAATAAATCGGATAGCACTTTAAACATACAAGACTCTTGATAAATGGTTTCATCATCTGTATGATAATAGGCTTTAATCACCTCTACTTGTTTTTCAATCTGACCGATTACTTTTTTCATTTGCTTTTCCTCCAAATTTACTACGATAGTAAATCGAGAAACACCTTCTATTTCAGAAACTGACGAATTAATACTTTCAATATTAATATGTCTTCTTTGAAAAATAGCTGAAATACGATTCAATAAACCGATGTTATTTTCAGTGTAGATAGATACTGTATATAATTGTTTTTCTTCTGTACTCATTTTTAAGTTCTTTAGCTGAGACTTCTCGATACTATTTTTTTCATTCTTCTAAAAATCACTCGAAGTGACATTTTTAAAAAATGCTTACATCCTATTCTAATCTTATATCTGAAACAGAGGCTCCTGTTGGAATCATCGGAAATACATTTCCTTCTTTCTCAACACAAACTTCTAAAAAATAGGCTTCTTTACTAGCCATCATTTCTGCTACGGCTTCTTTTAAATCTTCTCTTTTGGTAACTTTTCTTGCATTTAAATAATACCCTTTAGCAATCGCTACAAAATCTGGGTTCACCATTTCTGTGGATGCGTAACGCTTATCGAAAAACAACTGTTGCCATTGACGAACCATTCCTAAAAAATCGTTATTTAAAACCACCACTTTTACAGCAGCTTTTTGCTGAAATATGGTTCCTAATTCTTGGATAGTCATTTGATAACCACCATCACCTGAGATGGAAACAACTTCACGTTCTGGAGCTGCCATTTTTGCTCCAATTGCAGCTGGTAAACCAAAACCCATCGTTCCTAAACCACCAGAAGTAATATTACTTTTAGTCTGATTAAATTCTGCATATCGACAAGCGATCATTTGATGTTGACCCACATCAGTCACAATTGCTGCTTCTCCTTTACTTTGAATATTGATTTCCTTTAAGACTTCACCCATGGTCAATCCTTCTTTGGTTGGATGCAAATCGTTTTTGATTACTTTCTCATATTCAATCGCATATAAATCTTTAAATTCTTGATGCCAATCTGGATGTGATTTTTCTTGCAACAAGGGTAATAAATGAGCTAAGCTTTCTTTTGAATCTCCTAAAACTGCCACATCTGTTTTTACATTTTTATCTACCTCTGCAGGATCAATTTCAAAATGAATGACTTTCGCTTGTTTGGCATAAGTTGCTAAATTACCGGTCACACGATCATCAAAACGCATTCCGATAGCGATTAACACATCACATTCGTTGGTTAATTTATTGGGCGCATAATTACCATGCATCCCTACCATTCCTATATTTAATGGATGGGAGGTTGGAATAGCCGAAGCTCCTAATATTGTCCATGCTGCAGGAATTCCTGCTTTTTCAATCACAGCTTTTAGTTCGTTTTCAGCTTCACCTAAAATCACACCTTGACCCCAAACAATCATGGGCTTTTTTGCATTATTAATTAAGTTAGCCGCTTCTTGCACCTTTTCAAAGTCAACATCTGGAACAGGTTTATAACTTCTAATTCCCTCACATTTTTTATAGGAAAAATCGAATTCTTCGAACTGAGCATCTTTGGTAATATCTATTAAAACAGGACCCGGTCTTCCACTTTTTGCAATGTAAAATGCTTTGGCAAATACTTCAGGAATTTCAGAAGCTTTCGTAATTTGATGATTCCATTTGGTAACAGGAGTTGAAATACCAACAATGTCTGTTTCTTGAAACGCATCACTTCCTAACAAATGAGAACCCACTTGTCCAGTAATACACACCATTGGTGTAGAATCTATCTGAGCATCTGCAATTCCTGTAATTAAATTAGTTGCTCCTGGACCTGAGGTAGCAATAGCTACGCCTACTTTTCCTGAAATTCTTGCATATCCTTGAGCTGCATGTGTTGCTCCTTGTTCATGTCTAGTTAGTACATGATGGAGTTTATCTTGATATTTATACAATTCGTCATAAACTGGCATGATAGCTCCGCCAGGATATCCGTATAATATATCTACGCCTTCAGCTAACAAACACTTGATAACTGCTTCACTTCCTGAGATTCGCTCGGTAGTTGGTGCCAATACTTCTGTAGATTTTATTGTTTCTGTATTCATAATATTCCTTGTTTAGATATAAGAGTCAAGATGAAAGGTTCAAGACTTTAGTACCTTAATTTCTTTTCTCTTTTATTCGCCATCTGTAATACAACCTTTAGAGGCTGACGCGACAGTTTTAGCATATTTGTATAAAACACCTTTTTTGTGTTTTAAATCGGGAGCGATCCATTTTGATTTCCTTTCAGCTAATTCTTCATCAGATAGTAACACATTGATAGAATTATCTTCTGCACTAATTCTAATCATATCTCCGGTTTCTAAGATTCCAATAGTACCTCCAGATTGTGCTTCTGGTGTGATATGCCCTACAACAAAACCGTGAGTTCCTCCTGAAAAACGTCCATCAGTAATTAAAGCAACTGACTTTCCTAAACCTGCTCCCATAATTAAAGAAGTTGGCTTTAGCATTTCTGGCATTCCTGGACCACCTTTTGGGCCAACATATCTAATCACAACCACATCTCCTCTATTCACTTCTCCGTTTGAAATCCCTGTATTAGCAGCTTGTTCACCATCATATACAACTGCTCTCCCTTCAAATAACAATCCTTCTTTTCCTGAGATTTTAGCAACTGCTCCTTCAGCAGCTAGATTTCCATAAATTATTTGGATATTTCCTGATGATTTTAAGGCATTATCCGTTGGAAAAATAACGTCTTGATTTTCAAATTCCATGGCATCAATATCTGCTAAATTTTCGGCCAATGTTTTTCCAGTTACTGTCATACAATCTCCATGCAAATACCCTCCTTCTAATAAGTATTTCATGATTGCTGGCGTTCCACCAACACCATGAACATCTTCCATCAAGTATTTTCCTGAAGGTTTTAAATCAGCAATCAAAGGTGTTCTGTCTGAAACTCTCTGAAAGTCTTCTAAAGTAAAATCAATATCAGCAGCATGAGCAATCGCTAAAAAGTGTAATACTGCATTGGTTGATCCACCTAAAGCATTCACCAAAGCAATCGCATTTTCTATTGATTTTTTAGAGATAATATCTAAAGGTTTTAAATCTTGTTCTAACAAATTTTTAATCGCAATGGCATGTCTTTCTGATTCTGATAATTTATTAGGATTTTCAGCTGGAATTGAAGAATTATATGGTAATGCAAATCCCATGCATTCTATTGCTGAAGCCATGGTATTCGCAGTATACATTCCACCACAAGCCCCAGCTCCTGGAATCGCTCTTTTGATGATCTCTCTATATTCTTCTTCCTCAATTTCTCCTGCTACTTTTTGACCCAAAGCTTCAAAGGCAGAAACAATATTTAACTTTCTCCCTTTATAATTTCCTGAAGCAATAGTACCGCCGTACATCATAATCGATGGACGATTGAGACGTAACATTGACATCACTGCTCCGGGCATATTTTTGTCACAGCCTACGATTGCTATCAACGCATCATAACTTTGTGCATTCATGACAGTTTCTATAGAATCTGCAATAATATCTCTAGAAACTAATGAATAATTCATCCCTGAAGTTCCCATAGAAATTCCGTCTGAAACACCAATGGTATTAAAACCTAGTCCAACCATATCAGCAATTTTACACTCAATTTTCACCTCATCTTTCAATCGGTTTAAATGCATATTACATGGATTACCATCGTATCCTGTACTTGCAATTCCAACTTGAGCTTTCTGCATATCTTCGTCAGTAAGACCAACTGCATATAGCATCGCTTGAGAAGCTGGTTGTGACTCATCTTGCGTTAACCTTTGACTATGTTTATTTAATTTGTTCATGCTGTTTTTAAATACGTAAACTATTTTCAAATTCTAAAATACTTTATTGCATGTTCTAAGAGTTTCACACTAAAGAAAAGTAGCTTAAACTCACAAACAGATATAGATGATTAATATATTGATTTTCAATTATTTATATACAATTAAGTATGACGTTCAAAAGCAAAAAAAACTTCCTATTTAAAGGAAGTTTT
This sequence comes from uncultured Flavobacterium sp., assembly GCA_913060575.1. Lineage (GTDB taxonomy): Bacteria > Bacteroidota > Bacteroidia > Flavobacteriales > Flavobacteriaceae > Polaribacter. The sequence goes on from CAJXRR010000014.1 coordinate 19,928, forward strand.
TTTAGGTATTATCATATTTACTTTTATTTATGCACTTAACAGATCATTATCATCTTTTAATGGTAATTGTGAAGATCCCATTAAATAGGTATCCATATGATGTGCAGCTTGTCGACCTTCTGAAATTGCCCAAACAATTAAAGATTGACCTCTTCTCATATCACCTGCAGTATATATTCCGGGAACATTAGTTGCATAATCTGATATTGAGGCTTTTACATTTGTTCTACCATCAAATTCTAAACCTAATTGCTCTGGCAAGCTTTTTTCTGGACCTGTAAATCCTAGAGCCAATAATGCTAAATCACAAGGCCACGTTTTTTCTGAACCTTCTTTTTCAATCAATTGAGGTCTTTGACCTGGAATTGTTTGCCAAGAAACTTCTACCGTTTTTAAAGCAATCAATTCATTTTTATCATTGGTTACAAACTCTTTGGTATTCACCAACCAATTACGATCACAACCTTCTTCATGAGAAGAGCTAGTTTTTAACTGCATAGGCCAAAATGGCCAAGGAGTTTTTTCACTTCTTACCATGGGTGGTTTTGGCATGATTTCAAAGTTTGTCACAGATTTTGCTCCATGCCTGTTAGATGTTCCGATACAATCTGAACCTGTATCTCCTCCTCCAATAACAATCACATCTTTACCACTTGCACTAATAATGTTTTTTTCTAAACTTTTATCAAACAAGGCTTTGGTTTGTCTGGTTAAGAAATCCATAGCTTGAACGACACCCTTGGCATTATTTCCTGGAATTGGAATACTTCTAGAAATAGTTGCTCCTCCTGACAACAAAACTGCATCAAATTCTTGTAGTTTTTCAACAGCATAATTCACACCAACATTGACATTCGTTTTAAATACGATTCCTTCCTCTTCTAAAATAGCAACTCTTCTGTCTATAATTTCTTTCTCTAGTTTGAAATTTGGGATTCCATATCGTAACAAACCACCTATTTTATCATCTCGCTCTAAAACTGTTACGGTATGACCCGCTCTATTCAATTGTTGAGCTCCTGCCAAACCTGCTGGACCAGAACCTACAATAGCTATCGTTTTTCCTGTTCTTTTGGTTGGTTTTTTAGGAATAATCCAACCTTCTTCAAATCCTTTTTCGATGATAAATTTTTCAATATTTTCTATAGAAACAGGATCATCTATAATTCCTAAAACACAAGCTTGCTCACAGGGAGCAGGACATAATCTCCCCGTAAATTCAGGAAAATTATTAGTTGAATGTAAAATATCTAAAGCTTGTTTCCATTGGCCTTTATGAACTAAATCATTAAAATCTGGAATTAGATTTCCTAAAGGACATCCACTATGACAAAAAGGAATTCCACAATCCATACAACGAGACCCTTGTTCTTGTTGTTCTTTTAATTCTAAAGGTTTTGTAAACTCTTTATACGTTTTAATACGTTGTTTAACAGCCGTATTACTTTCTCCTTTACGAACGTATTTCTTAAATCCTCCTAATTCTCCCATGATTACGCTGTTAATTTTGTTAATTTTTCTTGTGCTATTCTCTCTAAAGCAATTTTATAATCAGTTGGGAAAACTTTAATGAAATTCATTTTATTGATTTCCCAATCGCTTAATAATTCTTTACCTAAATTACTTTCAGTATAGGATACATGTTTATGGATATGAGTTTTTAACTCGAGCTGGTCTTTGGTTTCTAAATGAACCAACTCTACCATTTCTAGATTACACAATTCATTTCTAAAAGTATGCGAAGGATCATAAACATAGGCAATTCCACCGCTCATTCCAGCTGCAAAATTCCTTCCCGTTTTTCCTAAAACAATAACATTTCCTCCGGTCATATATTCACAACCGTGATCTCCAATTCCCTCTACTACAGCTGTTACACCAGAATTCCTAACCGCAAAACGTTCACCAGCAATTCCGTTGATGTAGGCCTCGCCTTTAATGGCTCCGTAGAAACAAACATTTCCAACGATGATATTATCTTCTGCGATAAAATCTGCTTCTTTAGGTTTTTTTACCACAATTTTTGCTCCTGACAATCCTTTTCCTAAATAATCATTGGTTTCTCCATCAACAATCATGGTTAAGCCTTTGGTTGCAAATGCACCAAAACTTTGTCCCGCTGATCCTTTAAAATTTAAAGTCAATGTGTCTTCTGGTAATCCTTCTTCACCATGTAATTTTGAAATTTCATTGCTAGTGATTGCACCAACTGATCGGTTGGTGTTTTGAATCGGATAACTATATTCTGATTTTATTTTATTTTTTATCGCAGCTTTTGCATTGTCTATAATTTTTAAATCTAAAACTTTATCAAGATTGTGATTTTGTTTTTCTGTATTGTAAAGTATCGGCGTTCCTTCTACTTCAGGTTGATGTAAAATAGCCGCTAAGTCTATTCCTTTTGCTTTGTAATGTTCTGTTGCAATAGTTGGATTAATTTTTTGTGTTTGTCCTACCATCTCCTTAATGGTTCTAAAACCCAAGGATGCCATTATTTGGCGTAATTCTTCAGCAACGAAATACATGAAATTCACCACATGCTCTGGAGTTCCTTTGAAGTTTTTTCGTAGTTCTGGATCTTGAGTTGCTATTCCAACTGGACAGGTATTCAAATGACATTGGCGCATCATAATACAACCAGAAGCAACTAATGGTGCCGTTGCGAAACCAAATTCTTCAGCTCCTAGCAAACAAGCAATCGCGACATCACGACCTGTTTTTAACTGACCATCACATTCTACAACTACTCTATTTCTAAGATTATTTAAGACCAAGGTTTGTTGTGCTTCTGCAATTCCTAATTCCCAAGGTAACCCTGCGTGTTTTAAAGAAGTTAAAGGAGAAGCTCCTGTTCCTCCATCAAAACCAGAAATTAAAATCACATCTGCTTTTGCTTTTGCAACTCCAGCTGCAATGGTTCCTACACCAACTTTGGAAACTAATTTTACATTGATTCGAGCTTCTCTATTGGCGTTTTTTAAATCGAAAATTAATTGAGCTAAATCTTCAATAGAATAAATATCATGATGTGGCGGTGGTGAAATTAATCCTACATAAGGTGTAGAATTTCTCACTTCTGCAATCCAAGGCAATACTTTATTTCCAGGTAATTGACCACCTTCACCTGGCTTAGCACCTTGCGCCATTTTAATCTGAATCTCTTTAGCACTTGTTAAGTAATTACTACTAACACCAAACCTTCCAGAAGCGACTTGTTTAATGGCACTATTTTTTGAATCTCCGTTTGACATTTTTTTGAAACGGTTTTTATTTTCGCCTCCTTCACCAGAATTTGATTTTCCTCCAATACGATTCATCGCAACTGCTAAATTCTCATGAGCTTCCTGACTGATAGACCCAAAAGACATAGCTCCGGTTTTAAATCGTTTAACAATTTCTGTCCAAGGCTCTACTTCTTCAATAGAAATAGGATCTAGATTGTTAAATTCAAACAAACCTCTCAGCGTCATCAATTCTTTCGACTGCTGATTAATTTTATCAGCGTAAACTTTATAACTGTCTTTGTTTTTTAGTCGAACTGCTTGTTGTAGTTTAGAAACTGTGGTCGGATTAAACATGTGTCGCTCACCTCCACGTCTCCATCTATAATCTCCTCCAATATCTAAGTCTAAAACATTGTCTATTTCATCATTTCTAAAAGCAGATTTACATCTTTTATAAATGTCTTTTTCTAAGACATACAATCCTATTCCTCCAATTCTAGAAGGTGTTCCTGGAAAATATTTTTCGGTAAAACCTTTCTTTAATCCTAGGATTTCAAAAATCTGAGAAGCTCTATAAGAATGGAGTGTAGAAATTCCAATCTTATTCATAATTTTTAAGATACCTTTTCCTATGGCTTTATTAAAATTCTTGATTGCTACACTTGCTTCAACATCTTTTATTTCTCCTATTGCCACTTGATGAGCTATAATTTCGTTCACCATATAAGGATTAATTGCGCTTGCGCCATATCCAAATAAGGTAGCAAAATGATGGGGTTCTCTTGCTTCAGCTGTTTCAATTACTATTCCAAATTTAGAACGTTTTGAAACTCTATTTAAAGAATGATGTAAATACGAACAAGCTAACAAAGCAGGTATTGGAGCATTCTCTTTAGTAACACCTCTATCAGAAAGAATGATAATATTTGAACCTGCATCAACAGCGTCAATTGCTTCCTTCAACATGGATTCTAAAGCTCTTTCAATTCCATTGACACCTTCATCTAAAGGAAATAATATATTAATTGAAGTTGCATTAAAATCAGGGTGATTAATATTCTTGATTTTATCTAAATCTTCGTTAGATATCACTGGATTCTGAATTCTTAATTTTTTTGCATGCTCTGGAGATACATCAAAAATATTTTTGTCAGATCCTATAGCAAGACTAATGTCTGTAATGATTTCTTCTCTAATTCCGTCTAAAGGCGGATTGGTAACTTGAGCAAACAGTTGCTTAAAATAGTTATATAATAACTGTGGGTTATCTGACAAAACAGCTAAAGGTGTATCAGATCCCATAGAACCAATTGCTTCTTTTGCTTGCGTAGCCATTGGAGAAATTACTGTTGAAATTTCTTCTAGAGTATATCCAAAAAGCCTTAATCTGGTTTTATAATCTGTTTCTTCAGTTGGAATAGTATTATTTGTGTAAGGAATATCGACTAATTGAAGTGTGTTTTCTTCTACCCATTTTTGGTAGGGTTTTTTAGTGATAATCTCTTGTTTAATTTCTTCATCTTCAATAATTCTACCCGCATTCATGTCTACTAAAAACATTTTCCCTGGCTCTAATCGGCCATGTTTTACGACATTTTCTGGTTTGATATTTAAAACACCAATCTCTGATGACATGACTACGTTTCCGTCTTTGGTTACGGTATATCTTGAAGGACGTAATCCGTTTCTATCCAATAAAGCACCGATAAAATTACCATCTGTAAAAGGTACAGAAGCGGGTCCATCCCAAGGTTCCATAATACAAGAATTGAATTCATAAAAGGCTTTTTTATCATCTTTCATTGATGTGTCTTTTTCCCATGCTTCTGGCACCATCATCATCATTACTTCTGGTAAAGATCTTCCTGTCATCAATAATAATTCAACAGCCATATCCATAGAAGCTGAATCAGATTTTGCTTCTGTGATAATTGGAAATAATTTCTCTAAATCATCGCCAAATAAATCACTCTTCATCAATTCTTGGCGCGCTTTCATTCTACTTACATTTCCACGAAGTGTATTGATCTCACCGTTGTGGCACATAAATCTAAATGGTTGTGCTAAATCCCAAGAAGGGAATGTATTTGTTGAAAACCTTTGGTGTACTAATGCCAATCTAGTTACCAAATCTGGTTGACGAAGGTCTACATAAAACCGACCGATATCTTCAGGAATTAATAAGCCTTTGTAGATTATTGTAGTTGTAGAAAAACTTGGTAAGTAAAAATATTTACTTTCCGAGATTTTTGATTTTTCAATGGTATGTTCTGTAATTTTTCTAGCGGCAAAAAGCTTTGCATTGAATTGTAAGTCGGTTAATTCTTCTTCTCCTTTACCTACAAAAAGCTGTTTCGTTTTTGGTTGAGTTTTAGCTGCTATTGTTCCAAGATTAGAAGTATCAACTGGAACATCTCTCCAACCCAATACTTTTAATCCTTGTTTTTTTAATTCGGTTTCAAAAACATCTTGACAAAAGCTACTTTGATTAAATTTCTTTGGCAGAAAGACCCTGTCTCTTATACACATCTGACGCTGCC
>CAJXRR010000015.1 GCA_913060575.1 uncultured Flavobacterium sp.
TCTACACAGAGTAGATCGTCGGCAGCGTCAGATGTGTATAAGAGACAGATCTATAGCAGACATTAAAGGTCTGTGTTTTGGATTTTCATGTAAAAATAAATTTAGTTGATGATTGTCTGTAGGAACCAAACCGGTAACAATAACACCAGCGCGTTTGTATTTTATTCCAGTCTTAAACATCGTTTTTACGGCTTCTACAGCCGCTTTTGTAATGGATAGCGTAGAATCTGTTGGATATGGGAAAATAACAGTTTTTGAAGCGCTGTGTTGTTCCGCATCTTTTTTATGACGATCACTACTGAGCATTACAATAATCATATGGCAACTAGAGTTTTGATCTCTTAATTTTTCTGCGCAACTTGCTGCAAAAGTTGAAATACGTTCTTTAATATTTTCAATATCTGAATAGGTATATTCAAAACTTCTAGTCGTCGCAATAGAACGTTTTGCTTCTTTGATTTCTAATGCTATTGTTGGAATGCCTTCTAAATCTTTTTTTAGTTTCCATTCTGTAATAGAAAAATTAGTTCGCACCCAATCATCCGTTAATTGCGTAAAATCAAAGGCAGTTTTACACCCTTTTGCTTCTAGTCGTTTTTGTAATCGACGACCAATTCCCCAAACGTTTTTAATGGCAGTCCATTTTAATGCTTTAATGCGTTTTTCATCAGTATCAATTACATAAACACCTCCGGTTTCTTTAGGAAATTTTCTTGCAATTTTATTGGCCACTTTACACAAGGCTTTCGTAGGAGCAACTCCTACGCAAGTTGGAATTCCGGTCCATTTTAGAATCCGTTTTCGAATGATTTTTCCGTATTCATTAAAATCATATTCATCAAATCCTTTAAATTCTAAAAAAGCTTCATCAATGCTGTATACTTCAACATCTGGCGTAAAATGTTCTAGAATTTTCATGACTCTAGCACTCATATCGCCATACAAAGGATAGTTAGAAGAGAGCACATTAATTTTGTGGTGTTTGCAAAAACTTTCCCATTTAAAAATAGGAGCTCCCATGGGTAAATTGAGGTTTTTAGCCTCATCGCTTCTTGCAATAACGCAACCATCATTATTGCTTAAAATAGCCACAGGCTTGTTTTGTAAGCTGGGGTTAAAAACCCGCTCACAAGAAGCATAAAAATTATTACAATCTACCAGTGCATACATTATTGTAAATATACAAACAAGAAAGTATCGAAGAATATGAATGAGTTACTTATATTTGAAAAAAGTACTAGGATTATGAACATCTTCGACATAGTAATCGCCGTGATTTTAATTTTTGCTTTTACAAGAGGCTTTATGAAAGGTTTTTTTGTAGAGGTTGCGTCTTTAATTGCTTTAATTGGAGGGGTTTATGGAGCAATTCACTTTTCTTATTTTGCAGGAAATATTCTGGAAGAATATGTAGATTGGGACGAAAACTACATTGCTTTAACAGCATTTGCAGTTACTTTTATTGGCATTGTAATAGCTGTTTCTTCCTTAGGAAAAGTCCTTACAAAAATGGCAGATTTTGCTGCACTGGGATTGATTAATAAAATATTAGGAGGTGTTTTTGCGCTGTTAAAAAGTGTGGTAATTTTAAGTGTCATTTTTGTTTTTTTTGCTAGAATCAATAGTACCATTCCTTTTGTAGGAAAAGACACTTTAGACACTTCTATTTTATATGCTCCGGTGAAGGAGATTGTTCCAACAATATTTCCCTCAATTATTAGAGAAATTGACTCAAAGGAAAAGGAATTAAATAGTGAGACAAGTTAATTTATGAAATTCTCTCACCTTTATATTCTTATATTTTTAATGTTTTCTTTTGCTGTAGTTGGTCAAGATTGTGGCATTTTAAAATACAACTCTTTTACGTATAACGTTGCCAGAAAAAAGGTGCTAGTAGAATTTAAAGAGAATCAATATATTGAATACCTTCAAGATAAAAAATACTACATCAAATCTACAATAGAGTGGGTTTCAGACTGCGAATATTACCTAATTATACAAGAAGCTACCTCTCCAGATTTCCCCTTTGAAAAAGGAGCTAGGTTACATACCATTATTACAAAAGTAAAGAAGAATAAAGTGTATTATACTTCTTCAATTCTTGGGAGAACTTGGGACGGGGAAATGACAAAAATAAAAGAATAAGTTACGAGTCTTTATGATCTTTTATCCATTGTAAACAAGTTTTAAAATCATCAAACATACAGTCTTTAGAAATTAAATCAGGGATGATATCAATACGTTCCATCATATACCTTGGCTGTTTTTGAAGATCTACAAAAAAGACATTTTTATCATCTTTTTTTAAATCAACCAATACATCTTCTAGCGCATACAAACCAGATTGATCTATGTATTGCATTTTATCCATTCTAATGACTATGGTAGTTGCTGAGGAAGGAATTTGTTTCATTAAAATTTGAAAATCACTAGTTGATCCAAAGAATAATGGCCCTTTGATATGTTTGATAAAAACTTCTTCTCGTAGCTTTTTTGTCATTCCAATTTCATCTGCCCAAGGCTCTTCTTCTAATGATTTCACATCTGATTGTAGTGCTGTTAAATCACCAATTTTTTTCATAAACATTAAAGAAGCAATTACTAATCCAATACCTACAGCATAAATTAAATCCCAAAAAGTAGCTAAACTCATTACGGTTAACATAATTAACACTTCTGAACTTAATTTTAAAGGGCCTAATTTGATGTCTTTTGGTAGCGAAGGAATAGCTTTTAAACCTTTGTAATCCATTACGCCAATTCCTACGGTAACCAAAATCCCTGCTAAAACAGCCGCAGGAATTCTAGAAGCAACAGGCCCTAAACCAAGCATTACAATTAATAGCATGACACCAGCAATCATTCCAGAAAGTTTTGTTTTTCCTCCTGCATTAATGTTTACAACAGTTCTAATAGTTGCCCCTGCACCTGGAATTCCTCCAAAAATGGAGGCGATACTATTTCCGATTCCTTGCCCGATTAATTCTTTATTGGGCTTGTGTTTTGTTTTGGTCATATTATCTGCAACGACACTTGTTAGTAAAGAATCTATCGCTCCTAATAAAGCCAATGTTAATGCTGTAAAAATATAAGGAGAAACCGAGCTAAAACTAAAGGAAGAAAAGATCTCTAAATTAGGCATTGGAAAACCGAACGGAATTTCTTCAATAGGCTTGTATTTTAAATCAAATGCAACAGAGATTCCAGACATGACGACTAAGGCAACCAGCGTACTTGGAATTTTAGTAGTGATCCGTTTAAAACCAAAAATGATGAGGATGGTTCCTACCGATAAAGCTAACTCTAATAGGTTTATATTTTGAATCATTCTTGAAAAGACTCGTACAGCTCCTAAAACACCCGAAGCTTTGTTTGCCGCTAGTGTTTGAGATTCTCTTAAAATATCTTCAGGGGTTATTTTTTCGGCTCTATAAACAGTTTCTCTAAAATCTTCTAAAACTAAAATACCCTCACCTGCTTCTTCTTTTAGGATGTTTTCTAAAATTAATTCTTCGGCTTCTGCTTTAAAAGTTTCTACAAACTCAGTATCTTGTTTTGCGTTATATCCAAGAGAAGGCGCAACTTGTGTAAGAATAATCATTAATCCAATGGCAGTCATAAAACCAGAAACCACAGGGTATGGAATGTATCTTATATACTTACCCAAACCTATTAATCCTAATCCGATTTGAATAATTCCTGCTAATAAAAAAACAGTTAAAATTGCCGGAAGCGCTTTGTCTACATTACCATCATTTGCAGCAATAATTCCTGCAATAACAACCATACTTAAGGCAGTCATAGGAGCTGTTGGTCCAGAAATTTGGGTACTTGTTCCTCCAAAAAGAGCGGCGAAAAAACTAATAAAAATAGCTCCGTATAAACCAGCATCGGGTCCTAAACCAGAAGAGACGCCAAAAGCTAACGCTAAGGGTAAGGCTACAATACCAGCAGTAATACCTCCAAAAAGGTCGCCCTTAAAGTTAGAAAATAATTTTTTCATAAAAATGAATGGTTGATGTTGCTTCTAAAATAACAAATTTAGACCAAATAAAAACCAATACGAGATGTATTGGTTTTTATTAATTTTTTATTTTTTGTAGAATTAGAAATTTACAAAAGTGATGATGTTAATTTGATCTCTACTTGAGGATTCAAAAACCTGACTCATATAGCCTAGCTCTATCTTAACTCCTTTTTTTATTTTGTAGCCTAATCCACCATAAATTCGGTTTCTATCAAAGACATTAGATTCACCGTTTAAGAAAATCTCATTGTAGGCAGAAGCATAATATTTAGAATCCTTAAAAGGAAGGTTTATTCCTAAGAAATATCGAAAACGGGTTTTAAAATCACCTTCAACAAAACGTTGTTCAAAACGATACCGATGTTGTAAACTTAGACTTCCAATGTTGTTTTTAGTAATAAATTGTTGAAAAATACGATGCTCTTCTATGGTTATTTTTTCATTGGAAATTCCGGTGTAATTTTCAGAATTGATGTATCCATAACCGAGTAATACATTACTTTTTTCACCAATTTTATAGCCTAAACCGGTTCTTAATAATAGTTGTTCTAAATCTCCACCGGCGTTGTAATTTCTATATTGAATTTCGTGATGAAGATTCCATTTAGTATTTAACTGTTTACTTCCAATATAAATTAACCAATTTCCTAAATTGCTATCTTGACTTTTCCCAGCAAAAGGAATAGCCATAAATGAGATAATTAGTAAAAGTTTCTTCATTAAATTTTATTCGTAAAAAGTTACAGATCCATCTTTGATGTCGTACATAGCCCCTACAATTTTAATGTCTCCGTATTCTTCCATTTCTTGAAGAACAGGACTTTTCATTCTAATATTATTGATGGTCATATAAACATTTTTCTCAGCGACATTATTTACAAAGTCAATGTTTTTAGAATTACGTAAATTTGCATCAGAAGGTTCTGAAACCGCTTCTACAGCTGGTTTTAGTTTACTTAAAAGTGTAGTTAGATTACCCAATCTAGCATCATCACATGCTCCTTTTACAGCTCCGCAAGCTGTATGCCCTAATACTACAATTACTTTAGTACCTGCTAATTTACAAGTGAATTCCATGCTTCCCAGAATATCTTCATTTACGAAGTTTCCTGCGATACGAATGCTAAATATATCACCAATTCCTTGGTCGAAAACTAATTCTGCTGAGACTCTAGAGTCTACACAGTGAAGTATTGTTGCAAACGGATATTGCCCTGTACTTGTTTCGGCTACTTGTTCTAATAAATTTCTATTTACTTCTTTATTTGTTTGAAATCTTTGATTTCCTTCTTTTAATAAATCTATGGCTGCATCTGGTGTTATTGCAGCTTGTGTTTCTTGTGTATGTGCTTTCATAATATTGTAAGTTTCTTATTTACTTAATGTATGTTTTCATCAGCAGAGATCAAAAGAGAGGTATTTATTTTGCCTATTAGATCTTTTACATCTGCTTTGTTTTTATGGTTTTGATCACCTCTATTTACGCACAATAAGTTAATATTATTTTTTGAGACATAATTAGAAAGGTTTTTAATAGAATTGTCATTTTTTTCAAAGACAAATTCTACTATCTTTTCTTTAGTAGACGTTGCTGCTCCTTCAAAGGAATCTTTACCTTTTACAATTTTAAATGATTTTAAAGGCTTTTGAGAATTTTTAATTAACGCATCTGCAAAATCTAAACTCGAAGATGGTTTTGTACCATTTAAAATACCTAGAGTTATTTCTTTGCCAGGTTCTAAAGTAGTATTTACAGAAGAGATCATGATAACACCACGATGTGTTTTTAGAATAAAATCTGTAAGATTATCTCCAATGAAACTAAAAGAGGTCGATTTTTTCTTCCCTAAAACAATAATGTCTGGTTGAGTTTCTTTGATGTATTTATCGATTTCATTTTTTACGTTTCCAATCGAAAATTTAGCGTTAATAGCGACATCATATTCTTTAGAAATAGGAGCTAAGAGTTGCTGTATTTTTTTATCGATTGTTTTGAATTCAGAATTAATAGAACGCATAGCAGATAATTGATTTTCTTTTTCAACGACATCACTAGCGCTTCTTACATGAAAAAATTTGATCTCACCATCTATCATTTTAGACAATGTTATGGTACTCTTTAGAATACTTTTTACATTGTCTTTTAAATCAGAAAGAACTACTATTTTATAATTGTTTTTTCTCATGATTTTTAAATTAGGCAGATTTTGATCGTAGTTTAAAGAATTCTATAAAACTCTCAGGATTTTCTATCGCTCCACGTTCAGAAATTAACTTAATATCTATATTTCTTTCTTTTGCTTTGTATGCAAAATCATCTAGAATTTCTATAATATCATTGTCTAAATATCTTGTTTTAGTGACATCTAATTCTAAATAAGTATCTCTTGGTAAACTGTCTAATTCATTTAAAATAGCACCTTTGTTAAAGAAGGTTACTTCCTCTGCTAATGTCATTTTAATTTTATGAACACCGTTACTTTTATCTTCTATGTGTAAGAAGTGTGAGTTTTGGAAACTTTTAATTAAGATTACAACTATCCCAACAGCTAATCCCATTCCTATTCCCATTAATAAATCAGTAAAAACAATTCCTGCTACGGTTACTGTAAAAGGAATAAATTGTTTCCAACCTAACTGATACATTTTTTTAAATAGGGCTGGTTTTGCTAATTTATATCCTACTACAAGTAAAATTGCAGCCAATACAGATAACGGAATTTTATTTAATAGCGTAGGAATTAGAATTACAGAAATCAATAAAAAGAACCCGTGAATAATAGCCGACATTTTACTTTTTCCTCCAGATTGAATGTTCGCTGAACTCCTAACAATTACTTGTGTTATTGGTAAACCACCAATCATTCCAGAAATAATATTTCCAGTTCCTTGAGCTAATAACTCTCTATTGGTTGGGGTAACATTTTTATCTGGATCTAATTTATCGGTAGCTTCAACACATAATAATGTTTCTAAACTAGCCACCAATGCGATTGTAAATGCAACTACCCAAATGTCTGGATTTCCAATGACTGCGAAATTTGGAAAACTGAATTGATTTAGAAAAGAAGTTGCGTCTTCAGGAATAGGAACACTTACCAAATGAGAACTGTCTATCCCTAAACTTTCGCTAGATTGAGTAGTTAAATAGTAAACAATTCCAGCAACAACAGCTACTAAAGGACCTTGAATTAGTTTAAATATTTTTCCTTTTTCTGAAAGGACTTTATCCCATAAAATTAAAATAGCAAGACCTACAAATCCAATGATTGTTGATCCTAGACTTATGAAGTTTACTGATTTAAAAATTTCTGAAAAGGTGTTTTCACCATCTATTTGAAAGAAAGCAAAATCTCCTTCAGGATCGACATCGTATCCGAAGAAATGAGGAATTTGCTTCAAAATAATGATAATACCAATACCCGTTAACATTCCTTTAATTACTGATGAAGGGAAATAATACCCAATAATTCCAGCTTTTAAAATTCCAAAAACTAATTGTATAACACCTCCTAAGACAACCGCTACAAGAAAGTTTTCATAACCACCTAATGTTCCAATGGCTGTTAAAACAATGGCAGCTAAACCAGCAGCAGGGCCACTAACTCCAATTTTAGATCCACTTAATGAACCGACTACGATACCTCCAATAATTCCTGCTATTACTCCAGAGAAAAGAGGGGCACCACTTGCTAATGCAATACCTAAACATAAAGGTAATGCGACGAAAAACACCACTATACTAGCGGGTAAATCACTTTTAATATTTTTAAACATGTATAAGATTTTTAACTTTCTTGGCCTGTAGATAACCTAAAAAGCAAATTAATTTTTACGGAGTTATTCCGTTGTATGTAGCTTGAATTCTTAAGATTTTAATTCTGGAGGTGGAGAACTTAATTTTTTATAATAGGAAGTATAGTTTTTAGAATAAAAACTCATTCTTTTTTTCTTTTCTAAACTTACAAACAGCGATTCATTTGTAGTAGAGTAGTATATTTTTACCTCTAAATCTTTGACAGATTCATTTCCCTTATTTTCTTCCTCTTCGCCTAAATCAACTATTTCAGTAGCTTCGGCTTGTAAGTCTGAAAAACTGATATAGGTTGGCGCCACAATTGATGCCAAAAGGATAAAAGAAAATAAGTAAGAAAAAATAAATTTGCTCATCTTTAAATTTAGAAAAAAATAAAGATACAATTCTTGAGGAGATTTTATTGAAAAATATCTAAGACTTTCATTTCATCAGCAATAATCCAACCAACTTTTCCATCTGAAATTCTAATTTTTTTCCAATTATCAACGGAGTCTAAAACACGAACTTTGGTTCCTTCATGAAGTGTAAAAACCTTTTCTCCATTTAATGTTGGTGCATTTTTAATGTCAGTTTCTTCAATAAAAATAATTGCTTCTATGGTCTTGTTAGCGTAAGAATATTCCTTCATCGTAAAGATAGAACAGATAATTAATAGTAGAAAACTGAGAATACTAGTAACAAAAAACAGTCGTTTTTTTGAAGGAGTATATGAAAAGTAAAAAAGAAGAAACAACAAAGCCCCTAAAAATGAAAAGACAACCGAAACCATAGCCCATTGATTATAAGAAAGTTTTTTTATAAAAGTTACATCTAATTTTTGAAAAACAGATTTTGGAAGTTCTTCAATATTATCTATGGTTAACCTTTTGGCAAACACTAAATTATTTTGAGCGTCTTTATTTAAAGGGTCTATTAATAGTGCTTTTTCGTAATTATAAATTGCGGGTGCAACTTTATTTAGTTTATAATAACAGTTTCCAAGATTGTAAAATAATTCTGAAGAAATAAATCCAGACTCCACAATTTTTTGATAACTGACAATAGCCTCTGTATACTGTTCTAGCTTGTATTGATTATTACCTTTTTCGAACAATTCATCGGTAGATTGTGAAACTAAATTTTGAGAAACGAACAGCAGTAAAATTAGTAGTTTTTTCATCTTACAATTGTTTATCGATTTGCGTGATTACTAATTTAGCTTTTTCATAGTCATCATTCATTTCTACTTCAGAGACTGGAGAATATCTAGCCATATCACAGCTATTAAAAACTTCAATAAAAGAATTAATAGAGGTTTTATCAACAGATTTTTTTTCTAATAATTCAGTAATCTTTTCTCTACTAATATCTGAAGTTTCAATTCGCAATTTGGCTTTTAAATAATTGTGAAGTGCTTTTTCTAAGGCGATATAAAATTCATCTTTTTTACCCAATTGCTTTTTGGCCTGAGAAAGATATTTTTTAGCTAAACGATCTGCTTTTCTTAGTTTATTTCCAATAATGTCATTACTTCTTGCTTCATTTCTTTTGGCTACAACAATTCCGATTGGAATAAAAATCATCGGAAGAAATAAGAGTAAATAATACGCATTTGATGTGTAAAAGGCTTCTTTTTCTGTTGAAGAAAAAGAACTACTGGTTTGGATATATCTAAAATTAGCTCCCGTAGTTATAATATCTTTTTTTGTATTTGAGTTTACATCAGAGTTTGTAACTAACTCTTTACCTTCTAACACATCAACAAAAATATCTTCTGAAGTTAAGGTTACATATTTCTTTTCTTTTGGATCAAAATAGGAAAATTCAGTATTTGGAATTTTGTATTTCCCTTTATATTGAGGAACAACGGTGTAATTTTTAGTAACAGAACCTCTAATTCCGTTCGGTGTAACGCTAATTTTTTCTTTTTGTTCTGGTGTGTAAACTTCTAATTCTGTTGGTGTTTTTATTTCTGGTAATTCAAATAATTTTAAGTTTCCATTTCCAGTAACCTTTACAGAAATAGTAGCGGTTTCATTCGATTTTAAAATGTCTCTACTAGAAGATACTAAAAAATTAAAATCACCCACAGCACCATTAAAACTTTCTGGCTTTCCTTCTGATGGAAGTTGTTTTGCATTCACAAATTTAGTTGCAGATGCAAAGCTTTTTGTGATGTTTCTTACGATTGGGTTTCCGAAAAAATCACCTCTTCCTGTTGGAACACCTATAACAATGTCCATTTTTATAGGATCGATGGTTAATTTTCCAGATTTTGTAGGAATTAATAAGGCTTTTTGTAAGACTACGTATCGGTAATCTTCTCCATTATATTTTCCGTTTTTAGCAGACAAGCCATTAATTTTTATTTCTTGATTCCAAAAGCCATTATATTGTGGAGAATCTGTATAAGAAAAATCTCGAACGCTAATGTTCTGACTAACGTACAATCGGTATTCTACATAAACTCCTTCACCTACATACGGACTAGATTTAGAAATTTCTGCAACTAAATGAATGTTTTGTTGTGCAATATAATTAGGGTCATTTGGGTCTTTTGGAATTTCAACAGGATCTAAAACAATTATTTTAATAGGCTTGGATGTAATTGTTTTTCCGTTGAGTTTAATGCTTGCTGGAGGAATAGAAAACTCTCCTTTTTTAAGGGGTTTTAGGATGTAAGTATACTTTTGAGAGAAACTTGCTTTTCCATTAATCCATGATTGACTTATAGATTGACTAGGACCACCGACAATTTGGAAATTGGTAAGATTTGGAATTTTAAAATTATCAGCTCCTTGTTTATTAACTGTAAACTGTACTCGTAATCGTTGATTAAGGCCGAGCTTATTTTTGCTAACACTAACAACGAGTTCTGGTTCTTGAGCATAGAGAGACATACTCATAAGAGTAAACAGGATAAGAATGTATTTTATTTTATGCCTCATTTTTATTTTCTAGCTCTTGGCAAATATAAAATTTACCAATCTTTTTCTTGCTTTACTTTTTTACCTTTTGCTTTTTTAGCGTTTAATTTTTTCTGAGTTTTTTTCTCTTCATTATTTAAACTTTCTAACAACTGCTTTATTTGTTGTGGTGACATTTTTCCTGGTTGCGGCTTTTGTTTGCTCTTATCGTTCTTTTTGGGATCCTGTTTTTTCTTGTCATCTCCCTTGTCACCATCTTTCTTAGGATCTTTTTTGTCTTTATCGTCGCCGTCTTTTTTATCCTTATTCTGATCTTTGTTTTGATCTTTTTTATCCTTGTCTTTATTTTTATCGTCTCCTTTTTCTTTGTTTTCCTCGTCTTTCTGAAGTTTTTGAGCAACTGCTAAATTGTACCTACTCTCATCATCACCGGGGTTGTTTCGTAAAGAATTTTTATAAGCATCTATTGCACTTTTATAATTCTTTTGCTGCATCATTGCATTTCCAATATTGTGGTATCCTTCTGATTTTTCTAGTTTGTTTTTTGAACTCTCAACCGTTAAATTAAATTGTGGAATTGCTTCTTTATAGTTCTTGTCTTTATAGAGCGCATTTCCCAAATTGTAACTAGCTTTCTTGTAGGAACTGTTTTTTTCTAAGGCTTTTTTATAAGCAACAGAAGCATCTGTAAAATTTTTCTGTAAGTATAGCTTATTGCCTTCTCTTACATATTTTCTAGCCTCTCTTTGTTGAGCGATAGAATCTTTTTGCGCATAAGAAAATGTTGATGTTAATAACATCAATAGGGCAATTAGTATAAATTTTAAATTCTTCATTGTCTTAGAATTTATTTGTCTTCTTCATTAAATAAATCGACTTTTCTTAACCATTTGGTTTTCTTATCAAGTAAGAAAATATCCAAAACTAAAAATAAGATTCCGATTCCCAAAAACCATTGAAATTGATCTTTGTAATCTGAAAATTGCTTGGTCTCAAATTCGCTTTTCTGAGCATTGGTAATAATATCCTCTATGGCTTTCACAGGTTTGTCTGTTAAATTCCCGTCAATGTATTCGCCATCTGCGGCATTGGCCACACCTTTTAAAAGTTCAGAATTTCGTTTTGTTAAAACGGTTTCTCCTTTGTATTTTTTATACCCAATAAGCGAGCCATTTATTTTTAGGGGGATAGGCGCGCCTTTTTCAGTTCCTACACCAATGGTATATACCTTAATTCCGTCGTTAGAAATATTTTGAGCTAACTGTTTTGTTTCCTCTTGATGATCTTCTCCGTCAGAAATTATAATTAAAAACCGATTGGTTTGCTCATCATTGTTATAATAGGTTTTTGCCAAATCTAAAGCATCGTTAATTGCTGTTCCTTGACTAGAGACCAGATCTGGGTTAGCATTTTGCAAAAACATTTTTGCTGCTGCATGATCGGTAGTTATGGGCAATAAAGGATAGGCGTTTCCTGCGTAAATGATAATTCCTACGCGGTCACTTCCTAGTTTGTCAATAATTTTAGAAATGATTTGTTTTGATTTTTCTAACCTATTTGGAGCAATATCTTCTGCTAACATACTTCTAGAAACATCTAGTGCAAAAACAACATCGACACCTTCTCTTTTTACTGTTTTTAATTTAGTTCCCATCTTTGGGTTGACCAATGCTAAAATTAAAAATGAAATCCCGATGATAAAAAAGAAGAGTTTTAAAACGGATTTAAAAACAGAAACATTGGGTGCTAACTTTATTAATAAGCCATCCGAAGCAAATTTTTTCTGAGTTCTTTTTTTCCACCAGAATACCAATAGAAATATCACTACGATTATTGGTATCGCAGCAAAAAGATAAAAATAAATGGGTTCCTCTAGTCTGTATAACATTATATAAAACTTCTAAACAGTGTGTTTCTTAATAAATACTCTAACAACAATAAACCTACTGCTATGAAAATTAAAAATCTGTATTTTTCTTGAAAATTGTAATATTTAAATTCTTCAATTTTTGTCTTTTCTAAGGTGTCTATTTCATCATAAATATCTTGGAGCTTAGTATTGTCTGTTGCTCTAAAATATTGTCCTTGTGTTTCACTGGCAATAAACTGTAAAAGTTCTTCATCTATTTCAACCTGTTGTTTTCTAAACTGTAATTTCCCAGTCCTAGGATCTTTGCTGTAAGGAAAATCTGCCATACCGTTCGTTCCAATTCCAATGGTATATACTTTAATATTTAATTCTTTTGCAAGCTCAGTAGCTGTTTTTGGATCTACAAAACCTGAATTGTTTACTCCGTCTGTTAGGAGAATGATGACTTTGCTTTTAGCCTCGCTTTCTTTTAATCGATTTACGGCAGACCCTAATCCCATTCCTATCGCTGTTCCACCTTCTAATTGCCCCCATTTAATATCTGCAATAGTTCTTTTAATAATTCCTTTATCACTAGTAATTGGTGTTTGTGTAAAGCTTTCACCTGCGTATACTACAATTCCGATTCTATCATTTGGACGTCTATTTACAAAGTTTGTAGCGACTACTTTTAAAGCTTCTAGCCTATTTGGTTGTAAATCTTTTGCCAACATACTCGCAGAAACATCAATTGCCATAACAATATCAATTCCTCTATTTGCTTTTATTTTTGTGCTAACGGATACGTTTCTTGGTCTTGCTAATGCAATCAATAAAAAAGCTAAAGCCAACAACCTAAATAAATATAAAACAGGCTTCAGTTTTGGTAAAAAGGAACCTTTAGAATTAAACCCTTTTACGCTAGAAACTCTTAAAACCGCAGTGTCTTTTTTTCGCATAAAGAAATACCAGACAGCCAATAACGGAATTACCGTTAATAGCCATAAAAAACCAGGGTTTTGAAACTCAAAATTACTCCAATCCATCTTCAGCTGCTGTTTCTTCTATTATTTGTTTAGGTTTTAATGCGTTTAAGACATCTTCTGCATCTCTTCTGTCTTCTTCAATTTCGTGTGAAAGTGGTTTTGATTTGGCAAATTTCACCAAATCAGCTTCACTAAGCAATCCTTTTAATTTGTTGATCGTTTCTCTACTAGTGTCAATTGTTTTTGCTTGATTGAAATCAGAAAGAGTTTCAACTAATTCATGTGTAGTAATTTCTAAGGCCGGAACTTTCAACTCTTTTTCAATATAAGCTCTCACAATTTCAGTAAGCTCACTGTAATATTTTTTTACTTCATTGTTTTGCCACAATAACTTATTGTCTAATTTTTGAAGCCTTTCAATTGCTTCTTCGTAAGGAGGTAAACCAGCAATTATTTCTTCTTCAGTAATTTCTGCTTTCTTTCTAGTAATGATGAAATACACAATTACAGCAATCAATAATAAGCCTAAAACAACCCATATAATATAAGGTTTAAAGTCGTCAAAAACCAAAGGCTCACTTTGAATCGCTTTAATTGGAAACATTTTTAGTTTTGTAGTGTCTACCGCAACTGTAGCAACATTAATTAAAACAGAATCGGTTAAATAGGCCCTGTTTCTAATAAATATTTGTTGGGTAGGAATATAAAAAGCACCACTATCAAAACCAGTCATTAAGTATTTTTTGATAAGACTGTTTTTAAAGGTGTCGATTTTAAAATCTTCTACTACTTCTAAGTTTTTTAAGTTTTCTAATTTTTCAGGGAGAATTACATTAGCTGTGTCGCTAATAGTGATTTGAAACAAGAATTGTTCGCCAATTCTAATATTGGTAGTGTCTGTCTCTACTTTTACTTGCTGCGAAAAAGAGACATTACTACATGCTAAAAGGAATAAAAGGATTCTTATTTTCATTGCTGTTATCTTCCTTTGTGTTTAAAATAGCCTAATAATTTTTTCACATAATCTTCGTCCACTCTAGTATCTATTGCCCCAGCACCACTTATCTTAAAAGTGCTTTTGTAATAATCTGATAAACGTAAAGCATTTGCTTTGTAACGATTTCTTACTGTTTTTGACGAGGTATTGATCAGCTGAACAGAATTTGTTTCTGCGTCTAACATAGGCACCATTCCTAAATTTGGAATTTCCTCATCGTGTTTGTCATAGACTCTTATTCCGGTAATATCGTGTTTGTTGCCAACAATTTTTAAGGTTTTCTCATAATCATCGTCCATAAAATCGGATAGCATAAAAACGATGGCTCTCTTTTTCATCACATTAGAAAGAAACTTAAAAGCTTCAGAAATATCTGTCTTTTTACTTTCAGGCTTAAATTCAATTAACTCTCTAATGATTCTCAATACATGACTTTTTCCTTTTTTAGGAGGAATAAACAACTCTATTTGATCTGAGAAAAGAATCAAACCAACTTTATCGTTGTTTTGTATTGCAGAGAAAGCTAAGGTTGCAGCAATTTCCGTTACGGTGTCTTTTTTGAATTGTTCTGCTGTTCCAAATAATTCGGATCCAGAAATATCTACCATTAACATCATCGTTAATTCTCGCTCTTCTTCAAATACTTTTATATGAGGTTCGTTAGAACGAGCGGTAACATTCCAATCGATGGCTCTTACATCATCTCCATATTGATACTGTCGTACTTCAGAAAACGTCATTCCTCTACCTTTGAAGGTAGAATGATATTCTCCTCCAAAAACATGATCAGACAATCTTCTTGTCTTGACTTCAATCTTTCGTACTTTTTTTAGTATCTCTTTCGTATCCATAATTTAACTTACCCATTCTAGCGGTATACTCTCTAACTCTATTTCTTTAATTTTTGAATCAACTGCTCTCTCATAGAATTTAGGTTTCTCAATTGATAGGCTAATATTTTCCTTTTTATTAATTCTACTCAACACTTCTTCAATAGGTTTTTGCTGAGCTAAAAGCAAACTGTTTAAAACTTGATTCGACTCATTTTCAAAATCAAAACAATTGACATGAAATTTAGGGTTTCTATTTTGGTAAATAACCCATTGTCCATAAGTTTCTTTGGTTAATTCTAATATTAATTTATTACTGATAATGCTTTTATATCTTGTTAATTTATATTTCATAGCTAAAATATTTTAGGGGGGTATAACAATTTAGAATGGTATGCAGTTGCTTCCTATGGAACTTCTATTTCATTAATAATAGAATTAATAATGTCTATTGATGTAATGTTTTCGGCTTCAGCTTCGTAAGTAATTCCAATTCTATGTCGCAATACATCATAAACCATCGCTCTAACATCTTCAGGGATTACATAACCTCTTCTTTTTATAAATGCATAACATTTAGCCGCTTTTGCTAGATTGATACTTCCTCTAGGGGAAGCTCCGAAACTGATTAGAGATTTTAAGTTGCCTAAATTATACCTTTCTGGAAATCTTGTGGCAAAGATGATATCAAGAATATATTTTTCAATTTTTTCATCCATGTAAACTTCATTGGCAGCTTCTCTAGCTCTTAAAATTTGCTCTATAGAAACTACTGGGTTTACGGTAGCAAAACCTCCGCTTAAGTTTTGACGCATGATAATTTGTTCATCCGCTAATTTTGGATAATCAATAACCGTTTTTAACATAAAACGATCTACCTGTGCTTCAGGTAAAGGATAAGTCCCTTCTTGTTCTACAGGGTTTTGGGTTGCCATCACTAAAAAAGGTTCATCTAATTTAAAAGTAGTGTCTCCAATAGTTATCTGTCGCTCTTGCATGGCTTCTAATAAAGCAGATTGCACTTTAGCAGGCGCTCTATTGATCTCATCAGCTAAAACAAAGTTCGCAAAAATGGGACCTTTTTTAATAGAAAAATCATTTTCCTTAATATTGTAAATCATGGTTCCAACCACATCCGCCGGTAAAAGATCCGGTGTAAACTGCACTCTGCTAAAAGAACCCTGTACGGCTTTCGCAAGTGTATTGATGGCTAGTGTTTTTGCCAAACCAGGCACACCCTCAAGTAAAATATGTCCATTACCAAGTAACCCTATTAGTAAACGTTCGATCATTTCTTTTTGACCAACGATTACTTTATTCATTTCTGAGGTAAGCAAATCGACAAAAGCACTTTCTCTTTCTATTTTTTCGTTAATTGCTCTAACATCTACATCCATTCTATCTTAAGTTTTAAGAATTAAAAATTGAAAAACAAATCTACAATAAACACAATTTTAACATTGTTAAAGATAGGTTAAAGGTAAAAGGAAGTATTTATGACTATAATCTTAACATATGTTTATAGTTGTAGTGCTGCTATTTTTTTTCATTTCTTAATATTATGTTAATTTTTTTTTGTTTATAAGAAAATAATCGCCACATTTGTTTGATAATCAATCAACCACATTTATATGAAACAAAATGACTTTTTAAAATTTTTCACGGTTGTATTTTTATTTGTAGGGGTAATTTCTTTAAATGCTCAAACAATTAAAGGTAAAGTAACAGATAATAGCGGAGAAGCTTTATCCTTTATGAATGTCGTGGAAAAAGGAACAACAAATGGAACGACTACTGATGAAAACGGTGAGTTTTCGTTAGATGTAAAAAAATTACCAACAACAATTTCTGTTTCCTCTTTAGGATTTAAAACTGTTGACAAGAAAATCACAGACACTAGTTATGTTACTATTGTTTTGGAAGAAGACAATCTCGCTTTAGATGA
The DNA here is from genome assembly GCA_913060575.1 of uncultured Flavobacterium sp. Lineage (GTDB taxonomy): Bacteria > Bacteroidota > Bacteroidia > Flavobacteriales > Flavobacteriaceae > Polaribacter. The sequence continues at coordinate 17,358 of CAJXRR010000015.1, forward strand.
AGTGGTTTTAGTTGGATCTAGAAACAAAAATAGAACGGTAGCTAACACACCAGTTCCTGTTGATATTATTGACATCTCTGAATTAGTAAGTGCAGGGCCGCAAGTATCAGTAAATGATATCTTAAATTATGTTGCACCTTCATTTACATCAACTTCACAAACAGTTTCAGATGGTACAGACCATATTGATCCTGCAGCCTTGAGAGGTTTAGGACCAGATCAAGTGTTAGTTTTAATTAACGGAAAAAGAAGACACAACACATCTCTAGTGAATGTTAACAGTACAGTAGGTAGAGGTAGTGTAGGAACTGATATGAATGCAATTCCAGCATTTTCAATTAAAAGAATAGAAATTCTAAAAGACGGAGCAGCGGCACAATATGGAAGTGATGCCATTGCTGGAGTTATTAATATTGTATTAAAAGACAAGGAAGGATTAGAAGTTCAAATAAATCAAGGAGGAAATTGGGGAAGTGAAACCAATGACCAAGATGGTGGAATGGATGGAGAAAACTTTCAATTCGATGTAAACTATGGAATTCCTTTAGATGATAAAGGAGGTTTTATAAACTTTACAGGTTCTTTATCTACTAGAGCGCCTTCTTTTAGAGCAAGTGGTGATGGATTTACAGGATCAATCTTTGATGCAAGTAATTCAGTAGAGTGGATCGGTTTAAATAGCGGTGCAGGATCAGATATTACGCAATATTCTTTAGCACAAATCCAAACGTTCTCTCAAGGAGTTACTCATTTTGATTTGTCTTTAAAAAATCAAATTAATGCAGCTACTTCAATTGATGATTTAAGAGGATTGTTAAACTTTAACACAACTGATGCAGAATTAGCAACAAGAGGCCTTACTAGAAAAGACTTTAACATGAGAGTTGGTCAGTCTAGGTTAAGAAACGGAAAATTTATGGCAAACATGGAGTTTTCTATCAATGATGATTTTAGTTTTTATGCCTTTGGTGGATTTAGCCATAGAAAAGGAAATGCTGCAGGTTTTTACAGGAGACCAAATCAATCTAGAGCTTTCACAGGATTATATCCAGGAGGATTCTTGCCAGAAATCAATTCTACTGTAAATGATGAGTCAGTAGCTGTTGGTATTAGAGGAAAACAAGGAGAATGGGATGTAGACTTTAGTAATACTTACGGAAAAAACTCTTTTGATTTTAACATAGGAAACACAAGTAACGCTAGTTTACAACAAGATTCACCTTTAGAAGCGTATGCAGGAGGTTTTTCTTTTACTCAAAACACAACTAACTTAGACATGTCTAAATTCTATGATGATATTTTATCTGGTTTAAATGTTGCAGTTGGAGCAGAATATAGAATGGAAGCTTATAGTATTTTTGCAGGACAAGAAGAGTCTTGGGCTACTTATGATATTAATGGAAATATTTGGGATGGTAATTCTGCTACTCAAGTTACAGATTTCTTCGGAAATTCTAGAGCAGGAGGAATTCAAGTATTCCCTGGTTTTAGACCAGAGAATGAAAGAAATGCAACAAGAAACAGTTATGCTTTCTATGCTGATTTAGAATTAGATCTTTCTGAAACTTTATTTGTATCTGGTGCAGCTAGATTTGAAAACTATAGTGATTTTGGTTCTACTTTTAATTGGAAATTAGCAGGATTACTTAAAGCAAGTGATAACGTAAACTTTAGAGCAGCTTTAAGTACTGGTTTTAGAGCACCGTCTTTACATCAATTAAACTTTAATACCATTAGTACAAACTTTATTGCAGGTGTACCATTTGAAGTGGGAACATTTTCAAATGATAGTCAGATTGCAGGAGCCTTAGGAATTCCTCAATTAAAACAAGAAGAGTCTTTAAGTGCTAGTATTGGTTTTACAGCTAAAATTCCGGATGCTAATTTAAGTTTAACAGTTGATGGTTTCTTTACGGCAATTGACGATAGAGTAGTATTAACTGGAAACTTTGATATCCCAAGTGGAATCATTACAGATGCCGAAACAGCTCGTTTCTTCGCAAATGCAATTGATACTGAAACAAAAGGGTTTGATATTGTAATTTCTCACAAAGCAACTATTTCTGATTTACGTTTTTCAAGTGATTTAGCAGTAACTTTTGCTAGAACGCAACAAGTAGACGAAATCAATTCTTCAAGTGTTTTAGCTTCACAAGCAAGCACTTATTTTGGAGAAAGAGAATCTTACTTCTTAGAATTTGCAACACCTAGGTTTAAAGCAAACCTTGGACATGTATTACAATCAGACAACTGGAAATTATTTGTTAGAAACTCGTATTTCGGATCGGTAATCAATCCAGATACAACAAATAACGGAGGAGCAGATTTCCATCCAGAATTTGGAGGAAAAATAGTAACAGATATATCTTTTGGATATGATTTTACAGAAAACATGACTTTAACAGTCGGTTCAAGTAATATTTTCGATGTGTATCCTGATGCAACTCCATCTAATTTAACAAGCGGTAATCAATTTATATACCCACGAGTTACCTCTCAGTTTGGAATTAATGGTAGAACAGTTTTTGCTAGATTAAAATTAAATTTATAATATACAAACTATAGGATATGAAAAATATTAAATATATAGCTTTACTATTCTCCTTAACCCTTTTAATTTCTTGTGGTGAGGACGATGTAGATAGCGTAACAAATCCCGGAGAATTGACTCCAACAAGTGAAATAAGTATTGGTTTTATTGATGCAAATGATGGGCAAACAGTCTTAGAAGCTGGCGGAACAGTTAGTTTCACAATAGGATTGAATGTAAATCCATTAAATGTTGCTACAGAAGTAACATTAGGAATAACATCTTCAGATGGTACCATTGATGGAGCAAGTTTTCCTTCTACAGTAACCATTCCAGCAGGAGAAACAACTGTAGAGGTTACAGCTACTTTTGCAGACGATGGTGTTGCAGAAGGAACAGATGTTGAAACGTTCACTGTTGAAATTTTAGATGCAGATTTTGGAGGATCTTTAGTGTACTATTTAACTCCAGCAGATGTTTCTAGGTCTATTAATGTTGTCGATAGTTTACCAGTAATAGTTGTTACAACACCTTCGGATGTTGATTTCAATTTTACTTGGACAGGAACTAGTGATTTAGATATTAGAATTAGAGACGCAGGTTTCAATGATATTGATACTGGTTATTCTGTAACTCCAGGAGAAACCGTAACATTAGGACAAGCAGATCCTGATGGGGTTTATACAATCTCTGTTAGGCCTTGGACAGTTAATGATCCAACATCAGATTATACATTTGAATTTGTTTCTCCTGCAGGAACAGAAACGTTTACAGGAACAGTAACACTAGGTGCTGGTTTTTGGGCAGATGAAATTCCTGTACTAGAAATTACGAAAGCAACTAACGGAATGGAAGTTACTTATTCATTTATAGAACTATAAAACAAGACATATGAAACATATATATAAATTAAGTATAATACTAGTATCTGTTTTTACATTTATAGGATGTAATGTAGATGATGATGACCCAATAACTACAGCAATAACTAAAGATTTATTGGCTTCTGCAGTTGAACAAAGTGAAATCATTGGTGTTCCTAACGATACTGAAAGTTACGACTTTATGGTACAGTTTTCAGAAGCTTTACCGAGTTATTCAACGTTAGAATATACAATTGATGGAGTTACAAATACAGTGAATGTAAACTCCGGAGCAACTTCAGTAGCGATATCACTTACTTTTAGTGCTAATGAAAGTTTTCATGATGTAGTTTTAACTGATTTTATTGTGGTTAACAGTTCTGCTAGAAACTTTCTTCCTTCTTTAGACGGAGTTACTTCTTTTAAAGTAATGAAAGTAGGGGCTTTTATAGCAACAATGACTTGGGATTCAAGTGCAGATCTAGATCTAGATTTGGATGTTATGACTAACACTTGGGGTTGGGCATTTGTTACTTTAGATGCAAGTGCGGGAACTGCAAATTCAGAAACGGTATCGTCTATTTTAGATGATGGTAATTATGCATTATGGATTTGGACAAATGGTTCTACCGGTCAATCTTACACATTTAGTGTTACAACCATACAAGGTGTTGAAACCTTTACAGGCTCAGTAGATGGAAATTCATGGAATTTATGGATAACCAAAAGCGGTAATAACTACACGTATTTTACAGAAGATCCAGCTTAAATATTTTAGGCTTATTAATATAAAAAAGAGGCCAATTGGCCTCTTTTTTTGGATTAAAATAACAGCGAATGAAAATTAATAGAGATATTCTAAACTTAAAACCCTCTGCAACACTTCTTATTAACGAGAAAGTAAAAGAACTAAGAAAAGAAGGAAACCAAATCACACATTTTGGATTTGGTCAATCCCCATTTCCAATTCATTATTCTATTGTAGAAGAATTAAAAAAGAATGCAACAAATAATCATTATCTACCTGTAAATGGATTGTTTGAGTTAAGAAATCAAGTGTCTAAATTTCTTTCTCAAAACCAGGGAATCCAAAGAGATTCAGCTCTAATTTTTATCGGCCCTGGAAGTAAAGAATTACTATATCAGTCTATTTTAATTTTTGAAGGAGAGTTTTTAATTCCTAAAGGAAGTTGGGTAAGTTATATTCCACAAATCAAGTCTAAAGGAGGTACTTACTCTATTCTAGAAACGAAACTAGAAAACGACTTTAAACTAAGCTCTCAATCTCTTGAAGCTTATCTTAAACAAAGCAATCATAAAGAACACGTATTGGTTTTAAATTCTCCAAACAATCCAACAGGAGCCGTTTATACACATAAAGAATATGAATTATTGGCAGAGGTTTGTAGAAAGTATCAAGTAATCGTTTTATCAGACGAAATTTATTCCCAATTAAACTTTAATGATGATTTTTCTCCAAGTATTTCCAAGTATTATCCAGAAGCAACGATTGTTTTTGGAGGCTTAAGCAAAGTGTTTTCTGCAGGAGGTTATCGTCTGGGGTTTATGTCACTTCCTAAAGAGTTAAATCAATTATCAATTGTTTATCGGTCTTTATTTAGTGAAACATTCAGTTGTGTTTCTTCACCAGTTCAATTTGCCGCAGTAAAAGCCTATGAATATGCAGATAAATTAAAAGAATATGTCTCTATTTCATCTGCTATTTTACATGGAATATCTTCTTATGTTTTTTCAGAATTATTAAAGAATAATATAGATTGTACCAATCCAGAAGGAGCATTTTATATGATGATAGGTTTTGATCAATTTAAAACTCAAATCCAGTCTTTAGGAATTAATACGAGTAAGGAATTAGCACACTTTATGTTAGAAAACTATCAAGTTGCTTTATTGCCAGGATCAGATTTTGGATTTGAAACTACTGAGTTCTTTTTTCGCTTGGCCTTTGTAGATTTTAATGGAGAAAAAGTGATGAATGCTTACAGAGACATGGCTATTATTGATGAAAGCTTTATCAAGGAGAATTGTTTAAGTATTTATTCAGGGGTACAACAACTCATTAAATTTACAAATGAGCTTTCTTAATACTCTTTCAGTTTAAAGGTCTTCATAAATTCACCATAGGTGAAATACTGAATCCAATCTCCAAGATTGATGTATTTACTTTTATTATTTAAGTCAATTTCTAAAGGTAAATGTCTATGTCCAAACACAAAATAATCATAGTGTTTAGTTTCTAGTTTACGTTTACAGTATTGCGCTAGCCATTCATTTTCTTTACCCAAAAACACGGCATCTTCATCACCAGAAATCATTTTGTTTTTAACAGACATGTATTGTCCAAGTCTCATCCCTATATCTGGATGCAACCATTTAAACATCCATTGAAATAATGGAAGTGTAAATACTTTTTTCATGCGCTTATAGCCTTTGTCTCCAGGGCCCAAGCCATCACCATGACCAATTAGAAGGTTCGTGTTGTTAAAAGTAAACTCTTGTGGTTTGTGATAAACCGGAATATTCAATTCTTTTTCAAAGTAATCTTTCATCCATAAATCATGATTCCCAACAAAGAAATAAATAGGAATTCCGCTGTCTTTAATCTCCGCTAATTTTCCTAAAACCCTAACAAATCCTTTAGGGACAACCGTTTTATATTCAAACCAAAAATCAAACAAATCCCCTAGTAAAAAAATGGCTGCTGCGTCTTCTTTAGCTTCATTTAGCCAGGCTATAAATTTTTGTTCTCTAGGGAAACTTGCTTCTGGAGTCGGAGCACCTAGGTGCTGATCTGAGGCAAAGTAAATTTTTTTGTTATCAGGTACATGAATCATTCCCACAAAGAAACGGCATTAATTGTTAGATTCCAACTCTAAAATTTTCAAGATCATCTTATCATCAGATTGAATGATTCTATAAAACCCATCATCTCCATATATTTGACTTGCAATGGTAGCTTTTAAATATTGTTTGATGATTCCTTTTGCTTTTGGAGATGGCTTTTTCATACGGTTTGAAAAACTCACTCGAGCATCTTTTAATACAGTATTAAGGCTTGCTAAGTATTCTTGATACGCTTTATCAATATTGTAATTTTTAATAAAGCTTTGTAGGTCTGTCTTTGTTAGTTCCTTTCTGTTGATGTCTACTAAATCAAAAGCAAAGTTTTGGATTGTATTGAAATAGAAATTATTCATATAAGAAGTCGTGTCTATAGGTACAAATACATCTGGGATAATACCACCACCACCATATACAATTTTCCCTTTTGGCGTTTTAAATTGTAAAGAGTCAGCCACTTTAATGCTGTCCTTACTTAATAATTCTCCACTTTTAATTCTGTTGTTAATGTCTCTAGAATAATTCTTCCCTTTCCCTTTTTCATAAGGTTTTTGAATAGATCTTCCTGTTGGAGTGTAATATCTTGCTATGGTTAGTCTTATAGCAGATCCATCTCCTAATTCTTTTTCTTCTTGCACCAAACCTTTTCCAAAAGAACGCCTTCCAATCGTTGTTCCTCTGTCATTATCCTGTCTCTTATACACATCTGACGCTGCCGACGA
>CAJXRR010000016.1 GCA_913060575.1 uncultured Flavobacterium sp.
CTACACAGAGTAGATCGTCGGCAGCGTCAGATGTGTATAAGAGACAGCATTTAATTCCAATAGCTTCAGATTGGAAATCTACAGATTGGTTAATTGCTAATTGTTTAATTCAGCAGCAATTTTTATTAAATTCTAGCAAGCCAATTCATGATGCAAGAATGCATGCAATGATGTGTTATCGATCCCCTGAATCTTATAAAGTTAAATTTAACAGATCAATTAATAAAGACTTAAAAATTTTTAATGTAGAAAGTTGGCTATTTCATCATGGAAAAAAATTACAAGAAAGGTTTCAGTTGTCTGCTTATAAAATGATGAATCATTTATTACGAACTATAGAAGCTACAAGTAACGAAGACTGGAGTTTTGAATTAAATAAAATTGAAGCTGAAATTCATATACTTGCAGTAGATTCTGATTTGTTTTTTACAGCAAAAGAGAATCAAGAAACCTATCAAGAATTATCTAAACTAAATTCTAAAGTAACTTATCATGAAATTACTTCTATTCACGGACATGATGCTTTTTTAATAGAATTTGATCAATTAGAAAAAATTATAAAACCAATATTTTTACAGTAAAATTGTATGATTTATGAGTAAAATTTATCAAGAAATACAAAAGAGAATTTTAGTTTTAGACGGAGCCATGGGAACCATGTTGCAGCAATATAAATTTACTGAAGAAGATTTTCGAGGAGAACGCTTCAAGGATTATGCATCGCCACTTCAAGGAAACAATGATTTGTTATCCATCACACAACCAGAAGCTGTCAAAGAAGTTCATCGCAAGTATTTTTTGGCTGGAGCCGATATTGTAGAAACTAATACGTTTTCAGGTACAACCATCGCAATGGCAGATTATCAAATGGAAGATTTGGTCTACGAACTCAATTATCAATCCGCTAAAATAGCCAAAGAAGTTGCGCAAGAAATCACTACAAAAGAACCCCATAAACCAAGATTTGTAGCAGGCTCAATTGGCCCTACAAACAGAACAGCAAGTATGTCGCCAGACGTAAACGACCCAGGGTATAGAGCTGTAACTTTTAATGATTTAAGAATTGCCTACAAACAACAAACAGAAGCATTGTTAGATGGTGGAGTTGATCTTTTATTGGTAGAAACAGTCTTTGATACTCTCAATGCAAAAGCAGCCTTATTTGCTATTGAAGAAGTAAAAGATGAAAGAAAAATTGACATTCCTATTATGGTTTCTGGAACAATTACCGATGCATCAGGAAGAACGTTGTCTGGACAAACAGCAGAAGCATTTTTGATTTCTGTTTCTCACATACCTTTACTAAGTGTAGGTTTCAATTGTGCTTTAGGAGCCAATTTATTACAACCACACCTAGAATCAATCGCATCAAAAACTGACTTTGCTATTTCCGCTCATCCTAATGCAGGATTGCCCAATGCATTTGGAGAATACGATGAAACACCAGAAGAAATGGCAGCTCAAATTGAAGAATATCTCAAAAAGAATTTAATCAATATTATTGGAGGTTGTTGTGGAACAACACCAAATCATATCACTGCAATTGCAAATGTTGCAGCAAAGTATGAACCGAGAAGTATGGTTGCTAGTTTATAGTTGTTAGTCGAGTAAAAAAGAAAAATAGTTAAAATAGATGATTAATGGCCTACAAGAATTTTTGTAAAACTTCAGATGAAGATTTCGTAAAAATATCCGTTTGTGATGAATTTTGATGTTAATCAAAAGAAGTTAGGAGATTTTAGAAATCAAATTTAGAAGTTTAGAAAAAGACTTGTCAGTCTTGACTTTTTGATTCGTTTTGTGTCAAGACAAAATGAATAAAAGAAATAAAGAATGAGTAGAGAACAAAATAGATACATGCGGTTATCAGGTTTAGAACCTTTAATCATCACACCAGAAAGCAATTTCATCAATGTTGGAGAACGAACTAATGTTGCTGGATCAAGAAAGTTTTTAAGACTCATCAAAGAAGAGAAATTTGATGAAGCACTTGAGATTGCTAGACATCAAGTAGATGGAGGCGCACAAATATTAGATGTTAATATGGACGATGGTTTGATTGACGGAAAAGAGGCTATGATTCGTTTCTTAAACCTCATTGCTGCCGAACCAGATATCTGTCGAATTCCAATCATGATTGATAGTTCAAAATGGGAAATTATTGAAGCCGGACTTCAAGTGGCTCAAGGGAAATGTGTCGTAAATTCTATTTCTTTAAAAGAAGGAGAAGAAAAATTTATTTGGGAAGCTAAACAAATTAAAAGATACGGAGCAGCGGTTATCATCATGGCTTTTGATGAAGTTGGTCAAGCAGATAATTATCAACGAAGAATAGAAATCGCTGAACGTTCTTACAGAGTGTTGGTTGATAAAGTTGGTTTTCCAGCAGAAGACATCATATTCGATTTAAATATATTTCCTGTTGCAACAGGAATGGACGAACATAAAAGAAATGCTATCGATTTTATCGAAGCAACACGTTGGGTTCGGCAAAATTTACCCCATGTAAGTGTCAGTGGAGGAGTTAGCAATGTTTCGTTCTCTTTTAGAGGAAATGACGGAGTTCGAGAGGCCATGCATTCGGTGTTTTTATACTATGCCATTCAAGCAGGAATGAATATTGGAATTGTAAACCCTGCTTTATTGGAAGTGTATGATAACATTCCCAAAGATTTGTTAGAAAGAGTAGAAGATGTCATTCTAGACAGAAGAGATGATGCTACAGAACGATTGTTAGATTTTGCTGAAACCGTTAAAGGCTCTAAAGTTGAAAAAGGAGTCGATTTAACATGGAGAGAAGGAACAATTCAAGAACGAATAACACACGGATTAGTCAAGGGAATTGATGCGTTTATTGTAGAGGATGCAGAAGAAGCTAGGCTTGGTGTTGAAAAACCTTTGCATGTGATTGAAGGTCATTTGATGACTGGAATGAACGTAGTGGGAGATTTATTCGGAAGTGGAAAAATGTTTTTACCTCAAGTGGTAAAGTCCGCAAGAGTTATGAAGAAAGCAGTAGCCTATTTGAATCCATTTATCGAAGCTGAAAAAGGAGAAAAACAACAAGCTATTGGAAAAATATTGATGGCTACAGTCAAAGGAGACGTGCATGATATTGGAAAGAATATAGTGTCTGTTGTGTTAGGTTGTAATAATTATCAAATCATCGATTTAGGTGTAATGGTTCCACCAGAAAAGATCATTGAAACGGCTAAAAAAGAAAATGTTGACGCTATTGGTTTAAGTGGATTGATTACTCCCTCCTTAGATGAAATGGTCTATCTCGCCAAAGAAATGGAGCATCAGAATTTTGAAGTTCCCTTGTTAATTGGAGGTGCAACCACCTCTAAAGCACACACTGCTGTTAAGATTGATACTCAATATAAAAACGCCGTTGTACATGTGAATGATGCATCAAGAGCAGTTACTGTCGTTGGAGATTTATTAAATGAGAATACGAACAAAGCATATACAGACAAACTCAAACAAGACTATTCAGAATTTCGTGAAAAGTTTTTAAAGCGAGGAAAAACCAAAGACTATATTTCTATAGAAGAAGCTAGAGAACGTAAATTTAAAATCGATTGGGAAACTAGTCATATTTTTAAACCAAACGAGCTTGGAGTTCAAACTTTAGAGCAATTAAGTTTAAAGGAATTAGTTCCGTATATAGATTGGAGTCCGTTTTTTAGAAGTTGGGATTTACATGGAAGATATCCAGACATTCTTACTGATAAAGTCGTTGGAGAACAAGCCAGTAGTTTGTTTAATGATGCACAAGAAATGCTGAAAGAAATTATCACTAAGCAAGCGTTAAAAGCCAAAGCAATTTTTGGATTGTTTGAAGCAAATTCAATAAATGACGATGATATTTCTATATCAAAAAAAGGAAAAGAAGTCGCTATTTTCAGAACCTTGCGCCAACAACTAAAGAAACGAGAAGGAAAACCAAGTTTTGCTTTGGCAGACTTTATTGCACCCAAAGAAAGTCAGCAACAAGATTATATGGGTGCTTTTTGTACCGCTATTTTTGGGGCTGATGAATTGGCAGCCAAGTACAAGGAAAAAGACGACGATTACAATGCTATTATGGCGCAAGCTCTTGCGGATCGTTTTGCAGAAGCTTTTGCAGAATATTTGCATCATAGAGTAAGAACTAAACATTGGGGGTATGCTGCATCAGAAAATTTGACCAATGACGATTTCATCAAAGAAAATTATAAAGGAATTCGTCCTGCACCAGGATACCCAGCTTGTCCAGATCATTTAGAAAAAGAAACCATTTGGAGATTACTAAATGTTGAAGAACAAATTGGAGTAACGCTCACAGAAAGCCTAGCAATGTGGCCTGCGGCAGCAGTTTCAGGATATTATTTTGCAAATGAACAAGCAAGCTATTTTGGACTTGGAAAAATAACAGACGATCAAGTACGAGATTTTGCTCATAGAAAAGGAATTACACTAGATAAAGCAAGAAAATGGTTACACCCAACTATTGCTGATAACTAGAATTGCGTTAGCGATTGAAATGACATCCTTTTGTTGTCAGTTCGAGTTTGCGATAGCAAGTATCGAGAACAAAACAAAAGATATAATGCAAAGCGCGACCTGTAAGGAAACGCCAAAAAGAAACAGATACTGAACTAAATTCAGCATAAATATGAAAGTTACTGATCACATTAAGAAATCAGAAGGGAAAACATTATTTTCATTTGAAATCATTCCACCTAAAAAAGGGAAGAATATTCAAGAATTATACAATAACATCGATCCGTTGATGGAGTTTAATCCACCGTTTATAGATGTCACAACTTCAAGAGAAGAATATGTCTATATCGAAAAGAGTGGATTATTAGATCGAAAAATCACAAGAATGCGCCCAGGAACATTGGGAATTTGTGCCGCAATCAAACATAAATATGATGTAGATACTGTACCTCATGTATTGTGTGGAGGTTTTACAAAAGAAGAAACAGAATACTTATTAGTGGATTGTCATTACTTAGGAATCAATAATGTGATGGCTTTACGTGGTGATGCCATGAGTCATCAAAACTATTTTGAAGCTGCTAAAGGGGGACATCAATATGCGCAAGGTCTAGTTGAACAAATCGCAGATTTGAATCAAGGGAAATATTTACATGATGTCATGGAAGCTGATGATTGTGCAGATTTTTGTATTGGAGTAGCAGGATATCCAGAAAAACATTTGGAGGCACCTTCTTTACAGACCGATTTAAAAAGATTGAAAGACAAAGTAGATGCCGGAGCAGATTATGTGGTAACTCAAATGTTTTTTGATAATCAGAAGTATTTTGATTTTGTAAAAGCAGCTAGAGAGATAGGTATTGATGTGCCAATTATCCCAGGAATCAAACCGATAGCTATTTCAAAACATTTGCAATTATTGCCGCAAGTATTCAAAATAGATCTTCCAGAACCTTTAATTAATGCAGTTCAAGATTGTTCAACAAATCAGCAAGTAAGGCAAGTTGGTGTTGAGTGGTGTGTGCAACAAAGCAAAGAGTTAATAGATTTTGGTGTGCCAGTTTTACACTATTACTCAATGGGTAAATCAACCAATATAGAACAAATAGCGAAGCAAATTTTTTAATTGTAAGGATAAACTTCTTTGATAGACCAATAGCAAAAAGTAATTTTCATCATATTTCTGTCGCGAAATATTTAGTTACTTTTGTATCATTAAAATTTGAATTAATTATATAAAACATAAAATCATGGCATTAGAAATAACAGATGCAAACTTTGACGAAGTAGTATTAAAATCAGACAAGCCAGTATTGGTTGACTTTTGGGCAGCATGGTGTGGGCCTTGTAGAATGGTTGGACCAATCATTGATGAAATTCATGGAGAATACGATGGAAAAGCTGTAGTTGGAAAAGTAGATGTTGATGCTAATCAGGAATTTGCTGCTAAATACGGAGTTAGAAATATTCCTACGGTATTATTATTCAAAAACGGTGAAGTCATAGACAAACAAGTTGGAGTTGCTCCAAAAAATGTTTACACAGGAAAAATTGATGCTGCTTTATAGTAGAATTTTCCTAATCTATAAAGATTAACAAAATTGATAGACAAAAGGTTTGGCGAATGCCAAGCCTTTTTCTATTTTCGAACATTATGATGGATCTTTCACAAGTAAAAAGTTCAGAAATTAAAAACTTAGAACTCTTGGCTCGCCAAGTAGTAGAGGGTTTTATTACAGGAATGCATAAAAGTCCTTTTCATGGATTTTCTGTAGAATTTTCTGAACATAAATTGTACAATAAAGGTGAAAGCACACGTCATATTGATTGGAAACTTTTTGCCAAAACCGAAAAACTCTACACAAAAAAGTACGAAGAAGAAACCAATTTACGCTGTCATATTATTATTGATAATTCAGCCTCTATGCATTACCCGGTTTTAAAAACACAAAGTTTAGATCAATTAAATAAAATAGGTTTTTCTGCAGTTGCAGCAGCTTCTTTAATGGAAGTATTAAAACGTCAAAGAGATGCTGTTGGATTGAGTATTTATTCAGATACCTATGAATACTATGCTCCAGAAAAAGGAAGTGATAGACATCGAAAGATGATTTTACATCAATTAGAAAAGCTTTTGACTAGTAATTCTAAAGCTAATACTGAAACCTATAAATATCTACATGAGATAGCCGAAAAAATCCATAGACGTTCTTTGATTTTTTTATTTACGGACATGATGCAGTCAAATACAAATCAAGAAGCACTTTTTGAAGCCTTAAGACACCTAAAACATAACAAACATGAAGTTGTTTTGTTTCATACCTTCGATGGAAAGACCGAATTTAACTTTGATTTTGACAATTCACCCAAAAAATTTGTAGATGTTGAGACTGGTGAAGAAGTAAACTTATTTAGTGAAAACATACAAGAACAGTATACATCTTTGGTAGATTCTTATTTTAAAGAATTGAAAAACAAATGCTTGCAGTATAAGATTGATTATGTGCCAGTAGATATTCAAATAGGTTTTAATCAAGTATTAACAAGCTATTTTTTAAGCAGACAAAAAATGATGTAATTTTTACTGTTTCTGTTTGGAAATATAAAAAACTGACTTATATTTGCATCCGCTTTAAGCAACGGTCTGGTAGTTCAGCTGGTTAGAATACCTGCCTGTCACGCAGGGGGTCGCGGGTTCGAGTCCCGTCCAGACCGCAAAAAGCCTCTCAAATTTTGAGAGGCTTTTTTAGTTTAATATCCTATAGTCATAACTAGAAGTGTTTCCCATTCCTTTGTTTAGAATCAATTAAAAGCTTATTGGCTACAGAGATTCTATTCAAATTACGCTATCCTTATTACCGTAATTTTTTAAATGTTTTTTATACATTTATAATTATTATATTAGCTACAGATTTTAATTATATATGAGTGTAAGTTTATTAGACATGACAAAAGTATATATTGGGCAAGAAAAAATTCTTGTGGCAGTAGATTGTATTGTTTTTGGTTTTGATTCTAAAGAAATAAAACTCTTATTATTTAAGAGAAAACGAGAGCCGCACACAGGAGAATGGTCTTTAATCGGGTCATTTATCAAAAGTGATAAAAGTCTGGAAGAATCTGCAGAAGAAGTTTTGCATGAGTCTACAGGGTTAAAAGATGTTTTTTTTGAAGAATTAAAAACATTTAGTGCTGTAGATAGAGATTCTGGTGGAAGAGTCATTTCAGTAGCGTATTTTAGTTTAATCAGATTGGATGAACTGAATTTAGATTCTGTAGAAAACTACAATGCTAGATGGTTTAGTTTAGACGAAATTCCAGATTTAATTTTAGATCACGATCAAATGGTACAATGTGCCATTGAAAAATTAAAAATTAAAATCAGAAGAAAACCAGTTGGTTTTAACCTATTGCCAGAAAAGTTTACCCTTCCTCAAATTCAAATACTTTACGAAAGTATTTATCAAAGAGAAATCGATAGTAGGAACTTTAGAAAGAAATTGTTGTCTTTTGATATTTTAACTAGAACTGAAGAAAAAGACAAATCAACCTCTAAAAAAGGGGCTTATCTCTACAAGTTTAATAAAGATAAGTTTGACGAATTTGTAGCCAAAGGGTACAATTTTGAACTGTAATAACTAACCATATTTTTTTCTTTATAAGTGTTTGAAAATAAAATCATAAGTAGCCAGACTCCATTAGCTAAAACATCACAGGCTAATTTTAGAGCTAGTATTAAAAACAAAAAGATTAAAACCTTTTTGTTGGTAAATAGAAATGGTTTAGAACTTTGTATTACAAATCATGGTTTAAGAGTTATTTCAATGCTAACACCTGATAAGAATAATAATTTTGACGATGTAGTTTTAGGATTTAATTCAATTGAAGATTATAAAACTAAAGAAGGAAAGTATTTTGGGTCTATTGTTGGTCAATATGCAAATCGAATTAAAAATGGCAGCTTTTATTATGATAAAAAAGAATATCATTTAGATAAAAACGAAGGTAAAAATCATATTCATGGAGGTGAATTAGGATTTAATGATATTGTCTGGAATGTTATTCAAATAAATAATAAGTCAATAGAGTTTCAATCTTTTTTCTCTGACGGACAAAATGGTTATCCTGGAAATTTAGATGTTAGAGTTACTTATACTTTAACTGATCAAAATGAATTTAAGATAGACTACAAAGCTACAACCGATAAAACAACGATCCTTAATCTTTCACATCATTCTTATTTTAACCTAAAAGGCGAAGGTAGAGGTACTGTTAAAGATCATATTTTAACCATTAACGCAGATTATTTTACGCCAACCACAGATGAAATGATTCCTGATGGTACTATTAAATCGGTACTAGATTCTCCTTTTGATTTTAGAGAACCTAAAACAATAGCAGAAAATATGATGATAAAAAGCAACCAAATAGAAAAAGCGAAAGGCTTTGATCATAACTATGTTATAAAGCAACCGATTAAAAATAGAAATGGACTCACATTTACTGCTAGAGTTTATGAAAAGATAAGCGGCAGGGTTTTAGAAGTGTATACAAGTGAACCCGGTGTTCAGTTTTATACAGGAAACTTTTTAAGTGGATCTCTTATTGGGAAAAGTAATGAATATTATTATCCATATGCTGGATTTTGCTTAGAAACACAACACTACCCAAACTCTCCAAACATTCCCGAATTTCCAAGCACATTTTTACATCCTAACGAAACATACAATTCAACAACAGTTTATAAGTTTTCAACCATTAAATAAAAAATCATGCAAATATTAGCATTTATAGGTTTTACCGTTCTTGTCGCAATTATTTCTTATTATAATACAAGAAACACCAAAGAATCCTCTTCCGACGGTTATTTTTTAGGAGGGCGAAGTTTAACGGCAGGAGTAATTGCTGGTTCTTTATTACTCACCAATTTATCTACTGAGCAAATTGTTGGATTAAATGGGTCTGCCTATCAAAGTGGTTTGTCAGTAATGGTTTGGGAAACTTTAGCAGCTATTGCAATGGTGGTAACTGCCATGTTTTTATTGCCAAGATATTTAAAAGGTGGCCTTACAACTGTTCCAGGCTTTTTAGCCAGAAGATTTGACATCACTACGAAAACACTTACTTCCATATTATTTTTATCTGGTTATGTAGTGGTTTTGTTACCGGTAATTTTATACTCAGGTTCTTTAGCTATTAGCGGAATGTTTAATATTCCAGAACTTTTAGGAGTAACGCATACACAATCCATTTGGATATGTGTTTGGGGAATAGGAATTGTTGGATCTATTTACGCAGTTTTTGGAGGATTAAAAGCAGTGGCAGTATCAGATTCTATTAATGCAATCGGATTATTAATTGGAGGTATTCTAATTCCGATTTTTGGTTTAATGATGATTGGTGATGGAAGTATGATGGACGGATTATCAATTTTAACAACTGAAAATCCAGATAAATTTAAATCGATGGGTGGCCCTACGGATCCAGTACCATTTTATACCATTTTTACTGGGATGATGTTGGTGCAATTATTTTACTGGGGAACCAATCAACAAATTATTCAAAGAGCGCTTGGAGCAAAAGATTTAAAAGAAGGTCAAAAAGGATTGTTATTAGCTTCTTTTATCAAAATACTAGGACCCATTATTGTTGTCTTACCGGGTTTAATCGCATTTCATTTATTTGAAGGTAATTTAGAAAATGCCGATAGCGCTTATCCAATGTTGGTTAATAAAGTATTACCAGACGCTTGGGTTGGTTTCTTTGCAGCAGTATTGTTTGGAGCTATTTTAAGTTCGTTTAACAGTGTCTTAAATAGTTCGGTTACACTTTTTGGAATCGATGTTTACAAACAGCATATTAATAAAGATGCAGATGAAAAAACCGTAGTGAAATACGGAAAAACATTTGGAATTTTCTTAGCCATCGCCTCTATGTTTATTGCGCCATTAATAGCAAATGCAGGAAGTCTATTTGATTATTTACAAGAAATCAATGGAATCTATAGCATTCCTATTTTAACCATCATTGTGGTTGGATATCTTACTAAAAGAGTTCCTGCGATTGCCGCAAAAGTAGGATTGATATCTGGATGTTTATTATATATCATTAGTCAATTTTTCCTACAACCTTATTTTATTGAAAACGCACTTTCAAAAGCCAAAGCATCGGGAATTGTAGATCAAGTAGCTTTAAAATTAATTGAAGTTGAAGCGTATCCTCATTATTTAGATGTGATGGCAATTCTTCTTATAATGAACATTATTATCATGTTAATTATTGGGAAATTTAAACCTAGATCAGAAGCTTATGTACAAACATATACAAAACAAGTAGATATTACACCTTGGAAATATGCAGTTCCGGTTGGTATTTCAATCTGTGTCATTGTAATTTCTGTTTATTACTATTTTGCTTAATATGGACATCTCTTTAATAAATAAAATAAAAAGTAGCTTTAAAATTGAATTTAACTCAGATCCTTTGATGGTGTTTTCTCCTGGAAGAATTAACTTAATCGGTGAACATGTAGATTATAATGATGGATTAGTATTTCCTGCAGCAATTGATAAAGGGATCGTTTTGGCGATACAAAAAAGTTTAGAAAGTGAATGTACTGCCATCGCAAGTGATTTTGAAGAATCTTTCCATTTTCAGCTATCAGGATTAAAACCATTAGCCAATGGAGGGTGGAGAAATTACTTGATAGGAATTGTTTCAGAGCTACTAAAAATGGGATGTAAACTAACACCTTTTAAAATTATTTTTGGTGGTAACGTTCCTTCAGGGGCAGGTCTATCATCATCTGCAGCGTTAGAAAATGCAATTGTTTTTGGATTGAATGAACTTTTTAACTTAGAACTTACAAAACAACAAATGATTCTCATATCTCAAAAAGCAGAACACGATTATGTGGGTGTAAAATGTGGAATAATGGATCAATATGCAAGTATGTTTGGAGAAGAAAATCACTTTTTGTTATTAGATACACGGTCTTTAAAATCGAAAGCTTTTCACATAGATCTTTCAGGATATGATTTAACCTTAATCAATTCAAACGTACAGCACAACCTGTCAGACAGTACCTACAACAAAAGAAGAGCTTTGTGCGAAAATGTCTCTAATTTACTGCAAAAAGAAGCTTTAAGAGATGTTAATGTCTCAGAATTAGAGATAATTAAACATCTTATTGCTGAAGAAGATTATCAAAAAGTATTGTATGTTATAGAAGAAATCGAACGCACAAGAAAAGCAGCAGAAGTTATTCGTAAAAATGAAATTCCAGCACTAGGAAAATTACTTTTCCAAACTCATAAAGGATTGTCTGAACAATATGAAGTAAGTTGTGAAGAATTAGATTATTTAGTTGATTTAGCAAAAAAATCAACAGCCGTTTTAGGAGCTAGAATGATGGGTGGTGGTTTTGGAGGATGTACCATTAATATTATTAAAAAAGCAGAGACTGCTTACTTTCTTGAAGAAACAAAAAAAGCCTACAAGAAGAAATTTGGTTATGATTGCACAGTAATTAAAGTAAAACTATCACAAGGAACACAACTGATTAATTAAACACATGAATTTACAAGATTATTCACACAAACGATATAATATTTTAACAGGTGAATGGGTGTTAGTGTCACCGCATAGAGCTAAAAGACCTTGGCAAGGACAAGAAGAAGATGTGGTTTTAGAAAAACGACCATCACATGATGCAAGTTGTTATTTATGTGCTAGAAATACAAGAATCAATGGAGAGGTGAATCCAGATTATAAAGATGTTTTCGTTTTTACAAATGATTTTGCGGCCTTACAAAAAACATCTCCAGACTTCACTAAAAATGATGGTTTAATACAAGCAGAAAGTGAAAAAGGTATTTGTAAAGTGATTTGTTTTAGTCCAGATCATTCCAAAAGTTTAGCAGATATGAAAGCCTCAGAAATCACAAAAGTGGTGAAGGCTTGGAAACATGAATATGAACTCCTAGGTAGCCAAGATTTTATCAATTACGTTCAGATATTTGAAAATAAAGGAGCTGTAATGGGCTGCAGTAATCCACATCCTCATGGTCAAATTTGGAGTCAGTCTTCCTTGCCAAATGAAGTAAATAAAAAGGATATAAAGCAACAAGAATATTTCTTGGAACACAAAAAATCACTTTTAGGAACCTATTTACAACAAGAACTTGAAGTACAAGAGCGAATTATTTATGAGAACTCTAACTTTGTAGTTTTAGTCCCTTTTTGGGCAGTTTGGCCTTATGAAACTATGATTGTACCAAAAGAGCATTTACAACACATCGGACTTTTAAATCAAACTCAAGAGAAAGATTTTGCTGAAGCCATTTCATGCATTACTAAAGCATATGATCAACTTTTTAATTGTTCATTTCCGTATTCATCTGGAATTCATCAAGCACCAACAAATGGAAAAGACAATTCGCATTGGCATTTTCACATGAGTTTTTACCCGCCACTTTTAAGAAGTGCAAGTGTTAAAAAATTCATGGTAGGTTATGAAATGTTTGGCTCACCTCAAAGAGACATCACAGCTGAACAAGCAGTGGCAAGTTTGAAGTCTTTCTTATAAAATGAATTATGTAAGGTGTTTCAATTATTTCTTTTCAAAAACTAAAGTGACTTTATTAAAGTCTGCAGCACTATTAATTACTTTTCTGTATTCTTCATAATCCTCTGGAGCAACAATGTTTTCTCTGTAATGTTCGTCTGCAGTTACGGTTAAAATATTCCCGTCAAGTTTATAATATGAATCAAACACAAAAATATCTTTCCCATCTTTTGCATACATATTTTTAATAACGATGTCTTCTAGGTTAGAGATTCTGTAACCTTCAGGAATGCTTACTTTAATCGTTCTATAATAACTTCTATTAAATTCTGCTTCTAGAGGTAAAACACGTTTCTTTTCTTGATACATTTCCATTTGAGGACCTATTAAATCACCTATTTTAAAGAGGTATTTATTCCCTGCTTTTTCAACAAAATACTCTGAATTAATTTCAAATTTAAGTTCAAATGGTTTCAATCCAAATAAATTAGGATCTTCGTTTATGATTTCTCTGCTTTGTATTTCTCCATTTTTATCGATGCTTTTGGCAAAACCATCATCAATAATTTCATTTTTCCTGTCAGCCGGGATTAAATTCATGAACGGTTGAATAGCCATTGCATAATATCCATTCATTTTTCTGTCTAATTTGATGTTGGTTTTTGTAAAATCTTCTTTATCAAAACGAACATCTATATACATTTCATCAGTTGAATATTTTGCTTCTATCGGTTCAATATATTTTATTTCAGCAAACGCTTTTCTTTTACCATCAATATTATATCCAGTGATAAACAATCCATAGTTGTCCGTATATATAGGTGGAGGGAATCCAAATCTGGTTCCAAATTTACTTGGAGCTAAATATTTTTTGGAAGCAGGGAAATAGAATAAAAATTCATTTAAAAAATTAGTAGCTTCAAATTCTTTATCAAACTTTAATTGCAGTCTATTAGTTGTTAGCACAATTTCATGTGTAACACCTAACTTTCTAAACAAGCCTACATAAAGTTTAACAATACCGGTTTGATTAGCTGTTTTGCTGGTAAGGACACTTTTTAAATCCTCTAAATTTTCGCCTCCAGTTTCAGAGAAAAATATATTTTGTTTGATATATAAATCTATTTCTCTTGCTTTTGCTTCTTCATCTATATCGGCGGAAATGCCAGTTTCTTTGATTAAATTATCAAGTAGTTTATCGGTTTCTTTATCATAATCAGCATAATAAAATGAGTATAAATTATTTGCAACGGTATTGTATGAGGTTATGATTGCATTGTTTGCCAAGTTTTGATGTAATTTATAGATTATGAAACCAGTTGCGGCATCATAAGGAGCTTGTTCTTCTCGATCAACTCCTTGAACGTTTACTGCAGAAAACTGCCAATGCAATTTTTCTGATGAGCTTTTGTCTTGTGCCACTTCAGCAATGTCATTATAGCTCTTAAACTTAAAAATAAGATTGCTTGGTGCATACAAATCAAATTCTACTTTTAGTTTCTCATAACCGTTTTGAACATCAAATCTAGCCCCTTGAAATCTTGGTGTTCTTTTTTCTACATAATAGTATTCTATAAAACTTCCTTTTTCAACTCCTTCTAAAGCAAAATATTTAAAAGTTCTTCCGGTTTCTTCATTTTCAGCAGTTAAAATTTTGGATTCGTCTAACTCAATAATTTCTCCATTTTTCTTAATAACACGCGCTTTGTTAACTTCTAATTTTGATCGATTAGAAAAAGGTAAATAGATTTTGTTGTATTCCTCTATTCTATCATCAGAGTTAAGCCACAATACTTTATGCTCTAAATAATATTCTATAAGATCTTGACCTTCAAAATAAAACTCAGTAACCACCTTTTCTTTGAGAGCAATCATGTCTTTGTCTGAGTTTTCAATTTTATAAATTGGGTTACTTTCCCAATCATAACTTTTATAAAATTCTTGACTCTTTGTAAGATTTGATAATGATAAAAATAAAAGAAAAACGAAAATGTTTTTAGAATTCATAAGGGTGCTATTTTTTCTTTAAAATAATAATTTCTTTGTAAGCCTTTTCGGCTTTTTCAATGATGGTATTGACTGTTTTTTGTTGTTTGACACTAAGAAGAATAAAATTTAAAATAACTTCTTGTTGACTAATTACCTTGTTTCCATCTACTTTGTAAGAAAATTTAACGGTGATTAAGTCATCTTTAAAAGTTGTAGATTCTGGCATATAATCTACAGTGTATCCTTCAGGAATTTCTATAATGTTGGTATAAGAATACTGCTTCTTATAATCAAATTCAATGCCATATTTTCTGTCTTTTTTTGTTTTGAAAAGAGAAACTAACTTATTTAAATGTGGATTTATAAAAATCTCTGAACCGATATTTTGTGCATATCCGTCAATTGTAAAATTGTAGTTTATAAAAAAATCTTCTTCGTAACTAAACTTGTTTATTTCTTCGAAAGATTTGATAAGAAATTTATTATTTCCTTTAGAAAACCTTTTGTTGTATAATTCCTTAATATCTGATTGCTTTCTTACATTTTCTAGATTGTAAAATAAATTATTTTTAATGTAACCTGTTAGTTTTGTTGAAGATTTACCAGTAATGTCTCTACCAGAAATTTTGATAAAAGTACTGTCAACAATCGTATTTAAATTTGCAGGAATTATTGGAACTTCTTTTATTTTGTATTCTCCGCCATAAGAAACTAAGGCTTCTTTTCCTTGAATAAACGAAGAAGGATAATCTATTTGAATATATCTTCCAGTCGCGTCTAAATAATAGGTTTTTCCATTTTCTTCATAGGATAAAATCATATGATTGTCTACTGCAGGAGTTGGAACTTCTTCATAAGTATATGGTATGCTTCGTGTACCTATCCAAGTTAGATTCCCTTTTAAGCCAGCAATTTCTAGCATCTTGTAAAGAATACTTGAGTTGTCTTTACAATCTCCATATTTCTTTTTGAACACATCATTGGCTTCTCTTGGAATAAAACCACCAAGGGCATATTCAAAAGCAATGTATTTAATGTTTTGCTGTGTCCAATAGTATATGGCTTTTACCTTTTCTAAATCAGATGTTTTGTCTTGCGTTAGTTCTTTAACTAAATCTACAAGTTCTTGATTATCTTCATCTTTATTGATGTTTTCTACTAAAGAATAATACCATTCATAAAGACCATCAACACCATCCAATAATTTTTTTTCTTCTTTTTTGACTTTGTAAGAAGTAATTATAGGAATAATGTGAGGTAAAATCGATTTGTAGTTTGGAGCATTTCCTTCAATATCATATTCATTAGTGTTTTTGTTAGACCACGTGTAAATATTGTTGCGCCCTTTTTTCTTCTTTTGAAAATCGATTTGCGCCTTTTCAGTATTAAATTCTTTAAACTTTAATGTAATGTCTTTGTCAGCAATAATTGTTATTTTATTATTGATAACAGGATAAAAATCACCAAAGAAAAATGCACTTAAAAATCGAGGGTTTTTGATGTTGTAAGTAAGCTTAAGATTGGTTTTGCTGCCTTTCGCTAGTTTGGGATAAATAAAACTGACTTCTTTTGAGTCATCATAAAATGAATCGTTTAAATCGTTCTTTTTACTAAATTCGGTTACCTTAGTTTCACTATATTTTTTACCGTCATAACTTAAAGAACTAGCCTCAATTTTCCCAAGGTCAAAAAACGAAGAATAACTTAAAGATCTTTTAGAATTATAATTTGCAGATTCATTTAAATATAAATCCTCTTCAAAAATATCTTTTGTGATGGTAAAATTACCATCATTTAGTTTTATAGTAATTACAATCTCTTGCTGTAGTCTGACAAAAACAGCATTAGGATATAATCCTTTATATTTTTCTAATTCTTGTGAATTTGAATTCCAAATCACAAAAAGAAATAGTATTACAGATAGCTTTTTCATGTAAGCAAATTAAGAAAAAAAACTTCATTTTAACACTTAACAAATTCATAATACTTTTATTAAATAGTAACATTTTTAGGAGGATTGATTTTATTTTATTGTAATCATAAAAAAGTGATGCTTAATTTATTGGTTTCATATTTCTTTCAAAATGAAGAATCAATTATTTGCTATTATCAATTTAATAGTTAGATTTGCTTAATAACACACGACAATGAATTTACAACGCGTTTGGACAAGTTTCTATTTTTACTTTTATTTTTTCAATAAAAGCTGAGACTCTATGTGTATGTAATAAAAACTATATAACTAAAAGTCTCGATTCATCGAGGCTTTTTTTTTGATGTAAAAATGAAGAAAATAGCCATTCAAGGAATTCAAGGTTCCAACCATTATATTGTAGCTCAAAACTATTTTGGAGCTACAAGTCAGTTACAAGAGTGTTTGTCTTTTGATGCTTTGGTAGATTCTGTGGTTTCAGAAAGTTCTGATTATGGAATTATGGCGATAGAAAATACGATAGCAGGTTCTATTATACCAAATTATGCGTTAATAGATCAACATCATTTAACCATTACAGGAGAATACTACTTAAACATTCATCATCATTTAATGGCTTTAGAAAATCAGAAAAC
The DNA here is from genome assembly GCA_913060575.1 of uncultured Flavobacterium sp. Lineage (GTDB taxonomy): Bacteria > Bacteroidota > Bacteroidia > Flavobacteriales > Flavobacteriaceae > Polaribacter. The sequence continues at coordinate 17,612 of CAJXRR010000016.1, forward strand.
TGAAGACATTAAAGAAGTGTATTCTCATCCAATGGCATTGTTGCAATGTAAAGAGTTTTTTAAAAATCATCCAACTATTAAATTAATAGAAGATGTAGATACTGCTGAAGTTGCTAAACGTATATCTGAAAATCAACTAGAGAACATTGCTGCCATTGCGCCTAAAATTGCGGCAGATCTGTTTGGATTAGTAGTTTTAGAAGATGAAATACAAACGATAAAAAACAATGCAACAAGGTTTGTGATTGTTCAAAAAAAGGTCTCTGAGGCTATCGAAACCAAAGTCAACAAAGCTTCTTTAAAATTTGAGTTAGATCATCAACGAGGAAGCTTAGCAGCAATGCTAAATGTAATGAGTGATTGTCAATTGAATTTAACTAAAATTCAATCCTTACCAAAAATTGAAACACCTTGGAAATATGCATTTTTTGTTGATGTTACATTTGATGACTATCAAAACTTTGCAAAAGCAAAAGCGATCATAGAAATTATGGCATTAGAATTTAAAATATTAGGAGAATATAAAAACGGAAGAGATGAATAGCGCAGACCGTTTACAACAGATACAAGAATACTATTTCTCAAAAAAATTAAGAGAAGTAAGAGGCTTAACTGCTCAAGGAAAACCCATTATTAATATGGGGATTGGAAGCCCGGATTTACAGCCACCAAAGGAAGTTATTACTGCGATTCAGGAAGCAGTTTTAGAAGAAGGGGCACATAAATATCAAGGTTATCAAGGATTGCCAGAATTTAGAAATGCGGTTGCTGATTTTTATAAGAACAACTATGGAGTTTCAGTAAGTTCAGAAAATGAAATTTTACCATTGACGGGAAGTAAAGAAGGAATTCTTCATATTTCGATGGCCTTTTTAAATAAAGGAGATAAAGTATTAATTCCAAATCCTGGATATCCAACTTATACTTCTGTAACAAATTTGGTAGAAGCAATTCCTGTTTTTTATAATCTTAAGAACGAAAATAATTGGGAACCAGATTTTGAAGCATTAGAGCTTCAGGATTTATCAGAGGTTAAAATGATGTGGGTAAATTATCCACACATGCCAACTGGTGCAAAAGTTTCTGCAGAATTATTTGAGAAATTAATTGCATTTGGAAAGACGCATCATATTTTAATTGTAAATGACAACCCGTATAGTTTTGTTTTGAATGAGAACCCGTTGAGTATTTTAAGTGTTGACGGAGCAAAATCTACCGCTTTAGAATTAAATTCTTTAAGTAAATCATTCAATATGGCAGGTTGGAGAGTAGGGATGTTGCTAGGAAAGAAAGAATTTTTAGACGAAGTGCTAAAAGTAAAAACACAAATGGATTCGGGGATGTTTTACGGAATTCAAAAAGGAGCCATCGCTGCCTTAAAAATTGGCCTTGCCCAGAGCGAAGTCCAAGGGTCAGATTGGTTTCAAAAAATGGATTCTATTTATAAGCAAAGAAGAAAACTCATATGGAAAATTGCAGATACGTTAAACTGCAGTTATGATAAAACTTCGTCAGGAATGTTTGTTTGGGCAAAATTACCAGAAGGCATTTCATCCGAAAGTATGGTAGATGATTTATTATATAACAAAGATATTTTTATCGCTCCTGGAACAATTTTTGGAAGTCAGGGAGAAGGATACATTCGGTTTTCATTATGTGTACCAGAAGATAAAATTAAAGAAGCATTAGATAGATTGTAAGATGAAAGTATTTATCATAGGAACAGGATTAATTGGAGGTAGTTTTGCTTTAGATATTCAACAAGAATATTCCGAAGCAATTATTTATGGAATTGATAATAATCCAGCGCATCTTAAAGAAGCAAGAGAACTAAAAGTGATTCATCATGAAGCAAATTTTGATGATCTAAAGATTGCAGACATTGTGTTCTTAACGATTCCAGTAGACAAGTCATTGTCTGTTTTGCCTTTAGTTTTAGATACAATAAATGACAATGCTTTAGTTATTGATGTTGGATCTACAAAGCAACGTATTTGTGAAGTCGTAAATGAGCATCCAAAAAGAAGGAACTTCTTAGCAGCACATCCAATAGCAGGAACAGAGTTTTCAGGACCAAAAGCAGCATTAAAAGGACTTTATAAAGACAAGACAAATATCATTTGTGAAGTAGAAAAAACAGCGTTTAAACTACAAGAAAAAGCCTTAGATATTTTCTCTAAAATAGGAATGAGAATTCGTTATATGGATGCCGTTTCTCATGACAAACACATTGCTTACGTTTCTCATTTATCACACATAAGTTCCTTTATGTTGGGTAAAACAGTGATTGAAAAAGAAAAGAATGAACGCGATATTTTTGACATGGCAGGAAGTGGATTTGAATCTACAGTACGTTTGGCAAAAAGTTCACCCGCAATGTGGACACCCATATTTGAGCAAAATAAAGCCAATGTTATTGAAACATTAGAAGAATATATCGGAAATTTGCAGCGTTTTAAAATACTGATGCAAGAAAATAAATTTGATGAGGTTTTTGAAGAAATGCAAAATACCAATCACATTAAAAATATATTAAACGGAATAAAATAATAGAAAAAGAGTAAAAATGAAGAATACAAAAGAATTAAGAACATGGTTGGATGATTTAAAATTAGATCACCCACTAGTAGTAGCAGGGCCTTGTAGTGCAGAAACAGAAGATCAAGTTTTAAAGATCGCGCACGAATTAAAAGATTCTGATGTAAATTATTTCCGTGCAGGAATATGGAAACCAAGAACGCGTCCTGGAAATTTTGAAGGAGTAGGAGCATTGGGTTTAAAGTGGCTTCAAAAAGTAAAAGCTGAAACAGGAATGAAAACGGCTACGGAAGTTGCCAATGCAGCACATGTAAAGCTAGCTTTAGAACACGATATTGATTTATTGTGGATTGGAGCAAGATCAACTGTGAGTCCATTTATTGTTCAAGAAATTGCTGATGCATTAGAAGGTACTGATAAAATAGTCTTAGTGAAGAATCCAGTAAATCCAGATTTAGCTTTATGGTTAGGAGGAATTGAAAGATTATATTCTGCAAACATCAAAAATTTAGGAGTTATTCATAGAGGATTTTCAACTTATGAAAAAACAAGATATCGTAACAATCCAGAATGGCAAATTGCTATTGAATTACAAAATCGTTTTCCAGATTTACCATTGATTTGTGATCCTTCACATATCACCGGAAAAAGAGATATGATTTTTGAAGTTTCCCAAACTGCCTTAGATTTAAATTTCGACGGACTAATGATTGAAACTCATTACGATCCAGACAATGCATGGAGTGATGCAGCACAGCAAGTTACTCCGTCTACTTTGATTGAAATCATGGATGATTTAAAGATCAGAAAAGAAACAGATACAGAAGCTGATTACAGAAATGCGTTGAATACTTCGCGTACTCAAATAGATGTAATAGATCATCAATTGATTGAAATGCTTGGGAAACGTATGAAAGTAGCTGACCAAATTGGAAGATTAAAAAAGGATAAAAATGTGGCTGTTTTACAATCAAGAAGATGGAATGAAATTCTAGGAAAAATGATTCTAGAAGGAGAAGAAAATAGTTTAAGTGAAGAATTTATTTTGAGAGTATTTAAAGCGATACATCAAGAATCTATCAATCATCAAGAAAAAGTGATCAATGGATAAATAAAAAAAAGCGGCTTTTAAGCCGCTTTTTTTATTCTATTTTTTACTGTTTAGGTCTTTTGAAAATATAACGAGTAATAAAGATTCCATTTCCATCACCCTTACCTGCATCACTTTCAACAGCACTAGTCACAAAAGCTAAATCCCAGCCTTCTTCTAGCATAGTGTTTATTTTAGATGTGATTACGGCGTCATTTGCAGCAATATTTTGGAAACGAATACCTCCTAAATTAAAAAAGTTTAACAATTTAGTTTCTTCAAAGTTTTTAACTCTAATATCTGAACGACTTGATTTGTTTCTTTTATCTTTTTCTGTTTTTCCATCTGTTCTTACAGATGTAAAATCTTTGTATTCACGGTCTTCATTTGTAGAAATAATTCTAGATCTTCCTAATCCGCTACTAATAATAGATTCAACACTTGTAATTACTTTAACTTCATAACTTTGAGCCTCTGCAGCATAGAAACACACTAAAAGAGCAATTACTAAAAATACTTTTTTCATAATTTGATTATATTAAAATTTAGCCTCTAAATTACATATTTTTTATAGAGAATTGATTTACTTTGTTATATGACGGGAATAGTTTATAAATCTACTGGGAGTTGGTATTTTGTGAAATCTGAAGACGGTGCATTTCATCAATGTAGAATTAAAGGAAAATTTAGATTAAAAGATATTAAAAGCACCAACCCAATTGCTGTTGGAGATGTTGTAGATTTTGATTTAGAAACCAAAGGAGACGAAGAGATCGGTGTCATCAATGTAATTCACGAACGAAAAAACTTTATTGTTCGTAAATCTGTAAACCTATCGAAACAAACCCATATTATTGCATCAAATATTGACATTGCTTTTTTGCTCGTTACTATTAATAATCCACCCACACTTACCACATTTATAGATCGATTTCTAGTTACAGCCAGAGCTTATTCAATAGATGCCGTTTTAATTTTTAATAAAATTGACACCTACGAAATAGAAGAAAGAGCAGAGATTTTATATCTAAAAGATATCTACGAAGCCATAGGGTATCGATGTCTAGAAGTTTCTTCAACTAAAAATATAAATTTAGAGGCTGTTAAAGAATTAATGAAAGGGAAAACAACAATGTTTTCTGGTCATTCTGGTGTTGGAAAAACAACCTTATTAAATGCGATTGAGCCGGGTTTAAATTTAAAAACGAAGGAAATATCAGATCAACATAAGCAAGGACAACATACCACAACTTTTGCAGAAATGTTTGATTTAAGTTTTGATGCACAAATTATTGACACACCAGGAATAAAAGGTTTTGGTGTTGTAGATATTGAAAAAGAAGAATTAGGAGATTATTTTGTAGAATTTTTTGCTTTAAAAAGTGGGTGTAAGTTTAATAATTGCATTCATGTTAATGAACCTCATTGTGCAGTAAAAGATGCTTTAGAGGAAGAACTTATTTCTTGGTCGCGTTATAAAAGTTACTTACAAATATTAGAAGGAGAAGAAGAGCAATATAGAACTGATATCTGGGAATAACTTAAAGATAATGAAAGCAGTAATTCAGCGCGTTACAAAAGCAAGTGTAACAATTAATGAAAAAACAGTAGCCTCTATTCAAAACGGAATGCTAGTTTTGTTAGGAGTAGAGGATGAAGATACTCAAGAAGATATAGTCTGGTTGTCTAAAAAGATTGTAAACCTTAGAATTTTTAATGATGAGAATGGTGTTATGAATACCTCTCTAATCGATACAAACGGAGATGCTATTGTTGTTAGTCAATTCACGTTGCATGCATCAACCAAAAAAGGAAACCGTCCAAGTTATTTAAAAGCATCAAAGCCTTCCGTAGCAATTCCACTTTATAAAAGCTTTATCAATCGGTTTCAAGAAGAACTAGGCAAAGAGATTCAAACTGGCGAATTTGGTGCCGACATGAAAGTTGCAATTATAAACGACGGACCCGTTACGATTATCATAGATTCAAAAAATAAAATTTAATTCGTTTTATTTTCCATGGAATATATAATTGTTATATATTTGCCATGGAAAATAATTTTAACCAACAAACATTTAAAAAAAAATGAAAAAAGCAATTATTGCAATCGTAGCAATTTCAACAATCTTAGTATCATGTAATGGTGAGAAGAAAGAAAAAGTTGATGTAAAAGAAGAAGTAAAAGTAACAGAAGTAGCAAAAGTTAATAATGTAGATTTAACAGCCTCTACAATGACTTGGAAAGGAACAAAACCAGGAGGAGCACATGATGGGTCTGTTGGATTTAAAGAAGGTTCATTAGTTGTAGAAACCGGAACTGTTACGGGTGGTGAATTTGTAATTGACATGAGCTCAATCAAAAATTTAGACATAAAAGACGCAAAAAAATCAGCAAATTTAGTTGGTCACTTAACATCTCCAGATTTCTTTGACGTTGCTGCATTTCCAACTTCAAAATTTGTAATCACTTCAGTAGCAAGTAATGAAGGAAAATTAGCCGTAACAGGTAATTTAACGATTAAAGATGTAACTAAGAGCATTACAATTCCTGCAACTCTTTCAGAATCAGAAGGAATTATAACTTTTGCAAGTGAAACGTTTAATATTGATAGAGCAGATTTTAATGTAAAATACGGTTCTAAAAAATGGTTCGACAACCTAAAAGATAAATTTATTGATGATTTAATTGAATTATCTTTTGTTGTAAAGACCAAATAAGAATAAATTTTTCTAATTATAGAAATTACAAAGCTCAAGGTTTGAAAACCATGAGCTTTTTTTTATATTGCAAAAAAAAAATTGCATTTTAATGATGAAACAAAAAT
>CAJXRR010000017.1 GCA_913060575.1 uncultured Flavobacterium sp.
GTAGCATTAGCTTTTAGTAAAGTGTGATCTATATATTTATTTAACTTCATAATTTTTGATTTTTTTTGAAATGAAATTGGTTGCTGAAGTTGTAAAAACCACAATGCTTATTGAACTCAATGGCATTAATATAGCTGCAATAATTGGAGAAAGTTGACCGGTCACAGCAAAATATAATCCTACTACGTTGTATATTAAAGATAGTACAAATGCTTGACGGATTATCTTGATTGATCGTTTAGACAAGTGAATGAATTCTGGAATTAGTTGAAATTTTCCTGCATCTAAAATGGCATCACACGCTGGAGAAAAGATATTGATATCTTCTGATAATGCAATACCAACGTCGCTTTGTGCAAATGCACCAGAATCATTTAAACCATCACCAATCATTAAAACATGTTTGTGATGATTCTGTAATTCCTTGATATAATTTAACTTATCCTCTGGTTTTTGATGAAACAATAAATTAGTTTTTTTCGGTAATCTCTGAGTTAAAAAATCATATTCTCCTTCATTATCTCCAGATAAAACAGCTAAATCATAATCTTCTGAAAGTTCATTAAAAACATTTTCAAAACCTTCTCTATATTTATTTTTTACCATAAACTTTCCTGCATAGTTTTCATTAAAACTAACATGAACTGATGTGTCAAAATTAGTTTGCTGTTCTGTATGATTTACAAAAGATTGAGATCCGATTTTTACGAGATTAGTTCCAACATTTGCTTCAATACCTTTTCCTACAAACTCTTTAAAATCTGAAATCGACAAAACTTCTTCTTCCTTAAATTCTTTATAAATTTTTCTACTTAAGGTATGGTTAGAAGCTCTTAAAACACTCTTTAGTTCTGATTTTTGAAGCGCAGTAAGCTCATTGCCCTCATACCAAATTTCATTTTCTAAATTTGTGGTGATGGTTCCTGTTTTATCAAAAATGGTGGTAGTAATAGCACCTAATTTCTCTATGGCTTGTGCATTTTTTACATAAAATTTATTTCTACCAAAAATTCGTAACATGTTTCCAAATGTAAAGGGAGCAGCTAATGCAATTGCACAAGGACAGGCAATAATTAGAATGGCAGTAAATACATTTAATATTTTTGAAGGATCATAAAAGAACCAAAAAATAGCAGAAACAAATGCTATTGATAGAATAGTTAATGTAAAATACTTACTAATTTTATCTGTTAATGAAGTAAATGAAGATTTATTTCCTTTGTTAAAAACATCATTACTCCAAAGCTGTGTAAGGTAACTTTGAGAAACAGAAGACAGTACTTCCATTTCTACGACTCCTGCAATTTGTTTTCCTCCTGCAAAAACTTTATCGCCAGATTTTTTTATAATGGGTTTTGATTCTCCTGTTACAAAACTATAATCAATGCGAGCAGAAGCACTTATTAATATTCCATCTACTGGAATAAGTTCTTGATTCCTAATTAATAATCGATCTCCTTTTACAACATCATAAATCTCAACGTTCTCTTCTTCTTTATTAATAAGTTTGGTAACAGCTATAGGGAAATATGATTTATAATCTCGCTCAAAGGATAAGAAATTATAGGTTCTCTGTTGAAAGAATTTACCTAGTAATAAGAAAAAAACCAGCCCTGCTAAACTATCAAAAAAACCAGTTCCTAAATCGAATAAGACTTCTGTTACGCTTCTAAAGAATAGAACCGTTATCCCTAAAGCAATTGGGACATCAATATTTAAAATTTTAGCACGTAATCCTTTAAAGGCAGAAATAAAATAATCACTTGCAGCATAAAAAACCACTGGTAAAGAGAAGGCCATCATTAACCATCTGAAAATATATTTGTATTTTTCTAACCAAAATCCTGTTACTTCAAAGTACTCTGGAAAAGACAAGAACATTATATTTCCAAAGGCAAACCCTGCGATTCCTAATTTATAAATTAGGCTTCTATCTACAGGTTTCTTTTTCCCTTCAGAATCTTCAAGACTGATATACGGCTCATACCCAATTGAGCTTAATAAAATAACTAATTCTTTCAAATTTGTCTTTTCAGAATCATAGGTAATTCGAACTGATTTCTTTGGAAAATCGACCTGAGAAGCAATTATTTCTGGCTTGAGTTTGTGTAAATTCTCTAAGACCCAAATACAAGAGCTACAATGAATATGAGGTATAAATAAAGAAACAATCTGTCTATCATCATCATTGAAATCTAAGAGTTTTGAAACAATACTCTCATTAGACAAGTAATCATACTTACCCAATATTTCTTTAGGTATGGCTCCTGGATTTTCTTGAAAATCATAATAACACGTCATATCATTTTCTGAGAAAATCTCAAAAACAGTTTTGCATCCATTGCAACAAAAGAGCTTATTATGACTAATAACTCTTGATGAATCACATAAGTTTCCGCAATGATAACAAGATTGGTCTTTCATAATTATTCACACTATGCCTTTTACAAAGATGCCGTATCATTTTATCAAAAAATATGACATTTATCAGCTTTTTTACTTACATTAGAATCATAAAAATCTTACTGAAATATGAATAAATGTGAGCAATGTATCGTCAGGAAATTAAATTCTTTAGGGGAATTAACAAAAGATGAGTTGGTGCGTATTTCTGGATGTAAATCTTCTGATTTTGTTAAAAAAGGAGAAATTCTTTTTGAAGAAGGAGATCATATTAATGGTGTTTTCTGTATCAAAGATGGTGTTTGTAAAGTCACTAAAATGAGTTCAAACGGGCGAGAACAAATTGTGAAACTTGTTAAGAAAGGTGATTTATTAGGGGAACGTAGTTTGGTAAGTGAGGAAGTCTCCAATTTAAAAGCGACTGCAATTAATGATATGGAAATTTGTTTTATTCCAAAAGAAGAAATTGTTAGAGATTTAAAGAGCAATACCAATTTTACGATGAGTATATTAAAAGAAATGGCAGTTTCTTTAAAAGAAGCAGACAATGTAATTGTTGATATGGCGCAAAAAACTGTAAAACAACGCTTGGCTGAAACCTTATTACACTTAAACAAAACTTATGGTTCAGAAGATCTTGATAAACCTTTGGATATTCAACTATCTAGAGAAGACATTGCTAGTATTATAGGGACAGCTACAGAATCTGCGATTCGATTATTATCTGCATTTAAGAAAGAAAAATTAATTCATTTAAAAGGAAAAGAAATCTATATTTTGAATCCTAAAAAACTTCAGCATATTGCTGAAGGATTTTAAAAGTTATTTCACTCTTGAAACTTCTCTGGTATTATTTTATAAAAATTCTTGTAAAATCATCTTTGTTCTTTTATACCAAAAAAATAAAAGTAACTGGTAAGGAAAATATTCCTAAAAAAGGTGCTGTTTTGTTTATGGTGAATCATCCAAACGGACTAATAGACCCGCTTATCGTTGCTGTAAATAATCCTAGAGTTCAACATTTTTTGGTGCGTGCTGCAACCTTTAAAAAACCATTAATTAAGAAATTTCTTGGAACTTTAAACTTAATGCCTATCTATAGAATCAGAGATGGTGTGCAACAATTGGGCAGAAATCAAGAGATCTTTGAAAAGTGTTTTTCAATACTTAACAATCAAAAAGCATTAATGATTTTCCCGGAAGGAAGTCATGATAAAAGAAGAACTGTACGACCATTAAGTAAAGGTTTTTCTAGAATTGTTTTTGGAGCTTTAGAAAAAAATCCTGATTTACAAATTCATATTATTCCAGTCGGATTAACTTATCAAAACCCTTCGGTATATCCATCAAATGTTTGTTTACAATACGGAAATTCAATTTTAGCGAATGATTATTTTAAACCTGAAACGATTAATTCAGAAATAAAGCGATTAAAAGATGCTATATCTAGTCAGTTAAAAACACTTTCAGTTCATATTCCAGCAGATGATAATTATCAAAAAACCTTAGATAAATTTAATGCAGTAAATGTAGATTTCACTTGTGTTGATGAAGTAAATAAAATGGTTGAATCTGGTGTGATTTTTAAAAGAAAAAGAACCTTTAATTTTTTTGATTTTTTAAAGCCTATCATCATATTAAATAGTATAATTCCATGGATTATTTGGAAATATGCTGAACATAAAAATGATGAATTTGAATTTATTGATACTTTTAGATACGGAATAAGTACACTAGCTTTTGGCTTATTTTACATGTTACAAACCTATTTAGTTTCGTGGTTTCTTACATGGAAAATTGGACTTATTTATTTAGCTAGCTCGCTTATTTTATTACTTATATACAGTAAAACACATCCTACTCCGGCAAAATTGCCTCTTGAATAATTCTTTGAACTTCGGTTCTAATATCTTCGGTTACCAAACCTTTATTTTCCATAGTAGGATACACTCTATTCGATAGAAAAACATAGACTATTCCGCTAACAGGATCTGCCCAAGTGTAAGCACCCGTAAAACCACTATGACCAAAACTTTCATCTGAAACACATCCACAAGTTGCTTCAACTTCTGGGTCTAATTGAGGTTTATCAAAACCTAAACCTCTTCGTACATTTTTGTCGGCGTAATATCGTTTATTAAACTTATCAAAAGTCTGGGCTTTAAAATACCGTTTTCCTCCATAATATCCTTTCTGAAGATACAATTGCATCATTTTAGCAACATCATTTGCATTGGCAAATAAACCTGCGTGTCCTCCTACTCCGCCTAGCATTGCTGCCCCCATATCATGCACATAACCATGTAATAATTGGTTTCTATAGTAGCTATCTTTTTCCGTTGGAATAATCGCTGATTTTACATATTTTTCTAGTGGCAGATACGACATTCTATCGGCTCCTAAGGCTTCATAAAATTCATTTTGAACTAAGACATTTAAAGGCTTTTTATATTTCTTTTCTAAAGCTTCTTTAAAAAGATAATACCCTAAATCACTATACTTATATCCAGGTTCTTCTCTTTGATCAGACTCTTTGATATACTTGTAAATAGAATCTTTATAGGACTTATTTAAATATAAATTCTCAGCAACCTGGATGGAATATTTTTTTGACTTTTTTCGACTATAATATTCTTTTAAATTATTTTTGGTGATACTATCTTGAGTAAGTGTATAAAATGGAATCCAAGCTTGTAAACGTCCATAATGGGATAGCATTTCTTGCACAGTAACAGTGTCTTTATTTGACTTTCTGAATTTTGGTAAAATGTCTCTTATACTTGCAGATAGTTTAATTTTTTTTTCTTCCTCAGCTTTCATTAGCATCGGTAATGAAGCTAATATTTTTGTCAAGGAAGCAACATCATAAATATCGCTGTTTTTTACAGAATCTATCTTTTGATCTGTATGAAATCCAAAGCTTTTCTCATAAATTACCTGACCATGTCTAGCAACTAACACTTGCAATCCTGGTGACATTTTTTGCTCTAGAACAACATTGGCTATGGAATCTATTTTTGCTAGTTTCTGAGAAGACATTCCTACGGCTTCTGGTATAGAATATTGTAACCTTTGTAAATTTCTAGTAGCAATACCAGTACCAACTGGAAACTCTTCTTTTATAGAAACTGGTAATTTTCCTTTTGCTTCAATGGCACCAAAAATTGTTTGAGCAGCAATTTGTTGCGCATTTTTGCTGTTTTGATAAGCAACTAAAACTCCTTCTAAATTTGTAAATGATTTAACATCTAATAAACTGTAAGGACTGGCAAAAACGGAAAGAATTGTTTTATTTTTTCGTGCAATTTCGTGCAACCAAACTAGCTCTTGATTTTTAAATTTAAATCCTTTCCATGGATGCGCATTTGATGAATGATATCCAACAATTACTAAATCAAAATCTTCTAGCATATTTACGATATCACTTAGCTTGTCACCTGTAACTTTCACTATTTCCGTGTATTTTCTTAAACTGGATAAGAATATTTCTCCATCATCTTCTCCCAACTTTACATAAGCTATTTTTTTATTCTTTTGTAAATCTTTAATTGGAAGAATCTCTTTTTTATTTCTAATAATTGTCATCGAATTTTTAACCAATTTTCGATGCAGTAGTTCGTCTTCAATTTTATTTAAATCTTCGACTAAATTTAACGTATCAATAGCATGAAAGTTATTCAATCCTACTTTATATTTTGCTAATAGAATTTTTCGAACAGATTCATCTAATCTTTCTTGAGATAAAACACCACTTTGCAAAGATGATTGCATCAAACTAACCGTTGCTGGAACATCTTGTGGAATTAATAAAATATCATTACCAGCAAGGATTGCCGCTAAATCTATCTCTGAAGAAGTAGAATAATCTGCAGCACCTTTCATGTTTAAACCATCCGTAAAAATCAATCCCAAAAACCCAAGTTCTTCTTTTAATATCGTTGTAACAACTTTCTTTGATAGTGAAGTTGGTAATTTTGCATTAGATTCTAAAGAAGGAATACTTAAATGAGCCGTCATTATACTTGCCATTCCGGCATCAAAAACTCTTTTGTAAGGATATAATTCTATGGAATCTAATCGCTTTCTATCGAAATTAATAACTGGTAATTTATAATGTGAATCTGTTGCGGTGTCTCCATGACCTGGAAAATGTTTTGCGTTTGCTAATACATTTTGACTTTGCATTCCTTGACTAAATGCAATTGCTTTTTCAGTTACATTAACTTTATCTTCTCCAAAAGAACGATTCCCAATAATTGGGTTGAGTGGGTTTGTATTGATATCAACAACGGGAGCAAAATTTACATGAATACCCAGTCGTCTGCAGTGCATACCTAAATGCGCTCCAAATTGGCGAATTAAATCATTGTCTTGAATAGCACCTAATGTCATGTTCCAAGGAAAACGATAGGTGTTTTGTAAACGCATATCCAATCCCCATTCACCATCAAAGCCTATCATTAAAGGAACTTTAGAAAGCGATTGATACATATTTGTAAGTTCTGCTTGTTTCTTGGGAGTCCCTTGCATGAAAATCAAATTTCCGACATGATAATTTTGTATCATCTCTTTGATTTTATTTTCATGAACAGAATCTGAATTGGAATAGGCTTGCACCATAAACAATTGACCAATTTTCTCATCAATAGTCATGGAGCTAAGGATACTATCTACCCATTTTTCCTGTGCTTTATAATCCTCTGTTCTTAGAGGATCTAAGTTTTGACCATAAGAATTGACCAACAATAAAACAAAAACAAAAAAAAGAAGTTTTTTCAACATAAATTTATGAGACTAAAAAACGTTTGTGCCAACTATTATTTGCAGTAACTTCCCATTGAGTTTCTAGTTCTTCTTTAGTTGTTACCATATTATTAAAAACGATGGTTTCTTGAGTTATTTTATTTGATTTCGCAAATTCTTTAAAATCACTCATTTTTACCATGTTGATATTGTCTCCATCTTTAAAAGAAACATTCATTTTATTCATCATATCTACCTGAAATGATTTTTCTAATTCTTGAACAAATCGAACAGAGGAATCAATAGAACAACCCGATACATTATTGAATCCTTCATCTACAGCCAAAACTAAAAATTGATTGTATTTGATAGTGAATGATCCTTTTAAATTAGAACCGTGTTTAGTCCATTTTTCTATAAAATCAATTGCTTTTTCTGAAATAAATTCAAGCTCTTTTGATGTAAACTCTCTTTCTGATTGATATACCCAAACTCTTGAATTACTTGGTAAATCTTGATATTCTACAAACATATTCTCTTTCTTTATTAATTTGACAAAGTTACTGAAATAGCAGGAACATAGCCCTTTAATGGTCCTTTGTTTAGAGCTCCTAAATCACTCCAAACTCCTCTTGCATAAATAAAATTTCGTGTAACTTTTTTATATTCCGTTGATTTTGTCATTCCCATTACTGGTGAATAAAACTTCCCTGTTTCTTCATTACTTTCATCTTCACCATATTCATTAAAAGGAATAAATAATTTTTCAAAAGCTATGAAAAATCCATTTTCTGGCATTTCTACATAATAGTTTTCTAAATCTAGAAAAACACTGGTTTCACCTTTTTCAATAGTAATTGGAATACTTTCCATTAATAAATCATCTTTTGGCAAACCTGTTGCTGGATCTCTATCAAAAACTCTAAATCTAAATTTTGATTGTTGATTTTGCCTTTTTGGAAATTGCACCTCTACTTTTGTAATATAATTACAACATTTATTCTTTTTTGTATTTGGGAAATACTTTGCAATCATTCTTAAACCGCTGCTATGCATGTTCTGAATTTTTCTTTTGATAGGGTCTAAAACAACTTGTTTGTCTAGCTTTTTGGTAATAACTACCTCTTCTAAAGTTTCTGTTTTAGCATTCAAATACAAAGTAGATCTCAATAAATCTTTTGCCATAACTATGGTATCATTATAGTTTAAACAAGAGACATGAATTTTAGAGTTCATATACTTTTTATTGATATACATTAAAAAAGTTCCATCTTCCTTGGTAGATATTCCCAGATTAGAATCTAAAAAACTCAGATTAGCGTAAACAATAGGCTCGTTAGTTATTTTATCTAATAAAGTTCCTTTAAATTCAGTCTTTTGAGCAAACGAAAAACTGATCACAAAGAATAATAGAAAAGAGAATTTTTTCATTTATCGTAGGTTAAATTTTTGCTGTAATGCATTTAATTTATCGGCATCCGACATACCTTTTTTAGGAGTTGACATTCTTTCTTTGATGGCTTGCAATACTTTTTTAGTATACAATGGAAAATCAGCATTTTGTATCCAAGCATTATATCCTGGATTTTCTTTTAAAACATCTTCTACAGTTCTTCCTTTATATTTCCCAAAGGAAAAAATTTCTTCATCATTCTCATTAAACAAAATAAATCCTGCAAAATCTGCTCTTTTAGAATGTGTTGAATATTCGCTTAATGCTTCTACAGAGTTTTCAATATCATCATATCTATCTAATTGTGCTTTTAAAATCTCATAGGTTGCATTAGTGTCTGCTTCAGCAGAATGAGCATCTTCTAAAACCTTATCACAATAAAATTTATATCCGGCACTTAAGGTTCTTTGTTCTTTTTTATGAAATATTACTTGAACATCAATGGCTCTTCTATTATTCATATCAAAATCAATACCAACTCTTAAAAATTCTTCAGCTAATAATGGAATATCAAACCGATTAGAATTAAACCCTGCTAAATCAGCATCTGCTATCATTTCATTAACAGTAGCAGCCAATTCTTTAAATGTAGGTTCTGTAACTACTTTTTCATTTGTTATCCCATGAATAGCACTAGCTTCTGCAGGTATTTCTATTTCTGGATTTACCAACCATGTTTTACTTTCTTTATTTCCGTTTGGAAATATTTTCAGGATAGAAATTTCAACAATTCGATCATTCCCAATATTAATTCCAGTAGTTTCTAAATCAAAAAATACGATGGGTTTGGTTAACTTTAATTCCATAAATAAATAGGTTATTTTTACACCTTAAAAGTACAGAATTATATACTAAATCATCGTCTTTTTAAAATAAAAATAGGAGATTAATTCTAGCAATTATTACAATTTATGAGTCAAGAAATTATTAAGAAACTGAATTTAAAAGAACATCCAGAAGGAGGATACTTCTCTGAAACATACCGAAGCACTGTTAGTATTCCTAATAAAATATTAGGGGAAGATTATATTGGAGATAGGACTTGTTCTACTTGTATTTATTTCATGCTAACCTCAAAAAAGTTTTCTGCATTTCATAAAATCAATCAAGATGAGATATGGCATTATTATAAAGGTGCTCCGTTAAAATTGCATATTATTTCTAGTGATGGTGATTATTCATTTGTGATGATTGGCAACGATTTTGACAAAGGTGAAGTCCCTCAATATGTGGTAAAAGGTGGCGACTGGTTTGCTGCAGAAGTTTTAGAAAAAGATGGTTATACGCTAGTAGGTTGCACCGTTTCACCTGGTTTTGATTTTGCTGATTTTGTATTACCTAAAAGAGAAGAATTGATACAATTGTTTCCAAAGCATTCTAAAATTATTAGTAAATTGACACATAATTAATTGGTATGCCTAAAAAAGGAAAAGCAAAAAACACCGTTAATAAAGCAAAGCACACCAAGTTAATGAACCAAAAAATTAACAAAGTAAAGCTTAAAAAAATTCAGAATAAAGAACGCTTAAAAGCCATTATTCAGAAAGTAAATAAACAAGAATAAAAAAGAAATTGAATCTCATTTTCTTAACACACTTCAATAGTCATAAGTTATATCGAAATAAAAAATATAGATAAAAATTATTGAAAGATTGTACGTAAATTTGGGTCATTCTTAAAATTAAAATAAAAAACCATGGAACATAATAGTAATGGAGACATCAATAACTGTCCATTTATGAGTGGGGCTCAAAAAAAACCTGCAGGAGGTGGAACAAATAATCGTGATTGGTGGCCAAATGAATTAAAATTAAATATTTTACGTCAGAATGCACCTAAATCTAACCCAATGGGTGATGATTTCGATTATGCGAAAGCTTTCAATAGTGTTGACTTTGCAGAACTTAAAAAAGACGTTATTGATTTAATGACTGATTCACAAGATTGGTGGCCTGCTGATTACGGTCATTATGGACCTTTTATGATTCGTATGGCATGGCATAGTGCAGGTACCTATAGAGTTGGTGACGGACGTGGTGGTGCTGGAACAGGTACACATCGTTTTGCTCCTTTAAATAGTTGGCCAGATAACGGTAATTTAGACAAAGCTCGCTTACTATTATGGCCAGTTAAAAAGAAATATGGAAACAAAATTTCTTGGGCTGACTTAATGGTCTTAGCAGGAAATTGTGCATTAGAATCAATGGGATTCGAAACTTTTGGTTTTGCAGGAGGACGTGAAGATGTTTGGGAACCAGAGCAAGACATATATTGGGGATCTGAAACAGGTTGGTTAGACAATGACGATCGTTATGATACAAGTGATGGTGACTTAGAAGGTCATTTAGGTGCTGTTCATATGGGATTAATCTATGTAAACCCTGAAGGACCTAATGGAGAACCTGATCCTTTAAAATCTGCACACGATATCAAAATTACTTTTGGTAGAATGGCAATGAATGATGAAGAAACTGTAGCCTTAGTTGCCGGTGGACATACATTTGGAAAAGCGCACGGTGCTGCAGATCCAGACAAGTATGTAGGAGTAGAACCTCATGGTGCTTCCATTGAAGAAATGAGTACTGGTTGGAAAAACACATTCGGAACAGGAGTTTTAGATGATACTATTACTAGTGGATTAGAAGGTGCATGGACACCCAACCCAACTCGTTGGGATGATGAATATTTTGATGTTTTATTAAACTATGATTGGGAATTAACTAAAAGTCCAGCTGGTGCGCATCAATGGACGCCAACAGCTGCCTCTAATGCAAAAAGAGCTCCAAAAGCAGGAAACGCTAATGACACTCAAGCATTAATGATGTCTACTGCAGATATGGCTTTAAAAATGGATCCAGCTTACTTAGAAATTTCTAAACGTTTCCATAAAGATCACAAAGCTTTTGAAGATGCATTTGCAAGAGCTTGGTATAAATTAACGCATAGAGATATGGGGCCAATCAACCGTTATTTAGGACCAGAAGTTCCTAAAGAAGAATTGCTTTGGCAAGATCCAATTCCTGCTGTTGATTATAAATTAAGTGATTCAGATATAGATACTTTAAAGACTAGTATTGCTAATTCTGGTTTATCTGTATCACAAATGGTAACTACTGCTTGGGCTTCTGCTTCTACCTTTAGAGGGTCAGATAAAAGAGGTGGTGCTAACGGAGGTAGAATTCGTTTAGAGCCTCAAAGAAGTTGGGCTGTAAATAATCCTTACGAGCTAAATAAAGTACTCGCTATTTATGAAGGAATTCAAAATGACTTTAATGGAGAAGTTTCCATCGCAGATTTAATCGTTTTAGGAGGGTCTGTTGGAATTGAAAATGCTGCTAAAAATGGAGGACATACTATATCTGTTCCTTTTACACAAGGACGAGGAGATGCTTCACAAGAACAAACAGATTTAGAATCTTTTGGATACTTAGAGCCTTTAGCTGATGGATTTAGAAACTATATGAAATCTGGCTTAAATGTAGCTGCTGAAGATTTATTAGTGGATAGAGCTAATCTTCTAACTCTTTCTATTCCTGAAATGACTGCTTTAGTTGGTGGCTTACGAGTTCTTGGAGCTAATTATGATGGTTCTAAATATGGTGTTTTTACAGAAAATCCTGGTAGCTTAACCAATGATTTCTTTACAAATGTTTTAGATCTTGCCACTACATGGAGTGCAACTTCTTCTGATGATACTCTTTTTGAAGGAAAAGACAGAAAAACTGGAAACGTTAAGTTTGCAGGTACAAGAGCAGATTTAATTTTTGGATCAAATACTGAATTAAGAGCAGTTTGTGAAGTCTATGGAGCCAATGATGGTGAGCAAAGATTTATCAATGATTTTGTTGCTGCTTGGACTAAAGTAATGAACTTAGATCGATTTGATATCGCATAAAAGCGAATTATATTTTTAAATAAAAAAGGGTGATTCTTTCGAATCACCCTTTTTTATTTACCCAATAGTAATTATTTACTAGCAAATAACTTTACATCACTTTTAGAAACTTCTTTTTCTCCAAGTATTAATAATCTTTCAACAACATTTCTTAATTCACGAATGTTACCTGTCCAATCATAATCTTGTAATAAAGAAATAGCATCGGTTGAAAATTCTTTTTGAGAGACTCCTTGTTCTGTGGCAATTTTTTTAGTGAAATAATTTATCAATAAAGGAATGTCTTCTCTTCGTTCATTTAAAGCTGGTACATTAATTAAAATTACAGCTAATCTGTGATATAAATCTTCTCTAAATCTTCCTTCTTCTATTTCTTTACTTAAGTCTTTATTAGTTGCAGCAACAATTCTTACATTAACTTTAATATCACGATCGCTACCAACTCTTTGAATTTTATTTTCTTGCAAAGCACGTAATACTTTTGCTTGCGCAGATAAACTCATGTCTCCAATTTCATCTAAAAAAATAGTTCCATTGTTTGCCGCTTCAAATTTTCCGGCTCTGTCTTTATTGGCTCCCGTAAAACTTCCTTTTACATGTCCAAATAATTCACTTTCTATTAATTCAGATGGAATAGCAGCGCAATTAACCTCGATCATAGGAGATTTTGATCTCTCTGATTTTTCGTGTAACCAATGAGCAACAAGTTCTTTTCCTGTTCCGTTAGGTCCAGTAATTAAAACTCTAGCATCGGTGGCAGCTACTTTTTCAATCATTTCTTTGATATGAGAAATGGCATCACTTTCACCTATCATCTCATAATTCTTACTAACTTTCTTTTTTAAACGTTTGTTTTCTACCACCAACACTTTTCTATCCAACGCATTGCGAACTGTATTCAATAAACGATTTAAATCTGGTGGTTTAGAGATATAATCAAACGCACCTAAACGCATTGTATTAACAGCGGTATCTAAATCTCCGTGTCCAGAAATCATTACAAAAGGAATTTCTGGTTTTATTTTTTTGGCTTTTTCTAAGACTTCAACTCCGTCCATTTTTGGCATTTTTATATCACATAATACCAAATCATAATCATTGTCTTTAATTTTTTCTATTCCGTCTAATCCATCCTCAGCTTCTTCAACTTGATACGCATCATTTTCTTCAGAGATTATTTTTGTCAATACTCTTCTGATTGCTGCTTCGTCTTCTATTATTAAAATCTTACTCATACTTTGTTTGTTGATTTGTTGATTTGTTGATTTGCTTTTTGATGTAAAAGACGAATAAACCTATCAACTGTTTTTAACGTTTTATCCTTTATATTTTAACCATTTATAAAGGTCTTTATAGGTTGGTTTTTTTCCATACATTAAAATTCCTACTCTGTAAATCTTAGCAGCGAACCAAACCATGAATACAAAACTTATCAATAATAATGCCATTGAAATTGCAATTTCATACCAAGGAACTCCAAATGGAACTCGCATTAACATCACAATAGGTGAGGTTAAAGGAATGATTGAAAATATAGTTGATATTGGTCCATGCGGAGCATTAATTACTGTTGCAAAACCGATATAAACACCCAATATTAATGGCAACATAATTGGCAACATAAATTGCTGAGTATCTGTTTCATTATCAACAGCAGCTCCTACAGCAGCAAAAACAGAACTGTATAAAAAGTAACCTCCTAAAAAGTAGAAAATAAATAAGACAAACATTAACCCTAATGGTAATTTTTGAAGTTCTCTAAACAATTGTTCGGATCCGCTTGCAGATTGTTTCAAAGCTTCTAATTGTTCTGGCCCAAGTTTGGACGTTTGAGCTTCTACTAAATCAACTCCAAATACAGAAGATGCTACGGTACTTAAAATAAAAATGATAATTCCCCATATAAAAAATTGCAATAAACCTGCCGATGCATTTCCGATAATCTTTCCCAACATCAATTGAAATGGCTTCACTGAAGAAACGATTACTTCTATAATTCGACTTGTTTTTTCTTCGATAACACTTCGCATTACGGATGTTCCATAAATAATCACAAACATCATTAGAAAATATCCCGAAATCGCTCCAGCTCCAATTTTTATCCAACTACTCATTTTGGATGATTTTTCACCCGAGAAATTATTGAGCTTTATACTTGCATTAAATTCAGAAGATTTTAAATCTTGTAAATCGATTCCTAAGGTTCCTAGTTTCTTTTTCCGAAGTCTATTTTCTATCTTTTTTTCAATCGATTCTATCGTCCCAACTCCAGGTGAAGAAGCTGAATAAAATTCTACTGAAGATGCAATCAATTCTAAACTGTCTTGTTTTGGAATGTAAATCATTCCATAAAATCCATCGTCTTGCACTTTTTTCTTGGCTTCATCGATGGTTAAACTAGAATAATCCTCATATTTTACTGTTTTACGATCTTTAAAATCTTCTTTAGAAAAAAATCCTGAATGATCTACATAGACAATATTCTTTACTTTTTCGTTATTCTTTTTACTTAAGAAAAACACTAAAAAACCTATTCCAACCATTAATAGCGGACTCAAAAAAGTCATCACAATAAATGACTTATTACGCACTTTCGCCGTAAACTCTCTTTTTATGATTAATTTTAATTTGCTCATCTTCTTAACTATTTTTGTTTACTGCTTGAATAAAAATATCATTTGCATCTGGCACTAATTCAACAAAATGTTGCACTTGACCTTGACTTGTTAAAAATGACAGTAATTCATTTGCTGAACTACCATTTTTTAATTTTACATTCAATTTTAAGCCTTCGTTAAGTAGTTTAAAATCGGCAGGACTAACATCAAAACGTTCCTTCAACTTTGCTTCAACTTCTTTAGCCTTAGCAGTTTCTAATCCTATTTGAAAAGTATGGGTTCTAAATTGACGTTTAATATCTTCTAAATTTCCTTCAAGTATTTTGTTAGATTTATCAATTAAAGCGATATCATCACACATTTCTTCAACAGATTCCATTCTATGGGTAGAAAAAATAATAGTGGCACCCTCATCTCTTAACTGTAAAATCTCTTTGGCAATTAATTGTGCATTAATAGGATCAAACCCAGAAAAAGGTTCGTCAAAAATCAATAACTTTGGTTGATGCATTACAGTAACAATAAATTGTACTTTTTGCGCCATTCCTTTAGAAAGCTCCTCAATTTTCTTATTCCACCAAGCTAAAATGTCAAACTTTTCAAACCAATAATGCAATCTATCTTTTGCTTCTTTTTTACTTAAACCCTTTAATTGAGCTAGATACATAGCTTGTTCTCCAACTTTCATACTTTTATAAAGACCTCTTTCTTCTGGCATGTAGCCAATATCTTCAATATGTTTTGGATTCAGTTCTTCACCATCTAAGATAATAGAACCACTATCTGCCATTGTAATCTGGTTGATAATCCTAATTAATGAAGTTTTCCCTGCTCCATTAGGTCCTAAAAGACCAAAAACACTTCCTTTTGGTATATGTATTGACACATTATTTAATGCTGTAAAATCTCCATACGTTTTAACAACATTATTAATTTCTAATAAATTCCCCATAGTTAATTTAGTTGATTTTTATAATAAATCGATTGAAACAAACTTACTATAATCCATTCTAGAAACAGAATTTTTTATGTAAAAACTCCCCTATTTGTAGTAGTCTTTCAATAAATGTTACAGAAATTTACTATGCATGCATAATTTTTTCTCGATTTACTATGCGTGCATAGTAAATTTTTATATCTTTGACACAATGGATAAAAATAAATCGATAGATCATCAATTAAGAGCAACTTGGCAAGCTGTGGCAAAACTCTACAATGAGCAAGCGGCAAAACATGACAGTACTATGGCAACTGCATTTGTTCTCTTGAATATTGATTATGAAAATGGCACACCATCTACAGCATTAGGACCTTTAATGGGAATGGAACCTACAAGCCTTTCTAGAATATTAAAAACTATGGAAGATAAAGGAGCTATCTCAAGAGAGAAAAACCCAGAAGATGGAAGAAGTGTTATTATAAGACTAACTGATTACGGAAAAGAAATGAGAGAAGTCTCAAGAGAATCTGTCATTCTTTTTAATAATGCAGTAATAAATAATGTTACCAGTGAAGAATTAGAAGCGTTCTTTAAAGTAACCTCAACAATAAACAAACTTATAGCAGATAAGGTAATTTATCAAGAAGATAAAATAAACAAAGCTGTTTAAACAAATCAAAACAAATGACTAGAAGAATTAAAAAAGTAGCGATTGTCGGCTCCGGAATTATGGGAAGTGGTATCGCTTGTCATTTTGCCAATATTGGTGTAGAAGTTCTTTTATTGGACATTGTTCCAAGAGAATTAAATGATAAAGAAAAAGCAAAAGGATTCACTTTAGAAGACAAAGTAGTTCGTAATCGATTGGTAAATGAAGCGTTAATGACTTCTTTAAAATCGAAACCCTCTCCTATTTATTCTCAAAAATTTGCTGAAAGAATTACTACAGGAAACATTGATGATGATTTACATAAAATCAAAGATGTTGATTGGGTAATGGAAGTAGTTGTTGAGCGATTAGACATTAAACAACAAGTTTTTGAGAAAATTGAAAAATTTAGAACTCCTGGAACTTTAATAACTTCTAATACTTCTGGAATTCCTATCAAATTTATGAACGAAGGAAGAAGTGAAGATTTTCAAAAGCACTTTGCAGTAACTCACTTCTTTAATCCTCCGAGATATTTAAAATTATTTGAAGTGGTTCCTGGTCCAAAATGTACTCAGGATGTCACTGACTTTTTAATGATGTACGGTGATAAATTCTTAGGAAAAACTTCAGTTTTAGCAAAAGATACTCCTGCATTTATTGGAAATAGAATCGGAATCTTCGGAATCATGAGTTTGTTCCATGTTGTAAAAGAAATGGGATTAACCATTGAAGAAGTTGATAAATTAACTGGACCTGTGATTGGTCGTCCAAAATCTGCAACCTTCAGAACGATAGATGTTGTTGGTTTAGATACATTAGTTCATACAGCTAATGGAGTAAAAGACAACTGTCCGAATGACGAAATGAAAGATCAGTTTGTAATTCCTGATTTTGTCAATAAAATGATGGAAAACAAATGGTTAGGAAGTAAAACTAAACAAGGTTTTTACAAAATGACCAAAGATGCTAATGGTAAAAGAAATATCTTATCATTAGACTTAAACACATTAGAATATAGAGAAAAGAAATCTGCAAAATTTGCTACCTTAGAATTAACCAAAACAATTGATAATGTTGCAGATCGATTTAAAGTATTGGTTGCAGGAAAAGATAAAGCAGGTGAATTCTACAGAAAGAGTTTCGCCGCAATGTTTGCGTATGTTCAAAATAGAATTCCAGAAATTTCGGATGAATTGTATAGAATTGATGACGGGCTAAGAGCCGGTTTTGGATGGGAACACGGACCATTCCAAATCTGGGACTCAATTGGTGTTGAAGAAGGAGTGAAAATTATGAAAGCTGAAGGTAAAGAGCCAGCAGCCTGGGTAACAGAAATGTTGGCCAAAGGAGAAACTTCATTTTACACGGTAAAAGAAGGAGCTACTTATTATTATGATATTCCTGCTAAAGCACAAGTTAAAAAACCAGGACAAGATTCATTTATCATTTTAGATAACATCAGAAAATCAAACGAAGTTTGGAAAAATTCTGGTGCTGTTATTGAAGATTTAGGGGATGGAATTTTGAATTTAGAATTTCAATCAAAAATGAATACCATTGGAGGTGATGTGTTAGCAGCGATCAATAAAGCGATCGATTTAGCTGAAACAAACTATCAAGGATTAGTAATTGGTAATCAAGCTGCTAATTTCTCTGTTGGGGCTAACATCGGAATGATTTTTATGATGGCGGTTGAACAAGAATATGACGAATTAAATTATGCCATTAAATATTTCCAAGATACGATGATGCGAATGCGTTATTCTTCAATTCCAACGATTTCTGCTCCTCACGGAATGGCATTAGGAGGAGGTTGTGAAATTTCCTTGCACGCAGATAAAGTCGTTGCAGCTGCAGAAACTTATATGGGATTAGTAGAATTCGGAGTTGGAGTAATCCCTGGTGGAGGTGGATCTAAAGAGATGGCATTAAGAGCCTCTGATTTATTCCACAAAGGAGATGTACAATTGAATGTATTACAAGAACACTTTTTAACCATCGGAATGGCAAAAGTTGCAACTTCTGCATACGAAGCATTCGATTTAGGATTGTTACAAAAAGGAAAAGATGTCGTAGTTGTCAACAAAGACAGACAAATAGCACAAGCGAAGAAACATGCTTTATTAATGGCAGAAGCTGGCTATACACAACCTGCTGCTCGCAAAGATGTGTTAGTACTAGGAAAACAAGCTTTAGGAATGTTCTTAGTAGGAACAGATTCTATGGAGGCAAGTCACTATATCTCAGAACACGATAAGAAAATTGCCAACAAGTTAGCCTATGTGATGGCTGGTGGTGATTTATCAGAACCTACGAAAGTTACCGAACAGTATCTTTTGGATATCGAGCGTGAAGCATTTTTAAGTTTAACAACAGAACGAAAAACTTTAGAACGTATTCAGCATATGTTAAAAACTGGTAAACCATTACGCAACTAAAGTTGTGAGTAATTAGTTGTCAGTTCTTAGTGATTAGTTAAACACACTGAGAAGCACTAACAACTAAAAACTAAGCACTAAAAACTAAATATTATGAAAACAGCATATATAGTAAAAGGATACAGAACAGCCGTTGGAAAAGCTCCAAAAGGATTGTTCAGATTTAAAAGAACAGATGAATTAGCTGCTGAAACTATTCAGCATATGATGAAAGATTTACCTCAATTAGATGTAAAAAGAATTGATGATGTCATTGTTGGAAATGCAATGCCAGAAGGTTCTCAAGGTTTAAACATGGCTCGTTTAATTTCATTAATGGGATTAGAAAGTGTTGATGTTCCTGGTGTTACCGTAAACCGTTTTTGTTCTTCTGGAGTAGAAACGATTGCAATGGCAACTGCAAAGATTCAAGCTGGAATGGCTGATTGTATCATTGCTGGTGGTGCAGAAAGCATGAGCGCAGTTCCAATGACTGGTTACAAACCTGAATTAAATTATGATACTGTAAAAGCAGGTCATGAAGATTATTACTGGGGAATGGGAAATACTGCAGAAGCAGTTGCGAATCAATTCAAAGTATCTAGAGAAGATCAAGACGAATTTGCATATCATTCACATATGAAAGCTTTAAGAGCGCAAGCAGAAAATCGTTTTCAAGATCAAATTGCGCCAATTACCGTAGATCAAACCTACTTAGATGCAAACGGAAAAAAAGCAACTAAAAGCTACACAGTTACAAAAGATGAAGGGCCAAGAGCAGGAACAAGCAAGGAAGCATTAGCAAGTTTACGTGCAGTTTTTGCCGCAGGAGGAAGTGTAACCGCTGGAAATTCTTCTCAAATGAGTGACGGTGCTGCTTTTGTAATGGTGATGAGCGAAGACATGGTAAAAGAACTAAACATCGAACCGATCGCAAGAATGGTCAACTATGCTGCGGCGGGAGTTGAACCTAGAATTATGGGAATTGGACCTGTAGCTGCCATTCCGAAAGCATTAAAGCAAGCAGGATTAAAACAAAGCGATATCGACTTAATCGAATTAAATGAAGCATTTGCTTCTCAATCATTAGCCGTAATTCGTGAATTAGATCTAAATAAAGACATTATTAATGTTAATGGTGGGGCAATTGCCTTAGGTCATCCTTTAGGATGTACTGGAGCAAAATTATCTGTTCAGTTATTTGATGAGATGCGTAAGCGTAATATGAAAAACAAATACGGAATGGTAACGATGTGTGTAGGAACTGGTCAAGGTGCTGCTGGGATTTTTGAATTCCTAAGTTAAAAAAGAATAAAGAAGAGAGAACATAGAAAAAAGATATGTGTGCTAAAAAGCGTCATAATTATAAGAATTTAAAAATCTGGAAACTAGGATTAAAAATCTCTTTTAGTATTTCTGATCTGATTGATAAATTCCCAAACCATGAAAGATATGATTTGTCTTCTCAAATGAGTAGATGTTCCATATCAATACCAAGTAATATTGCAGAAGGTTCAGCAAAAAGTAACAAATCCTTTAGTAATTATTTGAATATCTCTCTTGGATCCTCTTTTGAATTAGCAACACAACTTTTAATAGCTTATCATAGAAAATATATAAATCAAAATACATTAACCGAGTTGGAAGGAGAAATTGAAGAATTTCAGAGAATGACTATGAGTTTTCAAAACGGACTTGACTGTTAAGTCTATGTTCTACACTCTATTTTCTCTTTTCTAAAACAAGAATATTATGAATACAGAAGCACAAAAAACAGAAATTTTACGTGGAGGACAATTCTTAGTAAAAGAAACAAAATGTGAAGACATCTTCACACCTGAAGATTTTTCAGAAGAACAAGAAATGATGAGAGATGCCGTGAAGGAATTCAATGATCGTGAGATCATTCCTCATAAAGATCGTTTCGAGAAAAAAGACTTCGCTTTAACCGAAGAGGTAATGAAAAAAGCTGGAGAGCTTGGTTTCTTGGGTGTTGCAGTTCCTGAAGAATATGGTGGACTAGGAATGGGGTTTGTTTCTACCATGTTAGTTTGTGAATACATTTCTAGTGGAACAGGTTCTTTTAGTACTGCTTTTGGAGCACACACAGGAATTGGAACTATGCCAATTACTTTATACGGAAACGAGGCACAGAAACAAAAATACGTTCCAAAATTAGCGACTGGTGAATGGATGGGAGCTTACTGTTTGACTGAGCCAACAGCGGGTTCTGATGCAAATTCTGGAAAAACTACCGCTACTTTAACAGAAGACGGAAAATCATACAAGATTAACGGGCAAAAAATGTGGATTTCTAATGCAGGTTTTTGTGATATCATGATAGTATTCGCTCGTATTGGTGATGATAAAAACATTACTGGTTTTATCGTAGAAAATGATGCAAGCAATGGAATTACTATGGGTGAAGAAGAACATAAATTAGGAATTCGTTCTTCATCTACACGTCAAGTTTTCTTTAGCGACACCTTGGTATCTGCTGAAAACATGCTATCTGAAAGAGGTGGTGGATTTAAAATCGCCATGAATGCTTTAAATGTTGGTCGCATTAAATTGGCTGCAGCTTGTTTAGATTCTCAAAGAAGAGTAATCGATTATGCTGTACAATATGCAACAGAGCGTAAACAATTTAAAACACCAATTGCAGATTTTGGAGCTATTAAAGCAAAATTAGCAGAAATGGCGACTAGTTGTTATGCTGGTGAATCAGCAAGCTATAGAGCTGCAAAAAACATTGAAGATAGAATTGAAGCTCGTTTGGCTGCTGGAAATTCTCATAGTGATGCTGAATTAAAAGGTGTGGAAGAATATGCTATTGAATGTTCTATTTTGAAAGTAGCCGTTTCTGAAGATGTACAGAATTGTGCAGATGAAGGAATTCAAATTTTTGGTGGAATGGGATTCTCTGAAGAAACTCCAATGGAGTCTGCTTGGAGAGATGCTCGTATCGCTAGAATTTATGAGGGAACTAATGAAATTAACAGAATGTTATCAGTTGGAATGTTAGTAAAGAAAGCGATGAAAGGTCATGTTGATCTATTAAATCCAGCGATGAAAGTTGCTGACGAATTAATGGGAATCCCTACTTTTGATACACCAGATTATTCAGTTTTATTTGCTGAAGAAAAAGAAATGATTACCAAGTTGAAAAAAGTATTCTTAATGGTAGCAGGTTCTGCAGTTCAAAAATTTGGTCCAGATTTAGACAAACATCAACAATTATTGATGGCTGCCTCTAATATCTTAATCGAGATTTATATGGCTGAATCTACCATTTTAAGAACTGAGAAAAATGTGAAGCGTTTTGGAGAAGCTAAACAAGCTGGTCAAATTGCAATGGCGAAATTATATCTATACAATGCAGTTGATGTAGTCATAAAAAACGGAAAAGAAGGAGTAGTTTCTTTTGCTGAAGGTGATGAACAACGTATGATGTTAATGGGATTAAAACGTTTTACAAAATATACGAATCAACCAAATGTGGTTGCTTTAAGAAATGAAATTGCTGAGAAAGTAAAAGCTGAAAACAGCTACTGTTTCTAACAATATTTAAAACTTTCTTAAACTTAATAGGTTTTAGAATTTAGTTGTTTGTTTAAAACCGTCATGAATTTGACGGTTTTTTTTATGGTTCGATATTAAGATGTATTTTTAGCGCTTAAATCAAATTTTTATGAAACTTAGAATTTTAATAGCATCAATTTTAATTGCCACTTTTTCTTTCTCGTCTTGTCAGACTAGAGAAGAAATCACTGTTCATAAAGAAACTTTATTAGCCAACTTAAAAGAAATGTCTAGCGATGCTTATGAAGGTCGTGGTTTTTCTAAACCAGGGAATTATAAAACACAACAATATGTCGCCAATAAATTTAAAGAATTGGGGTTAAACACCTATTCAGATAGTAGTTATATTCAACAATTTGAACATACATTTTCAGGAAGATGGAGACAACGTTTGTTTCCAATAAAAGATGCTAAAAAAGATTTGTCGAATGTTGGTGATACGACTGTAGTTGGTGGAAATGTGATTGGATTAATTAAAGGAACATCTGATAAGTCAATCGTCATTTCTGCTCATTTAGATCATCTCGGAATTCGTAATGGAAAAATATATAATGGTGCAGATGATGATGCATCCGGAACAGTTGCTTTGTTTGCAATTGCCGAATATTTTAAAAAGAATACTCCTAAACACACTTTAATTTTTGCTGCTGTAGATGCAGAAGAAGTAGGAATGCATGGTTCAGAATATTTTGTAGCAAATTTTAAAGGTGCAAAAGAAAAAATAGCTTTAAATATCAATATGGATATGATTGCTCATAATGATTCTTTACAACTAAATGCTTCGGGTATTTATCACTATCCACAATTAAAAAATCAATTGCAAAATTTAAATTCACCAATTAATTTGACTTTAGGGCATGATGATCCTACTAATAAAGAACAAGATGATTGGACATTCTCTTCCGATCACAGAAGTTTTCACAAAAGACAAATTCCGTTTATCTATTTTGGTGTAGAAGATCATAAAGATTACCACAAAGACACAGATACTTTTGAAAATATAAATCAAGATTTCTATTACGAAGCAGTGAAGCTTATTATTCAAGTTGTGGATAATTATGATAAAACATCTGTCTCTTATACACATCTGACGCTGCCGACGA
>CAJXRR010000018.1 GCA_913060575.1 uncultured Flavobacterium sp.
CGAGATCTACAGAGAGTAGATCGTCGGCAGCGTCAGATGTGTATAAGAGACAGTTGTAAGACTCCCCCACTATAACTAGCAACGGCTAGTAAAAAACTAATTTTAAAAGATTTAGTTCCCCCGCTAAAAAGTATATTTTTTTTAATAAAAAATTATGATGGGAAAAACAATACAAAAACACTCTCTTAGAGTTCATTTATTATCGACAAAAAAAATAATTATTCTTTCAATATTATTTTTCTTACAATCTATAAATAGTAACTCTCAAACAGAAATTATTCAAGCTGGTTCTATTGTTATAGACATGGGGGTTGTTCCGCAAACAGAAGGAAATGCTCTAAAGCCTTATGGACTAGTTTTTTCTTTAATCAATGATTATTTCACACCAATTGTATGGTCTGTAAATCCAAACAAAGTTAAAGATGGAGTAGATTTCACTGTTGATGGTAGAGACTTTAAAGGGGGTACATTTATCATTAGAAAAGAATATATTACAGCAGGTGTATTAGCAGAAGTAGCTGTCTGGGAAGCACAAGGTGTTGTTACCTATACAACTCAAACCACTTTATTGGTCCCTTTATTAAAAGACTTACAGTTTTTTGCTAATTGGGTTATCGATACAGACAATGAAGCGATCGCAATTCCATATCTAGTAGCTGCTGGAATACCACAAACTTCCTACACTGTTGCTCTACCTACAGAATTGGATGAATGTGATGATTTATTTATTCTTCCTCACGCAGATCCAACATGGACAGATCATGGTGCTCCCTTACTAAACTTTACAAACTCAGAAGCCAATGGAGGTAATCAAGGTTGGGTTTGGTCGGGTTGTCATGCAGTATCTGTTTTAGAAGCCTTATCTGATCCAAATAATTCATCTATAAGAACTAACTTTTTATCATTAGACCCAGTACCTCCTCCAACAGTTAATAATCCTGAACAAGATGGTTTTGGATTAATAAACTTTGGAGATCATGATGATGCATCTGGTACTACCGCACAATACCAAACAGCATTTCCGAGAGACCCTTTTATGCAATTTATGGGAACTACCTATGGCGCTCATGAAGGTGGATCAGAACAAATTTTTATTCCTAATACAGGAGGTGGTTGGAGACCAACCACAAAAATTGCTGCTTGGGATCCTAATCAAAATGATATAACAGACTTTACAGACAAAGGAAGAGCTGCAATGATTGCTTATGGGTATGCATTTGGTGACCCAGATGCAGGACAGGTAATGTATGAAGGTGGACATAGATTAGACAATGGAACAGCTGAGGAAAATATTGCAGCCATCAGAGCTTTTTTAAATTTCTCTTTTGATGCGCCTCAAAATAAAGCACCAAGATTTTTAGATAATTCTATTGATATTCCCGTTGTTTTAGAAGGTGGTGAAGCTTTAGATTTTAATGTTGAAGGTGTTGCTTTTGATGACACCAACATAGATTATCAATGGGTAGATACTTGTGGTGGTTTATTTGTAGACGAATTAACAGGACAACCAAATTATACAGCACCAATTGTAAACGAAGAAACCATTTGTGTTATTTCTGCAATAGCAACAGATAGATGTAATAGAAAATCATTATTAAAATGGAATATTACAATCGTAGCACCAGATTCTGCTCCTACGGCAGTAGATGACTCTAAAACTGTTTTTTCTTCTAATAGCATTACTTTTAATGCGTTAACTAACGACACCGATCCCAACGACGACATAGATCCTGCAACTTTTGAAATCTTAACACCAGGTTTTACAAACAATCAATTGATAGTTGCTGGTGAAGGAACTTTTATAGATAACGGAAATGGAAGCATTACTTTTATTCCAGAAACTGGTTTTACCGGTCAAGTTACAACTCAATTAACGTATCGTGTTTCTGATGAAACTGCATTAGTAAGTAATATTGCAACCATTACAATAACCGTACAAGCAGATCCTGCAGGACTTAATTGTACTGGGCAGTTTCAATCGGTAGGTCAAACATCAAGTATTGTAAATGCTGTTTCAGCTTCTGGTAGTGCAAAAGACCTTAATAATGCCACAGGTTCAACACCTGGAACTCATGCAGAAATAGATGAAGGAGAAGATTTAACTTTAGGCTTAAGTTCTGACGCACCAGCAAATTCAGATTTTACAGTTTTTTATAATGACATGAAAAATGATAGTGAAATTCAAATTGAATTACTTGCAGCTGATGGAACTACTATTGTTCAAGATTTAGGAACTGTAACCACAACAAGTTTTGGATCAAATACCTATACAGCAACAAGTAATTGGCGATTTATTCGCTTTACACAACTAGGTACTGGTAGAAATGGTAAAGGAGATGTAGAATATATTGAAGCTGTTGAATTAATACCTACTTGTATCGATGATAGAGATGGAGATTTAATAGCAGACAGCATAGATTTAGATGATGACAACGATGGTATTCTAGATACAGTCGAGGGGGAAGGTACAGCTTGCGTTACAGGTGGGGATATTTTTGCTGTAACTACCGATTTAGGCTTTGTAGGTAATATAGCAACATTGCATGATGGTACTTTGGTACAACAAAACTATTATTTCGATAACAATCAAGCATATGATAATCAGAAGCCTGAAATATTTAAGATACAGTTTGATCAAATCATCCAATTATCAGAAATAAAGATTTTACTCCAATTTGACGGAAATCAGAATTCATTTATAGATGCTGGTGTCCAATATAAATGGCAAGGATCTAATGATGATACAAATTGGACAGATATCACCGGCGCAACAACTCAAGCACAACGTGCACTCACAGGGGTAGAACTGACTAATGTTGAAGAAATTTTTGATTTGAGCTCAAATACTACTCAATATTTATATTATCGTCTTTTTTGGATAGCTGGATCACAAATTGTTTGGGATCCATGGATAGAAGAAATCGTTTTTACCGAAGCCACTTGCGTACCGACTGGCGCTACAGATACTGATGGAGATGGAGTGCCAGATTATTGGGATTTAGATTCTGATAATGATGGGATTCCAGATAATATAGAAGCACAAACCACACAAGGCTACATTGCTCCAAGTGGAGCATTTAGTTCCGTTGGTATTGACATTGCTTACGGAAATGGATTAACTCCTGTAAATACAGACAATGATTCAGAACCCGATTATTTAGATTTAGATTCCGATAACGAAGGCGATTTTGATATTGTAGAATCTGGTTCTGGTCTTATTGCTGACATTAATGGTAGAATAGATAATGTTGTGCCAGGTAATAATGGTTTACATTCTTCTCTTGACAATGGAGATGCTTATACTGATGTCAATGGAATATATGACAATACACAACAAGATAATTTCCCAGATGCAGATGGCGACGTAAATGGTGGTGGTGATGTGGATTGGAGAGATGATCAAGTTGGTGCAGATACCGATGGCGATGGAATTTTAGACGATGTAGATTTAGATGATGACAACGATGGAATTTTAGACACTGTAGAAATTGGAGATAATGATGATCCTTTTCTAGATACAGATAATGACGGTACTTTTGATTATTTAGATTCAGACACAGTAGGATTTGTAGATACAAATACAGATGGTGTTGATGATCGATTTGATCCAGACTTAGATGGTATTATTAATCAATTTGATTTAGATTCTGATGGAGATGGAATACCAGATAATATAGAAGCTCAAACAACTTTAGGATATATCCCAGCTGGAACTTTTGCAGATACAAATAATAACGGTGTTAATGATGTATATGACGCATCCAATGGAGGAACATTCATAGATCCGGTAAATACAGATTTAACAGACAATCCAGATTACTTAGATTTAAACTCAGACAACAAAACAGGAAACGACACCCTTGAAGGTGGTATATTTTTATCCGGAGTTATTGGAGCAAACGGTCTAGACAATGCCTACTCTAACGGAACTTACACAGATGTAAACGGATTCTTTGATGACACTCAAGCAGACAACTTCCCAGATGATGATGGTGATGTAAACTTAGGAGGTGATGTAGATTGGAGAGATGCCGTTGGTGGTATTGATACTGATGGAGATACTATTTTAGATACACAAGATTTGGATGATGATAATGATGGTATTCCAGATATTATAGAAAACGGTGGTATAAATCCACTTTTAGATTCAGATGTAGATGGGATATTTAATTATTTAGATCCTGATTATTATGGCGCTAATGATATTAATGGTGATGGTGTAGATGATCGTTTTGACATCGATTTAGATGGTATTATAGATCAGTATGATTTAGATAGCGATGGTGATGGCTGTCCTGATGCCATAGAAGGAACAAATGGTACTTTCACCAAATATGACTTAAACGCAAACAATAGATTGTTAGGGGGCGTAAGTTTGGTAGAGGATAATACTTATGGGATACCTCTTGTAGTTGCAACAGGACAAGGCGCAGGAACTAGTAGACTTGTAGGCTCTCAGTCTGACTATTGTACCGTTGGAGACGCAATGATTACTCAAATTTACCATTCTTCACTAGGAAGAGTTATTGAAGTTACCAATATTACTACTGATAGTGAATATACAATACCCGCAAGTAAAATTAGAGTATCTCTATATAGCAATACCACAGGTAGCCAATCTGGAAAAGATGTTTCTTCTACTTATACAATACCAGGTGCTTTAGCTCCAGGCCAATCGGCTTTGTTAAAAACTGGTTCATTAACTGGAATCTCTATCATCTCTAACCCTTTAGAAACTACAATAAGCGGTATTACAGATTATGCAGGTGATAATGATATTATCGTTTTAGCTAAAACTACTAATAATACTACATGGGATAACAGATACGATATCGCTTCTCGTTTTGCAGACAATACTAGTTATGTTAGAATAGATAATGCAACCACAGTAAGTAAAGTTTATCATGCTGCTGATTGGGTTGCTTTTGTAGACGACACATTAGATCCTTACAGAGATTTAGATCAAGGTGGTCCCCAAAGACATCCTCACGATCCTCTACTTTCAGAAGTTCATTCTCCAAATGCGAATGCTAATAATGGATTAGGGCTTCACAGAGTTGGACCGACAACTACTACAGCATCTGACTGGGATAATGGATATCCAGACAGATCAAGAGAAGTTATTGTAAATCAAAATTTCACACAATCAACTGCTAGACTAAGCGCCAGAAAACTGGCGGTTAATAATGGA
Organism: uncultured Flavobacterium sp.; assembly: GCA_913060575.1. Lineage (GTDB taxonomy): Bacteria > Bacteroidota > Bacteroidia > Flavobacteriales > Flavobacteriaceae > Polaribacter. The sequence goes on from CAJXRR010000018.1 coordinate 5,192, forward strand.
AGTAAGCTTACCGTTACCGACAATCTTCTGGTAGTTACCAATGATATTACATTAACCACAGCTAATGATGAAATCAGATTAGCTGGTGGCTCACATTTAGTCCAAACTCATAAAACAACTGAGCAAATAAACGGTTTAGGAAAACTATACGTAGATCAGAATTCTGAGGTTCCTAACATTTACAGATACAATTATCTAAGTTCACCTGTAAACACCATAGGAGCTACTACCTATAGAGTTGCTGATGTACTAAAAGATGGTACAATTCCTACATCATCTAGTTCAAATGCTGTTGATATTAATTTTATTAGCGGATACAATGGTAGTATTGGAACACCAATTAATATTGCACATTACTGGATCTACACCTATGCAAGTACAGGCGGAGGAAGATCTGGTTGGACACAAAAATTGAGTACAGGAGTTATTCCACAAACAGATGGTTTTATATTTAAAGGCCCTGGAAGACCTCAAAATTATACTTTTGTAGGAACACCTAAAGACGGAACATTAACTACCGCCATTGGAGGTAGTGAAGCCTATTTAGTAGGAAACCCATATGCTTCTGCTATTAGTTCAAAAAAATTCATTGAAGATAATATCAATACAATTTATGGTACCTTATATTTTTGGGAACATGTAGATGAAGAAAATGCTACCGGAACAGCTGGTCATAACTATAATGGTTATGTTGGTGGTTATGCCACTAGAAATATTGCCATGGGAGTCTCTGCAAACGAAGTGGCATCCAATGATAATTCAAATGATGGGACACCTTCTATAGGTGATGGAGTTTATAAAGCGCCAGAAAATTATATCCCTATAGGGCAAGGTTTCTTTGTCACTGGAGACAATGATGGTGGAAATATCATATTTAATAATAGCCAAAGAGAACATAAATTAGAAGGCGATAACTCTACTTTCTTTAGAAACTCAACTAACGAAAGTAATACACAAAACCTCTTACCTATCATAAAGTTAGGGATGGATTATATGAATGCAGATAATATAGAACTTCATCGTCAGATAGGAATATCGTTTAAACAAAATAACTCATTTGATTTCGATAAAGGTTATGATTCTTATTTATTTGATCTCAGCGGAACAGATATCTATTGGCAATTTCCAGGATCTGAAGCTAAGTATGTTATTGCAGGTGTAGAAGAATTAACCAATGATTTAGAAGTTCCTATTGCAATTCAAATTGAATTTGATGGAGAATTCGAAATTGCTATAGATGAATGGCAAAACATTAATAGAGATGTTTTTCTGAAAGATAATGTCACAAATATAATTTATCAAATTAATGATGATAATAAGGCTACTCTTAATCTAATCGCTGGAAACTATATTGATAGATTTGTCATCGTTTTTGGAGAATCATCGCTTAGTACAGGAGATAACATTATACAAGACGGCTTTAATATCTATGCAGATAACAACGCAAAAGAAATAGTGATTGTCAATAAAAACAACCTAACTATTAAAAAAATTGAGTTATTTAATATTTTAGGGCAAGAAGTAAAACATTGGTCTAACCTAGAAGATAACTTAAGCAGTAGACTATCTGTAAACTCTTTAAAAGAAGGTGTTTATATTGTAAAAATCTCTACTGACTCAAAAGAAATAAGTAAAAAAATATTACTCTTTAGATAAAAAACCTGAAGTAAAAAAAAGCTACTATTTTTAATTTAATAGTAGCTTTTTTTATTTGGTAATCATAAGAAACTTCTCTTTAAAAGATTAAAAGAGAAGTTTTTAACAAAACATTGTAGAAAAGTTATTTATAAAAGATAAATTAAATTAAACTGTTTATTTATATCTTTGCGAGCTAGTCCCCCTAATAATAACAATGATGAATATCCCTAAACTAATGATGAACTTATCATCTTATTTTCAAAAAGTTAAAAACTTTTTGAAAATTTCGACATTTACAATTACACTTCTTTTTTGTTTATTTATAACACAAAACACTCAAGCACAAACCATTTCAGGTACTGGAACTTCTAATAATATTTGTGGAGACTGTAATCCTACAGGATGGCAAGAAGCAAATGCTAATTTAGATGGTACACCAGATATTTCTGATAGAATTCGTGCTGGTGGTTTTGGAACTATCGGTGCAGGAGCACAATGGACTATAGATGGTGTAAACGCGGCAGCTCTTCCTCTTCCTCCAACTAACCAAACTAATAACCGATGGATAACACTTCGTGATGTAGGTCCTTCTGGTAATTTTGAAGAAAATGTAACAGCAAACATGGAAGGTTTAGTGGTTAATACAACTTACAAATTAGTTTTTCATATTATGACTGCTAGAACATTAGCTAATGGTGATGCAGATTTTGTTTTACAAGATATTACAGACGCTATACCTAATCAACCTACTGGGGGAAATCAACCTTATGCTGGTGTATACATAGAAGAGTTTGACATACAAATCGGTTCAAATGATAGAAGAACAATAAATGTTCCTGTAGAAGCACAAAACCAATGGTTAACTGTATCTTTAATTTTTGTTGCACAAAACACAACAGAAGCAATAACTATTTTTCCTGGCGCAGATAGTGGGTATGATGGTAACGTTAATAATTACAACTTATTAGAAGTTATTCATTTTGCAGTAGATTCTGTAAATGCACTTGAAATTTTAGATACAGATGGCGATGGAATTGCTGACGATGATGATATTGATGATGATAATGATGGAATATTAGATATTACAGAAAGTGGAGGATTTGCTCCAAATGCAGATGAAGATGGAGATGGAATTCCTAATTACTTAGATGTTTTTGATAACACTGCTGGTGACGGTAATCAAGGTTTTACCAATTATTCAGACGCAAACTCAGACGGTTTACCCGATGCTTATGATTTTGATGGAGACGGAATCCCAAACCACTTAGATTTAGACTCAGACAACGACGGAATTTTAGACAATGTAGAATTCCAAACCTCAGCTGGTTATACAGCTCCCTCTGGAAGTGTTGGTGCTAATGGTTATTATGATAACTATGAAACTGCAGTAGATAGCGGAACTCCATTAAATAATCCTCAAAATACTGATGGAACCTTTGGTGCAGATTATTTAGATATTGATTCAGACAATGACGGAATCCCAGACAACGTAGAAGCACAAACAACTTTAGGCTATATCGCACCAACAGGAAATGTTGGAAAAAATGGTGTATATACTGCTTATGAAAATGTAGATACTTATACCCCAACCGGAATTACCATAAGAGACACAGATTTAGACGGAACACCAGATTATAGAGATACAGATTCTGATGCAGATGGAACCACAGATATCAATGAAAACGGAGAAGGAAATGTACTTAGTGGCTCAGATAATGATGGTGATGGATTAGACAACAACTTCGACGCAGACAATGTCAATTATGATGTTAATGACAACATCGATACACCTTCTACTGATTTACCCGATGTAGATTCTGATGTCAATTCAGGTGGAAATGTTGATTATCGTGATGCAGTCACTGGTTTAGATTCTGATGGCGATGGAATTCCAGATTTAGTCGATATTGACGATGACGATGATGGAATTTTAGATGTAAATGAATGTAGTATTGCTGTTTTTCCTGCTGGAGGACCAAATGCAATAACACTAGATGTTGGTGTCTCACGAGAAACAGAAATTTTAGATGGTGTTACTGGAGGACAACAAGGAGCACGTTTTAATAATACCGCAGATGTGTTAGTGTTACAATTAAGAGCTGCTAATGCTATTGTACCTGCTGGTACAGTAATTACAATTACTACTACTGCTTCTAATAATACAGCAAAAAGACTTTTATTTCAACAATCAGATGCAGCAGGTAACAATACTTCGAATAATTGGGATGTATCTTATAATTCAACACAAAACCCAACTCCAAATCAGAATTTTACAGGATTTGGTAACACGCAATTTATTGTCAATTATACTTTAGCTACAGATGCAACTCATATTCGAATCGGAATGACTGAAAGAGTTTCAAGCAGAATCAATATAGATTATTTAGAATATGCCTCTTTTAATATTTGTAGCCCAGTAGATACAGACGGCGACGGAATTACAGACGATCTAGACATCGATTCTGATAATGACGGAATTCCAGACAATTATGAAGCACAATCTACTGCTGGATATACACCAAAATCTGGTGTAGATTCTGATGGGGATGGATTGGATGATGCTTATGATGATGATTTGGGAGGTGCTGCTAATTCAGACGGAATCAATCCGTCGGAATGGATCAATACAGATGGTGCACTAACGAATTCAGATACCATTCCTGATTATTTAGATATTGATTCAGATAACGATGGAATTCCAGACAATATAGAAGCACAAAGTACCATAGGATATATGGCTCCAAATGGAGTTCCTGGAGCCAACGGTTTAGACAATGCTTATGATTTTACAGATAGTTATGCATCTACTGGATTAGCAACAACACTTATCAATACTGATGGTGATGCACAACCAGATTACAGAGATGTTGACTCAGATGGTGATGGAACCAATGACGACGCTGAAGGTAGAACCGGAACTCCTGCTTTTGTGGGTGTCGATGCCGATGGAGATGGTTTAGATGATGGATATGATAACGTAGATACAACTGGCGGATTATTTGATGTAAACGACAATATTAATGACCCTGAAGTAGCTGGACTAATTGATGTTGATACTGATGTAAGTACTGGTGGAGATGTAGATTATAGAGATACACTAGTTGGACAAGATACTGATGGTGATGGAATCGTTGATAGCATTGATATTGATGATGATAACGATGGAATTTTAGATACTTTAGAAAACACATGTGATAACCCAACTGTTCAATTTGATGCTACTCCACAAGCCTATTGGTCTTTAGACAATAACACCAATGATGTTTCTGGAAATGGAAATAACGAAAGAATTGGAGTAGGAACTGCTCCTGCATTTTCTACTACTGCTATACAAGGAACACATTCAGCAAACTTTAACGGAACTACTGACCTTATTAGATATAGTCAAGATGGAGGTTTTATGGAAGCTACCTACTCAAACATTAGCTTTTCTGCATGGATTCTACCTTCTTCCTTAACTGGAGATCGTATTATTTACGAGGAAGGTGGAGGAACCAACGGAGTTACCTTATGGTTAAATAACAATACACTAACAGTTTCTGCAAGAAGTGGTGGTGCCGGAACTCAAACCAATGTAACACACCAAACTACATTATCATTAGATAGCGAGTGGCATCATGTGGCATATACCTTTGCTGCTGGTGATTTAACCGTTTACTTAGATGGTGTTCCTTCTGCAACAACTACAGCAGCATTTATAACCATCCCAAGTCATGGAGACGACGGTGGTTTAGGTGGGCTTATTGGAGGAACATCATCAGCGGGTATATCAGGATTCTATGAAGGTTTATTAGATGCAGCAAGATATACCAGTCTAGAAGCCTGGTCTGCAACAAGAATTGCTTTTGAAGCAACTACAGTTTGTGATTTTGATGGTGATGGAATCCAAAATTCTTTAGACCAAGACTCAGACGGTGATGGAATTTTAGACATTATTGAATCACAATCTACAACAAACCCCATTACCATATCAGGATTAGATGCAGATAACGATGGTCTTGATGATAATTTTGATGCAACACCGAGCAGTGGCGCTTCTGGCTCTAACGGAACTGCAACTCCAGTAAATACAGATGTTGCAACAGAGACTGTAATAACACCCGATTATTTAGACATCGATTCTGATAATGATGGAATTCCAGACAATGTAGAAGCACAAACTACAACTGGTTACACAGCACCAACAGGCAATGTTGGTTTAAATGGTGTAGATGAAGCATACGAAAACAACGATACGTTCACTGCAACAGGTCTAGATCCAGTAGATACCGACGGAACCGAAGACGATGATTATAGAGATACAGATGCAGATGGAGATACAATTTTAGATGAAAATGAAAGTGGCATTACGCCAAATGGTGGATTCGGAGATGCTGATGGTGATGGACTTTTAGACACCTGGGAAGGTTCAGATGCAACATCTGGTGAAAGCTATGATGTAAATGATGAAATAGATGATCCTGTCAACGACCTACTTGATGCCGATGGAGATGGAGGAAGTACAGGTGATGTGGATTACAGAGATGATTCAATTTTTATTGATACGGATGGTGATGGAGTTGGTAATGAAGATGATATCGATGATGATAACGATGGAATTTTAGACATCAATGAAGATGCTCTTGCAGATGCAGATGGTGACGGAATTCCAAACAGTTTAGATATTGATTCTGATGATGATGGTATTCCAGACAATATAGAAGCACAATTAACCATTGGATATATTGCTCCATCAGGAATAGGTATAGGAATTACAGATAATGATGGTGATGGACTAGATGATAACTATGATGCCAATACAAATGATATTTCTACAGCAGCTTCTATTGGTTTAATTGCTGTCAATACAGACAATATCACAGGAAACAATACAGATGTTAATCCAGATTATGTAGATACAGATTCTGACGGTGATGGAACATTTGATATCTTGGAAAACGGAAATGCAAATGCTTTACTAGGAACAGATACCGATGGCGATGGTTATGATGATGCCTTTGAAGGTGTTTTAAATGACCAAGATGTAAATGATGACATCAATGATCCCGCAACAGATTTACCAGATTTAGATTCTGATGTAAATACTGCCGATGGAACACAACCCGATGCTGCAGAATACAATGATGTAGATTACCGTGATATTGATGATGATAGAGCTCCGCCAAGTGTGCTAGGTAACATTTTATGGCTACGAGCAGATATTGGTGTAACCGGTGTTGGAGAAGTTAGTAATTGGGCAGATCAATCTGGTTCATTATTCAACGCAACCAACACTGGAACAGGTCCAGCAAAACTAGGAGATGGTATCGCTTTTGATGGATTAAACTTTAATCCTACCTTACAATTTACAGAAGCTTCTAACCATGATTTAGAAATTGCTGGTGGAGGTATATTTGGAAATGGAGTGATTAATAATGATGTTTGGATTTATGCAGTAAGTGAATCTAACTCTGCAACCAATGCTTCATTTATCTTTGGGAATGCCGTTACTGGCGGAACAGTAGAATTCCAAGCTCCAACAACTGGAAGCTTATTATCATTGAATAATGGTACAGGAACTACGTTAACCTCTGCTTGGGGCGGAACAGCCAATGTATTCAATTTATGGAATGGTGGTTCTAGTTCATCAACTGCTACTCCATCAGGCACCAACAAAGCCATCTATAGAGATGGATTGCAAATAGCAACTAATAATACAGGTAATGGAGTAACTTTTACTTCTAATAACAGCTCTTCTTTTATTGGTTCTGACGAAAATGGAGCTAATTTCTTTAATGGACAAATTGCAGAAATAATGGTATTTAATACCGTTCCTACTAGTATAGAACAACAACAAATACAGTCGTATTTAGCAATCAAATATGGTATTACCTTAGATCAAACAGATAATGATGCTACCATTGATGAAGGTGATTATGTGATTGGAGGAACTCCAGATATTATTGTTTGGGATGAAACTGCCAATTCTACCTATCATAATGATGTAGCAGGGATTGGTAGAGATGATGGAAAATTCTTAAATCAAAAACAATCAAAATCTATTAATACGAGTTCTTTGGTTACTATTGGTTTAGGTTCTATAGCAGCTAATAATGGGAGCAATAGCAATACAATTAGTGGTGACGGCTCTTTTTTAATGTGGGGTCACAATGGCTCTGTTGCTAACAATACCAATACTTCTTCTGTTACACTTCTTTGTGAAAGTGAATTACAATTAGATAGAGTCTGGAAGATTGTAGAAACTGGAACTATTGGTGCTGTAGAAATTGCGGCTGTTCAATCAACTATTGATGCAGCTCTTACAACTCCAACATCAGAAGTAATCGTTTTAAAAATTGCTGATGATTCTGGTTTTACGACCAATGTAAAACACATTCCAGTAACTACAAGAAGTATTAACGGAGTGGCACACTATGTCGCTGATTATAACTTTAACGGAACGAAATACTTTACTTACTCAGAAGTTTTAGGTATTTTCTGGAACGGAGATACAGCAACTTGGACGGGTGGTGCTGGTACTAATGGCGCTCCCTCTACTGATTTAATTAATGGTATTGATGGCGGTAAAGTATTAGTTATCGATGCAGAAGCATCTTTAACAAATGCTATAATGACAGAGAGCGCTAATGTAGCATGTTTATGGGTTAAAGAAAACTCTAAATTGGTTGTTGGAAGTGACTTATTTATCGAATTTAATGAAGACTTTATTTTAGACGGAGAAATTAGATTGATAAATGATGCACAATTAGTACAATCGCATACTGGTTTATCTAACGTACAAGGAAATGGAGTAATTTATAGAGATCAGGCCGCAACAGTACCAAGTGTGTATAGATATCATTACTGGTCTTCACCTGTTACAGCAGCTCTAGGTAATACGAACTATTCAACATCTACAGTAATGTTTGATGGTACGACGCCTACTTCAGAAAATTCAGTAGCACAAGCTATTAACTGGCAAGACTATAACTTCACTGTAGCATCGCTAAATGGAAAAACGACCAATCCTATTACGATAGCTACTTGGTGGATATATTCCTACTTTAATGGTACTACAAGAGATAATTGGTCTCAAAGATTAAGTACTGGAAATATCAATATAGCTGAAGGATTTATTATGAAGAGTACTGGACGTTCTCCTCAAAACTTCACTTTTGTTGGTTCTCCTAATGATGGTACTTATACTAAAGTAATTGGCCCAGGTACAAATTCTCTTTTAGGTAATCCATACCCAAGTGCTATAGATACTCAACAATTTATTGATGACAATGATGATGTAATTGAAGGTACATTATATTTCTGGGAACATCAAGGAGAATCCACTACTACCTCTCAAGTAGAAGGTCATGGTCGATTTGGATATATTGGTGGTTATTCTGTTAGAAATCTTGCAATGGGTGTTGCTGCAAATTCTGTTGTTGATGGAACAGCTGGTTTAGGTGAGGGAACCTATAATGCCCCACCTCAATTTATTGCTGTCGGACAAGGATTTTTCTTAGGAACTTCAACGGGAGGAACGATAACATTTGAAAACTCACAAAGAGCTGGTAGTACTGATAATATTTTCTTCAGAGGTGAACAAGATGTAACCGAAGACTTGCCTAACTTTAAAATTGGTATGGATTATACGAATAATAGCAATGCTGAAATTCATAGGCAATTAGGAATTAATTTTAAAGAAGGAAATTCTTTTGATTATGATAATAGTTTTGATAGTAGCTTATTTGACAGACAACCAACAGATATTTATTGGGATTTCGAAGAAATTGAAGCTAATCTTATTATTGCAGGTGTTGGTGGGTTAAGTACTGACCTACAAATTCCACTAGGGATTAATATAGATGTAAACTCGCCAATAAGCATCATGATTGATGAAACTGAAAAAATGGACGGTTATGAAATTTATTTGGGTGATCTTGTAACGGGTAGAATATTTAATCTAGAAAATCCTGTTCAGTTAGATTTACCTATTGGTGAATACATTGATAGATTTGTACTATTATTTGGCGGAACCTCTTTAAGTAATGATGATAATCCTTTATTCCAAGACTTTAATGTGTATATGAATAATACTACGGATGAAATTATTATTAGAAATAATAACAATACTGCCATCAAAAAAGTTGAACTCTTTAATATTCTTGGGCAACCAATTAAAACTTGGGCTAATCTAGACAACAGTATAGAGCAAAGATTACAAGTCTTAGCTCCTACTGCAATCTATATTGTGAAAATCACTACTGATAAAGGAGAAATAACTAAGAAAGTAATCATTGATTAATTAGATTCCTAAATCAAATAGAAAATAAAAGAGCCACATTACAGTAGCTCTTTTATTTTTTGTAAAGTATAGTTTAATTCTTCTTTGGTAGTATTTCTACTGAAAGAGAATCTAACCGAAGTTAAATTTTCATCTTCTTCCTTCAAAATTTCTGATAATACATGTGAGCCTGTATTGCTTCCACTTTGACATGCACTTCCGCCAGAAACAGCAATACCGTTTAAATCTAAACTAAACAATAACATTTCATTTGTTACCGGTAGCATAACATTCAATATAGTACAACTGCTATTTTCTATGATTGATGATTGTCCATTAAATTTGACTTCTGAATTCAATTTAATCAATTCATCAATAAAAAAGAGCTTTAAAGAATTCATATATTCTTTATCATACTCTAATGTGCTAGAAGCAATTTCTAACGCTTTTTCCATTCCTAAAATACTATGCACATTCTCTGTACTAGACCTTGCTCCTTTTTCTTGATCGCCACCATGAAGCATGGGTTGAATTCCAAATCCTTTTTTAAAATAGGCGAAACCTACTCCTTTTGGGCCGTGAAACTTATGTGCGCTTGCTACGATAAAATCTACAGGTATTTTTTGTAAATCAATTGAATAATGACCAATAGCCTGAACAGTATCTGAATGAAATAACGCATCATAAGTAGCACATAATTCACAAACCTTTTCAAGTGGTAAAATATTTCCTATTTCATTATTAATATACATAAGGCTTACAAGCGTCTTCTCTTTAGAATTTTTCAATAACTCTTCTAAATGATCAATACTTATGTCTCCATTTGAGTTTACTTGCACATATTCAACTTCAATAGCATATTTCTTTTGCAAAAACTCTACTGTATGAAGAACAGCATGGTGTTCAATTTTAGAAGTAATAATTCTTTTCACTCCTAGATTGGTGATGGCGTTGTATAAAATTAAATTATCGGCTTCTGTTCCTCCTGATGTGAAAATAATTTCAGCAGCAGAAATATTAAAGGTTTTTGCAATAGTTTTTCGTGCGTTTTCTACAATATTCTTGGCCTTTCTCCCAAATTGATGCGTAGAAGAAGGATTTCCAAAATTCTCTTGCATAGATAGCTGCATTACATCAATAACTTCTGGAGCAATTGGTGTGGTAGCTGCATTATCTAAATATACTTTATTCATCTTGCTAAAGTATTTATTAATTATGACTTTGGGTTTTGATAAATATAAACTTCTGTAGCACCTAATCCATACTTTTTATAAGAAGCATCATAAAACCTCACTGGATACCTGCCAAATAAGTAATGAAGTTCGCTTTTTAAAACTCCTTCTCCTACTCCATGGATAAATACAATTTTTGAAATTCGTTTAGAAATGGCATATTCAATTTTTATTTTTGCTGTATCTAGTTGAAGAGAAAGCATGTCAAAATTATCCATTCCTTTTGTACTTTTTGTTAGTTGATTGATATGCAAATCGACTTCTAGAATCACTTCATTTTTATCTTTCTTAAAACTACTCGACTTCTTTATCTGATCTTGAATCTTATCATTAAGTAGAGAATTATTGATATCTGAATATTTAGATAATTGATATTGATCTTCATCAATAATGACTAATTCATTTTGACTGTATTGATAAATCATTCCGTCAGAATCCTGAATATCAATAATTTGATTTTCAATACTCACAATAATACCTTTTAAAGTATCATCTAAAACCGCTACTTGCTTTCCAATTTCAAAATACATTATTAACCTTTACTTAATGCTTCACTTTTATCTGAAGTCTTATCTTTGCTGCAAAAGTAAGAAGATGATTAAGACTGATATCAGTAACACCAGGTTTTTCTTTGAAAATTCACATAAAAATGTTGAAATTTCTAGTAGTAGAAAAGAACTTTTATCTAAAATTGCTACTACTATAGCAGCTAATTATAGTTCTAATAACAATGAAATAGCTGTTAATTTTATTTGTACGCATAATTCTAGAAGAAGTCAACTTGGCCAAGTTTGGACATTTTTTGCTGCAAATTATTTCAACTTAAATATTAATGCTTTATCAGGCGGAACAGAAGTCACAGCTTTTCACAGAAATACGGTTGAAACTTTAAAAGAAGTAGGATTTACTTTTGCTATTGAAGAATTTTCTCACACAAATCCAAAATATGAGATTTCTTTTGAGGGAGCGCAAAAATCGTTATTAGGTTTTTCAAAAACTTATGATGATGCTGTTAATAAGAATCCGTTTATAGTGATTACAACCTGTAATAATGCAGATGAAAATTGCCCTTTTATTCCAGAAGCTATTCATAGATTTCATTTGCCCTACACAGATCCAAAACATTCAGATGGTTCTCCTAAACAAGAAGAAACTTATTTAAAAACAAGTAGAGAAATTGCTGCAGAAATGTATTTTCTGTTTAAGAAAGTAAAAGAAACTCTATAATTAGATTTTAATGTCTTTATCGTAAGGAATGCTTTTAAGAATATGATTTATAGCATTGACTCTGGCTTCTGTCTTTCTGTTGGCTTTGATCACTTTCCAAGGAGATTTTTCTGTATTTGTAATATCAAACATCGCTTGTTTGTATTTTGTATAATCGTCCCAAAGTTCTTGTGCTCTCTCATCTACAGGAGACATTTTCCATTGTTTTAATGGATCACTCTTAATTTCATCAAATCGTTTGGCTTGTTCTTTTTTAGAGATCGACATATAAATTTTAACCAAATGAATTCCCGATTCTAAAATCATTCTTTCAAAATCATTCACCTGACCCATAAAGATTTGATATTCTTCATCTGTACAGAATCCATTTACAGGCTCTACTACTGCTCTATTATACCAACTTCTATCAAAAAAAACCATTTCTCCAGCTTTCGGAAATTGTTCTATATACCGTTGAAAATACCATTGAGATTGTTCATCTTCAGAAGGTTTTGGTAAGGCTACAATCCTAATGTGCCTTGGGTTAATTCTCTCCGTAATCCTTCTAATAGCACCACCTTTTCCTGCGGCATCTCTTCCTTGAAAAATAACGATAACTCTTTCATCATTTTCTATAGCCCAAGTTTGTAATTTAATAATTTCTATTTGTAATTTTTTAAGCTTGCGCTCATAATCTACATAACGCAACGCCCTTTCAATATTGATAGGGCCTTTGTTGGATAAAAGTGCTAGTAAGGCTTTACCTGAATTTAATTTTTTAACTTCTAATGATGTTAATTCTTTGTCCATAATTAATCAATTTGAAAATTAGATCTATAGTAACGCATTACAACATTCGGATCAGGAGTTAAGGCTGTTGAAGCTTTCTTTTTTTCATCATAATCAAACTTAGAAAGTACATAGCGTATCGCTTCTAATCTTGCCGTTTTTTTATTGTTTGTTTTGATGATCATCCACGGGCAATAGGTCGTATGGGTTTTGCTAAACATTTCATCTTTGTAATACGTATAAGTATCCCACAACTGTTGTCCTTTCTTATCTACTGGACTAAACTTCCATCTTTTTAAAGGATTGGCATTTCTATCATCAAAACGTTTTAATTGTTCTTCTTTAGAGATTGATAACCAGAATTTTATTATAATCAAACCATCTTCATACAACATATGTTCAAATTCTGGGACTTGTACTAAAAACTCGTTGTATTCTTGGTCTGAACAAAAACCCATAACAGGCTCTACAACAGCTCTATTATACCAGCTTCTATCAAAGAAAACGATTTCTCCAGGATTTGGTAATTCTTTAATATATCTTTGAAAATACCATTGCCCTTTTTCTACCCTTGTAGGCTTGTTTAAAGCGACTAATCTTGATGATCTAGGATTTAAGTGCTCCATAAATCGTCTAATATTTCCACCTTTTCCTGCGGCATCTCTTCCTTCAAAAATAACGGCAACTCTTTTATTTTCTTTTAAAACCCATTGCTGTAGCTTTACCAATTCTATCTGTAAGTATCTTAATTGTTTTTCATAATTAAGATTATCAATAACCTTTTGATGCGGAATTTCTTTCGCTTTCAAAATAGATATTAATTCTTCTGGTGTTTCAGATTTGAGAAAATCTGCTGCTTCTAATGTAGGTTTTGAATCTGCCATTTGTAAAAATAAGTGTCCTCTAAAATATTACTTTTTTTTAAGACATTTTAAAACTTCTTGCTTTATTAACAATTATATTTGTGTTCATGAAATTTTTCTTTTTTTCAATTTTACTTTTTCTAAGTATCTCGGTTTTCTCTCAACAAAAATTTTCTAAAGAATTTAGTTTTTTGACTGATAATGATTTGTATGTTTCTAAAGTAAAAGACAGATACTATAGTAATGGTATGTTTTTAACTTACAGATACCTAACTAAAGATTTTAAAAACTTAGAAAAGAAAATAATTGAATTACAAATTGGGCATGAAATCTATACACCTTATAAATCTACGGTTATCAATGTAGCACTTCATGATAGACCTTTTGCTGCTTATTTATATGGAAGCGTTGGAGTATTGAGAGTCTACAAAAACGAAAAAATTCTAAAAACGAAACTGCAAATTGGTGTAGTGGGTGAAAGTGCTTTCGGAAAAGAATTACAAGAAGCCATTCATACTATTTATAATTTTAGAAGTCCAGATGGATGGAAATATCAAATTAGAAATACGGTTGCCATTAATTTTGATACTGAATATTACAAAGCCTTAGGCACTAATAAAACGAAACATTTTGATAGTAATTTTGTCAGTAAACTTAGATTAGGAACTATTTTTAGTGAGGCAAGTATTGGCCTTATGGGAAGAATTGGTTTTAAAGAATTACAACCCATTCAAAATTCTATTGCTTTTAATACCCATTTAAATAACGACGCTACTTCTTATGTAAGAGGAATTGAATCTTTTTTATATTATGAAACCTCTTTAACTTATGTAGCTTATGATGCTACTTTACAAGGAAGTATATTTAATAATGATAGTCCGGTTACCTTCAAGCCAAATGTAATTCGTTTTGATATAGAGCTTGGTTATAAATTTACTGCCAAGAGATGTAATTTTGGCTATGCTTATCACTTTCATAGTAACAAAATGTCTAAGCTACGTTTTGATAATGGAAATAATTATGGACGTATCTTTTTTAGTTATTTATTTAACTAAACCTCCTCAAAAGACTCCTCTTTAAAACCAATTAAATACAATTTTTCTTGCGCTCTAGTAATGGCTGTATACAACCAACGCAAATATTCTTTGGAGGGCCCTTCTGGTAAATATGGTTGTTCTATAAAAATAGTTTTCCATTGTCCTCCTTGAGATTTATGACAGGTAATCGCGTACGAAAATTTCACTTGTAAGGCATTAAAAAATTTATTCTTCTTTACTGCGAGTAATTGTTTATATTTCGATTTTTCATGCGCATAGTCTTCTCTAACGGCTTCGTATAATTTATTGGATTCTTCATAAGACAAAGACGGCGTTTCGCTTGTTAAGGTATCTAAAATCAACACCGTTTCAAAAGGTTGCTGATTGGGATAATCAATCATTCTAAGTTCTACTTCTGCAAAACGAAAACCGTACAATTCTTTAATGGCATTAATTCGTAAAACTTCGCAAGTATCACCGTTAGCGATAAACCCCGCTTCGGAAGATTCATGTAACCAGTAATAATTATTTTTAACCACCATCACAAAATCTCCGGAAGAAATTTCATTCTCTTGTCCACGGATATTCAAACGAATTTGCTGATTGTATTGATTGGCTCTTTTATTAGAACGCACAATAAAAGCAGTATCTTCTACTCCATCGTTATCATAACAACTTACAATGGCGTCTTCAATATCATAACCATCTTCTAAACGAATAATATCTGGAAATTTTAAATCGAATTGAAAGTTACTATTGTCATTATCTATTAAGGTTCTTAAAACCGTTGCATTGGCTAGGATTCCAGAATTTTCATGTTGACGTGTTACTTCGTCTAATTCAATTTTTTTGACATTTTTATGATAATCAATCTCTAAACGATCTTCTTCTAAAGCTGGACTGATACTTAATTTTACAGGTGGTAACTGGGCAGTATCACCAATTAAAATGAGTTTGCAATTCTTACCAGAATAAACATAAGATATTAAATCATCGAGCAAAGAACCGTTTTCAAAAAGTTTTGCATTTTGTGGTCTATCCGGAATCATAGAAGCTTCATCTACAATAAAAATAGTATTGGTATGTTTATTTGGTTGCAACATAAAATCTACAGAACCGTTTTGTTGCTTCTTTGGAAAATATATTTTCTTATGAATGGTAAAAGCTGGTTTTTTAGCATACACAGAGATAACTTTCGCAGCTCTACCCGTAGGTGCTAATAACACAGCTTTCTTTTCTGCTTTCCATAAATTATTGACTAAAGTACTGATGGTCGTAGTTTTACCTGTACCGGCATAGCCCTTCAGTAAAAACAAGGAATTTTTATCTTCAGAAAAAATAAAATCTACCAACAACAAGAATAATTCTGACTGTTTAAAAGTTGGTAGATATGGGAACTTTTGAAGAAGCTCTTTATGAAAATCTGAAGCGTTTTTTTGCATGAAAGTTTTAAAGCGTTAAAGATACATTGATTTGTCTCTAAAAGTTTTTATCATTAAAAAAAAATTGTAGATTTGCGAGACGTGTAAAATAAACAAATAAATATACAAGATGATTATATATATTCTTTTAGCTGTTGTTGTTGCTTTTGGTTTAGCTTTTTTAATAGTAAAATATTTACCATTAAAATTCAGATGGATGGTTTCTATAGTGCTAGTTGCACTTGGTGCCTTTTTAGTATTTAAAATTTATGATGGAGTAATGAAACCTATCAATTTTAACAAAAACAAAAAAGTAAAATATGAAAAGGTAATTCAACACTTGAAAATCATTAGAGATGCTGAATTAGCTCATTATGAAGTTAATGGAACCTATACAGATAATCAAGAAGGATTAGTACAGTTTATTGATACTGCACAATTTGCAATTACTGAAGTTAGAGATACGGTTATACAAGTAAACAAAGGAAGTAAATGGCAACCAGTAATGGTTCCTGTTGAAAAAAGAATTGTTGATACGATTGGTTACGAACCAGTATTAAAGAGATTTGAAGGAAAAGATTACAAAAATATGTTTAACGTACCTGGTGTAGAAGGGAAAAAGTTTGAACTTACTATTGGGTCTGTAGAGAAAATAGCAGGTTTATTAGTTCCTGTTTTTGAAGCTAGAACAGAGAAGAAAGATATATTAAAAGGAATGGATCGATCTTTAGTGAAGCAAGAATTAGAAGCTGTAGAAAGTAGCGAAATTAAAGGTGAATACGTATCTGTTGGTTCTTTAGATGAAGTAACCACAGGTGGTAACTGGCCAACTTTATATGATAAAGCAACTCGTGAAGAAGAAAATAACTAAACATATAGAAGATACTTCTAAAAGAAAATTATCCATCCAATTCAGTTTGGATGGATTTTCTTTTTGTACCTCAAACGCTTCTGATGAAGTTGCAGAGTTTTCTTCCTATGTATTTGAAAAATCTGTCAATTCACCCGAATTAATTTTAAAGAAGCTACAAGAGATTTTTAAGACAGAAAAATCACTTCAAAATGATTTTGAATCTGTTACAGTAATCCATCAGAATAATTTAAGCACTTTAGTTCCTAATCAATATTTTAAAGAAGATTCAATTGCATCCTATTTAAAATACTCCGTAAAAACCATTGCTACCGACCTGATTGTCTTTGATGATTTAGAGTTTATGGATACTAAAAATGTCTATATTCCTTATGTGAATATTAACAATTTTCTTTTTCAAAATTTTGGTGAGTTTGAATTCAAACATCACTCGAGTATTTTATTAGAAAAATTAATTACTAAATCTGATGATTCACTAAAATTTTATATAAATATTAGTCAGAGTACTTTTGATATTGTGGTTACTAAAGACTCAAAACTATTGTTCTATAATATTTTCGACTATCAAACTAAAGAAGATTTTATCTACTATATATTATTTACTTTAGAACAATTAGAACTAAATACTGAAGAAACAAATGTGATCCTATTAGGGGACATAGAAGAGAGTTCTGAGAAGTATCAGATTTTATATACTTATATTAGAAATATACAATTCTTAAACGCTACAAACGCAATTTTTAACGCTCAAGAAGAAATTTCTAAGCACTCAAATTTTATCTTACTAGGATGAGAATTATCTCCGGAAAACACAAAGGTCGCAGAATTACCGCACCTAAAAACTTACCTGTAAGACCAACTACAGACATTGCCAAAGAATCACTGTTTAACATTTTAAACAATCATTATTATTTTGATGGTTTGTCTGTAATTGATTTATTTTCTGGAACAGGTAATATAGCCTATGAATTTGCCTCAAGAGGTGTTGAAAATATTCATGCCATAGACGGAAACTTTAATTGTGTGAAATTTATCAATAAAACCTCTACTGAATTCGATTTTACAATAAACGCTTATAGAAGTGATGTGTTTAAATTCTTAGAAAAAACACCTTTAACGGCTGATATTATTTTTGCTGATCCACCTTATGATATGGACGTAGAAAAATTCTTGAAGATTGTTGAAATTGTCTTTGAAAGAAAACTATTAAACGAAAATGGTGTATTAATAGTCTGTCTCTTATACACATCTCCGAGC
>CAJXRR010000019.1 GCA_913060575.1 uncultured Flavobacterium sp.
GAGATCTAGTACGGTCTCGTGGGCTCGGAGATGTGTATAAGAGACAGTTTCAGAGATAAAACTAAAGAAAAAATTAAACATACTAGGTGTAAATACCTACAACAAAAATTAAACGGGTATTTATACGGGGACTAAATGTACATCAAAATAGATTATGAGGAAAGAAAAATGTTTTCTTCTTTTTCAGTTTGGAGTTGTTGTTAAAAACTTTAATTTCGTTTTATGCCTACAACCTTAGAAATTCAAATAAAAACATTGCCCAGTTCACCTGGTGTTTATCAGTATTTTGATGCTAATGATGTAATTATTTATGTTGGTAAGGCAAAAAATCTTAAAAAAAGAGTGTCGTCTTATTTTACAAAGAACCACGAAAATGGTAAAACGAGAGTTTTAGTAAAAAAGATTGTTAGTATAAAACACATAGTTGTTGATACTGAAACGGATGCACTGTTGTTAGAAAATAACTTGATAAAAAAGTATCAGCCAAAGTACAATGTGATGCTTAAAGATGACAAAACCTATCCGTGGATTTGCATCAAAAAAGAACGATTTCCAAGAGTGTTTTTAACTAGAACAGTAATTAAAGATGGTTCAGAATATTTTGGTCCCTATACTTCAATTAGAACAGCAAAAGCATTGTTAGATCTAATCAAAGAAATATATACCTTAAGAACCTGTACTTTCGATTTAAGTAAAGAGAAGATTAATACGGGGAAATATAAAATATGTTTAGAATATCATTTAGGAAACTGTAAAGGGCCATGTGAAAATTTTCAGAGCGAAGAAAATTATAATGAAGCCATTAAAGCCATTAGAAATATCGTGAAAGGAAACTTTAAAGAAAGTTTAGAAAAGTTTCAAGAAATGATGATGGGTTTTGCAGAAAAAATGGAGTTTGAAGAAGCTCAAAAAGTGAAAGAAAAATTAGATTTATTGTCTAACTATCAAGCGAAATCAACCATTGTAAATCCATCTATCAATAATGTAGACGTATTTTCCATTATTTCAGATGAAAGCTACGGATATGTCAATTTTTTTAAGATTGCCAATGGGTCTATCATTCAATCACATACTACAGAAATTAAAAAGAAGTTAGACGAAACAGATGCAGAAATCTTATCATTAGCAATAGTAGAAATCAGACAGCGATTTAATTCAATGTCTAAAGAAGTGTATGTTCCTTTTAAAGTTGATTTAGGGGATACAGTAAAAGTTACCGTGCCTAAATTAGGAGATAAGAAACGAATCATAGAACTTTCTGAGCGAAATGCAAAATACTATAGACAAGAGCAATTCAAACAAATAAAAATAGCAGATCCAGATCGTCATGTAAAAAGAATCATGGCCCAAATGCAGAAAGATTTAAGACTCTCTGAAGAACCAAGGCATATAGAATGTTTTGATAATTCTAATATACAAGGAACACATCCGGTGGCAGCTTGTGTTGTTTTTAAAGATGGAAAACCTAGTAAAAAAGAATACCGTCATTATAACATTAAAACAGTTGAAGGCCCAGACGACTTTGCTTCGATGGAAGAGGTAGTTTTTAGAAGATATAAGCGATTATTAGCTGAAGACGAGCCGTTACCGCAGTTAATTGTTATTGATGGAGGAAAAGGGCAGTTGTCTTCTGCACTAAAAAGTTTAGATCTTTTAGGGTTACGAGGCAAAATAGCCATCATAGGAATTGCAAAAAGGTTAGAAGAAATTTATTATCCAGGAGATCCAATTCCGATGTATTTAGATAAAAAATCGGAATCACTTAAAATCATACAATTTTTAAGAAATGAAGCGCATAGATTCGGAATTACCTTACACAGAAATAAAAGAAGTAAAAGTGCTATTCAATCAGAATTAGAACAAATACCAGCTATTGGTAAACAGACCATCACATCGTTATTACGTAAATTTAAATCTGCAAAGCGTGTTAAAAATGCTACATTTGAAGAACTCAAGGCTGTTGTAGGTGATGCAAGAGCAAAAAAAGTCTTCAAATATTTCAATCCATAAAAATGAAAAAGGCTGTACTTTTCTTTTTGCTTTTCCCAATATTGATGTTTTCTCAACAGAAACAACCAAAAATTGGCTTGGTTTTAAGTGGAGGTGGTGCAAAAGGATTAGCTCATATTGGAGTTTTAAAAGAGATTGATAAAGCAGGTTTACAAATAGATTATATAGGGGGAACAAGCATGGGTGCTATAATAGGTGGCTTATACGCTGCAGGTTATACCGGGATACAAATAGAAAAGATTGTTAATTCTATAAACCTTCAGGATATTTTACAAGATGTTTTGCCTAGAAACTCAAAACCATTTTTTGAAAAAGAATATGGAGAAAATTATGCGATCGTATTGCCTGTTACTAGAAAAGGAATTGGGTTGCCAAGAGCAGTTTCTAAAGGTCAAAATGTCTTAGATTTATTTTCAAATGCCCTATCTCATTTAGACAGTATTTCTAATTTTAATCAACTTCCCATTCCGTTTTTTTGTGTTGCAACTGATGCAGAAACGGGTAAAATGGTTTTATTAGAAGAAGGTTCTCTTCCTTTGGCATTAAGAGCGAGTGCTTCTTTCCCTACGTTATTAAATCCTGTAGAAGTCAATAAACACTTATTAATTGATGGAGGAATTGCAAACAATTTTCCTTCAGATATTATGAAAACTAAAGATGTTGATATTATTATTGGTGTAGATGTTCAAAGTGATTTAACAAAAAGAGAAGGTTTAAATTCTGTGATTACTATTTTGAATCAAATAGTTAGCTACGATATTTATGAGCAAAGTAAAAAAGGCGCTGCAGACTCAGATATTTATATCAAGCCAGACATTTCAGATTTCACCGTTGTAGATTTTGATAAAAGTAAAGAAATCATGCAAAAAGGGGAAGAGACGGGTATAAAACATAGACAAACATTTGATAGTATTGCTCAATTGCAACACTCTAAAAAAAAGAAAGAAAATTTAATTCTGCTGGATAATGAATTTGTAATTAAAGAAATTAAAATATTTGGAACCGAAAACTATACACCTGCATATATAAGAGGAAAATTGAGCATACGAGTTGGAGATAAAATAACTAGAAAAGAACTTAATAAAAGAATTACTTTTTTGTCATCCACGGGTAATTATGATCAAATAAATTATAAAATCATTGGAGATAAAGTTCATTTTTATGTCAAGGAAGAAAAATTAAAAACAACAGTAGGCTTAGGAGTACATTATGACGAGCTATACCAATCAGCAATATTAGCAAATTATGTTCATAAAAGCCTTTTATTAAATAATGATGAGCTGTCTTTTGATTTAATCTTGGGTGATAGAATACGATACAATCTTAATTATTTTGTTGACAATGGGTTTTATACCAGTTTTGGGTTTAAGTCAAGATATAATCATTTTAATACCAATGCATTATTTAACAATGCCGACAATCCTAATGTTAATAGAATTGAGTTAAATTACAAAGACTTTACCAATGAGATCTTTATTCAAACCACCTTTGGTAGAAAATTTGCGCTAGGTTTTGGAGCAGAGTTTAAGAAGTTGCAAGTCACCACAGAAACAATTACTTCACAAAATAATAACAGAGTTACTTTTGATAACAGTAATTATTTGAATTTTTCTGCGTATTTAAAATTAGACACCTACAACAATAAGTCTTTCCCTACCAAAGGCTTTTATGCAGATGTTGGAGGTAAATATTACGCATGGTCTTCAGATTATTTAAATAATTTTAAAGCTTTTCCTCAAATAAGTGGACGAATTGGTTTTGCAACAACTTTTTTTAATCGATTGACTTTTCAATATACAAATGATGCAGGTTTTACTTTTGAAAACCCAGAATCTGAAGTGTTTGATTTTTTTGTTGGGGGATACAATCAAAACTACATCAACACCTTTTTCCCGATGTATGGATACGAGTTTGCACAACTGTCTAACAAATCATTTCTTAGATCAGAATTTTTATTGAGATATAAGATTTTAAAAAATAACTATGCACTATTGATAGCTAATTATGCAAGAGTAGACGAAAACGTATTTAGTGATGGTAAAGACTTGTTTGAAGATGTTCTTTCAGGTTACGCGATTGGTTATAGTTTAGATAGTAGACTAGGGCCGATAGAGATTAAATACAGTTGGTCTCCAGAAAGCAACCAACAATATTGGTTATTTAATTTAGGGCTTTGGTTCTAATGTAAACTTAACGTTAAGAGAAAGTTAATCAAAAGTTTGTTAAATGTAAATTTTTGTGTATTTTTGTGTAAACAATAAGTTAATTAAAACCCTAAATACCATGAAAAAATTACTAGCAATCGCTTTTTTACTATCAGTTATGTTAGTAAGCGCACAGGAAAAAGAGCCAACATTTGAGGCAGTAGGAGATCAAGTAAAAGCTACGTATTACTTTGCTGATGGAACTATTCATAAACAAGGTTTTTTCAAGGATAAAAAATTGACAGGAGAGTGGACTCAATTTGATAAAAAAGGAAATAAAGTTGCGGTTGGTTTTTACAAAGAGGGTAAAAAAGAAGGAACTTGGTTTCAATGGAATAATAACAAATTACGTCAGATTAACTACGATAATAATGTAATTGCCTCTGTAAGTATTTGGAAAGAAGATACAAAGTTAGCGTTCAATAAATAAGAGCCTAGCTTCTTAAAAATAAAAAACCCGCATTGTTTACAATGCGGGTTTTTGTTGATATATAATTGCCTTATTTACGTACAATTTTAAATTTGTACTGCAAATACTTATAAGCATCTCTAGGCATAATAGTAATCCACTTTTTGTGTTTTAAATACCATCGGAAACGAATCGACGATATTCCTTTCGTTAAATAGGAAGCAATAAAAGGATGAACATTTAATTCAACATTTTTATTCTTAGGATTTGAAATGACACGCTCCAAATCGGCTTCAATTTTATCTAACAAAACAATAGGAGCTTCTACCTCTCCACCGTTACTTGGGTTTGGTTCTGTTGTTTTAATACTGAGTTCAGGTCGAACTCTTTGTCTAGTTATTTGAATTAATCCAAATTTACTAGGCGGTAATATTTTATGCTTTGTTCTATCAAAAGACATGTGTTCTTTTAGGTGCTGAAACAATTTATTTCTGTTTTCTGCACTATGCATATCAATGAAGTCAACAACAATAATTCCTCCCATATCTCTTAATTGCAATTGTCTTGCAATCTCTGTGGCAGCAATTAAATTAACTTCTAATGCAGTTTCTTCTTGAGACCCAGCTTTGTTAGAACGGTTACCACTATTTACATCTATTACGTGTAATGCTTCAGTGTGTTCTATCACTAAATAAGCTCCTCTACTCATAGAAACAGTTTTGCCAAAAGATGTTTTTATTTGGCGCTCTATTCCATATTTTTCAAAAATAGGAGTTGCAGATTTATGAAGCTTTACAATCTTTTCCTTTTCAGGATAGATTTCTTGTAAATACTCTTTAATTTCTACTTTAAGAGTTTCATCATTGGTAACAATGTTTGTAAAAGAATCATTCATTACATCTCGTAAGATTGAAGATGCTCTGTTTAATTCACTCAATACTTTGGTTGGTGTATTCGTGTTTGCAATTCGCTTACACATTGTTTTCCAACGCTCTAATGAGTTTTGCAAATCTTTGTCTAGTTCTGCTACTTTTTTTCCTTCAGCAACAGTTCTCAAAATAACACCAAACCCTTTTGGTCTAATGCTTTTTGCTAATCTTTTTAAACGTTCTTTTTCTTTAGGATCTTCTATTTTCTGTGAAACAGAAATTCTATCTGAAAAAGGAACTAAAACCAAAAATCTACCTGCTATAGATAGCTCTGAGCTTAATCTAGGACCTTTGGTAGAAATAGGTTCTTTTACAATTTGTACTAATAAATTTTGACCTGATTTTAGTACATCGTTAATTTTTCCGTCTTTGTGAATGTCTTTCTCAAAGCGGAAATTTTTTAAAGTGAATTCTTTATACTTACCTGTGCTTACTTTCTTAATGAAATTATTTAAAGACTGTACTTTCGCTCCTAAATCATGATAATGTAAAAACCCATCTTTTGGGTATCCTACATTTACAAATGAAGCGTTAAGTCCCGATAATGTTTTTCCAATTTTGGCTAAAAAAATATCGCCAACAGAGAATTTATTACCAGTTGTTTCTTTATTTAATTCTATAAGTTTTCCATCTCTTAATAAGGCAAAATCAATATCAGATGAATTTGAACGAATTATTAATTCTGTTTTCATACTGAACTGGTTTTATACTATTTGTCTATAAATAAACAAATAATGGATTAAATTAAACAGGTATTATTTGTTAATACCGTACGAGGCTTCTGCGTATGCAGAATTAAAAACCTCTATTTCAATGAACGTTTTTTTTGGCTAAAAAGCAAAAAGAAAAAGGAAGGTTCAGACCTTACTTTTTCTTGTGTCTGTTTGCTCTAGCTCTTTTCTTGCGTTTGTGTGTTGAGATCTTTGATCTCTTTCTTTTTTTACCACTTGGCATAATTATCTAATGTTTTATAAATCTTTCGATTTAGATTTGTATTAATTACTTTACTACCACTTTACTTTTTACACCTTCGGTAAAAGTTTTCGCTGGCTTAAAAGCTGGAATATTGTGAGCTGGAATTTTAATAGTAGTGTTCTTAGAGATGTTTCTTCCTGTTTTTTCAGCTCTTGTTTTGATGATAAAACTACCAAAACCTCTTAAATAAACATTGTCTCCTTGTTCTAAAGCACCCTTTACTTCGGTCATAAATGCTTCTACTGTTGCTAATACATCTGCCTTCTCAATTCCTGATTTGTCCGAGATTTTCGATACAATATCTGCTTTCGTCATGTTACTATATTTTACGTTGTTTTTTCTTAAAAATGCGGTGGCAAATATATGATAATTAATCTATTCCATAAAAAGAAACAGTTAAAAATATCTCAATTTTAAGATGTAATATTGCAAGTGTAAAATTTTTTGATGCATTTTTCTAACATATTAATTTACTGGTATTTACAAATAAAAAGAGATTTGCCATGGCGCAAAACTAAAGACCCATATTTGGTTTGGTTATCTGAAATCATGCTACAACAAACAAGAGTTGCTCAAGGAATGAGTTATTACCTTGCTTTTTCTGAAGCTTTTCCGACGGTAAAAGACCTAGCAAATGCATACGAAAGTACGGTGTTAAAAATGTGGCAAGGATTGGGTTATTATTCAAGAGCTAGAAATCTTCATTTTACCGCTAAATATGTTTCAAATGAACTTAATGGGAAATTTCCATCAACCTATAAAGAGCTTATTAAATTAAAAGGAATTGGAGATTATACAGCTTCTGCTATTGCTTCTATCTGTTTTGATGAACCAAATGCAGTAGTAGATGGAAATGTTTATAGAGTTTTAGCTAGGTATTTTGGAATTGATATTCCTATTAATAGTACAAAAGGAATTAAAGAGTTTAAAAGACTAGCTCAATCTTTACTTGATACTAAACAACCTGGAGTTCATAATCAGGCCCTCATGGATTTTGGAGCACTTCAATGCAAACCTCAAAATCCAGATTGTGAAAAATGCCCTTTAAATTCTAGTTGCGTCGCTTTAGAAAAAAAACAAATCAAGCAACTTCCTGTGAAAGAAAAGAAGCTGAGAGTTACTAAAAAGTATTTCAATTTTCTGGTGTTTGTTACTGAAGACAATAAAACTATTTTTGAAGAACGAAAAGGGAAAGGAATTTGGCAAGGTTTGTATCAATTTCCATTAATAGAAACACTAAATGAAGTTCAATTAGAAGAATTGATTTCTATGAAAGATTTTAAAACGGATCTTCCATCAGAAGCAACGATTCAATTATTTAATGAAGAACTAATTGTTCACAAATTATCTCATCAGCATTTATTTACAAAGTTTTGGATTATAAGCACTGATACTAGCCAAAAAGCAACGACAGGATGGCAAGAAATAGAATCATTTCCAACTTCTGTTTTAATTGCTAATTTTTTGAAGGAATTCTTACCAAAATTGAATTGAAATTTTTAGTACATTTGATATAACAATCAACAAACTATAATGTCTGGGACAATCAATAAAGTTATTTTAATAGGTCATTTAGGTGATGAGGTAAAGATGAATTATTTTGAAGGAGGTAATTCTATCGGTCGTTTTCCTATAGCAACTAATGAAAGCTACACCAGTAAGCAATCTGGTGAAAGAGTTACCAATACAGAATGGCATAATGTGGTTGTAAGAAATAAGCTTGCTGAAATATGTGAAAAATACTTGTCTAAAGGAGATAAAGTATATTGCGAAGGTCGTATTAAAACACGTCAATGGGAACAAGATGGTCAAAAACGTTATACAACCGAAATTCATGTTGCTAACATGACGTTCTTGTCTACTAAAAAAGAAACCGGAACTCCATCAACATCTAACACAGGAAATCAGCTTAAAGCTTCACAAGAGTCAAATTCAGTTTCTACTGCTGAAGAAGATGATTTGCCCTTTTAAGTCTAACTAAAATTGAACATTTGGATCCTGATCCCGAACTTTTTTTAAATTTTTTAGTAGCAATAGATAACATGTCTATTATTGCCATATTAATTCTTTTCTTATTATTGATTTGTTCTGCGTTAATCTCAGGTACAGAAGTCGCTTTTTTTTCTTTATCACCGACAGATATTATTAAAATTTCTGGAGAGTCAAAAGAAGATAACGCTGTCGTTAAACTCTTACAAAGACCAAGAAAATTATTAGCAACCATTCTTATTGCAAATAATTTTATAAACATTCTAATCGTACTAATTTTTGCTTCTTTAGGCGAAACATTTTTAGGAAATCAAAATTTATCATTTACAATAGTTGACTTTTTTATTCCAACAAACATTGTAAAGTTTTCTGTTGAAGTAATTCTGGTTACCTTTCTTATTCTTCTTTTTGGGGAAGTTTTACCCAAAGTATATGCATCAAGAAGGGCGTTGCCTTTTTGTAATTTTATGAGCAAGCCCATTCAGGTTTTAAACCTTATATTTTCTCCCTTAAGTTACCCGTTAATCAACCTTACAAAACTTATTGAAAAAAGACTGGGAAGTAAAAACACCAACTTTTCTGTTGAAATATTATCACAAGCTTTAGAACTCACTTCTGCAGGAGCAACCACAAAAGACGAACAGAAAATTTTAGAGGGAATTGTAAGTTTTGGAAATACGGAAACGGTTCAGATAATGAAACCAAGAATAGATATTTTTGCTTTATCAGAAACAGAACCTTATCAAGAAGTACTAGCTAAAATTTTAGAACATGGTTATTCTAGAAATCCAGTTTATAAAGATTCTATTGATAATATCATTGGAGTATTATATTCTAAAGATCTTTTAGGACACCTAAACAAAAAGGACTTTAAATGGCAAAAAATACTAAGAGAACCATTTTTTGTTCCAGAAAACAAAAAACTTGACGATCTTTTAGGGGAGTTTAGAGAACGTAAAAATCATTTAGCCATCGTTGTGGATGAATATGGAGGAACAAGCGGCTTAGTCACCTTAGAAGACGTTATCGAGGAGATTGTGGGTGATATCAATGATGAGTTTGATAATGAAGATCTTTCCTATTCTAAAATTGATGCAAATAATTACATCTTTGACGGAAAAATCACCATTAAAGATTTTTGCAAAGTCTTAGAGGATAATGATGAAGAAAAGTTTGAAGAACTAAAAGGAGAGTCAGAAACCATCGCGGGTTTTATTTTAGAAATTTCAGGAAAGTTTCCAAAAACTGGAGACAAAATAAAATTTGATATCTATACGTTTACCATTGAAGCGTTAGACAGAAAGCGCATTAAACAACTCAAGGTGACAAGACAACAAAATGCGTAAACTCTCTTTACTTTTTATAGTTATTTTAATGGTTTCTTGTAATGAAGAAACCTTGCCCAAACCTAAAGCTTTTTTGAATTTAGAGTTTGATAAAACTACCTATCAAAAATTAACTCTTGAAAGACCTTACGAATTTGAAGTTTCTAAAAATACAATAGTTAAAAACGAGCCAAAAAATTGGTTGAAGATAGAATATCCAACATTAAAAGCATCTTTAGATATTACTTACAGAAAAATTGACAATAACTTAAGAGAATTATTTGTTGAGTCTGAAAAGTTGGTTTTTAAACATGCCGTAAAAGCGGATCAAATATCATCTAACGATTATTCAAATAGTGACAAAAGAGTTTTTGGAACTTTACATGAAATTACGGGTAACGCTGCATCTCAAATTCAGTTTCATATCACAGATAGTACCCATCATTTTATAAAAGGAGCTTTGTATTTTAAAACCAAACCAAACTACGATTCTATCTTACCGGCAGTTTATTATATTAAAAAAGACATTCTTCATTTGATGGAAACTTTAAATTGGAAAGAATAAAAAACAGGTATTAATACGTATTTTGTTTTTTCTCTTAATTATTTAATTTAGTGATATAATTAATTTTTAAATCTGTTCTTTTTTAGAATAAGATTATAAAAGTTGTTATGAAAAGGAAATAACAGAACCTTTGAAGACAGAGCATATATTAGCTATGATATATGTTCTGTTCTTTTTTTACACTGCTTTTCTACTCTGCTGCCATAAATAAAATTGCACTCCAAACAACAATGCTCCTGACAGTAGATGAACCGCTTGTGTTCCCAAAGGAAACTCTGCATAATACATTAAAATCCCGGTAATGGTTTCCAAGAAAAGTAATATCAATACCCAATTGATTAATTTATAACCCAATTTATGAAGTTGGTTTAAATAGAACATTGCACCATTTACCAAAATAATTGCGATGGTAAAAGAACGATGAAAGTAGAATTTAAAACTAGGATTCATTAGACTATATTCTTTGTTTTCAAAACCAAACAACTTTACTTGTTCATCAATAAACTGACGAACTTGAGTTCCTAATGCAATCTGAATCAAAGAAAAAATGACTGAGATTATTAAAAGTTTGTTGAATAAAGAATTGTATTTAAAGATTGTTTTTTCATCATTATCGATGTCTAATGATCTTTTTTTAATGATAAAGAGTAATCGTAATATTAAACCAATAATGAGCAAACCAATGACCATATGAATAGTAATCATCGTTGGTTTTAAATTGGTATCAACAACCATTTTACCTAAAACAGCTTCTACCAACATTAAGAAAAATGCGGTGAATGAAATAATAGGAATCCATTTATTTTCGTTTCTAAATTTTAAAGAACCAACGATTAAAAACAAGAAAATAAAACCAGAGACAACAGTTACTAATCTGTTAATATATTCTACCCAAGTATGATATTTATTAAATTTTGCATAATCGTGCTTTGTGTATTTATTCCAATTGTTTTTATTGAATTCGCTACCTGTATTTATCTCCTTTTCAGCAACAAATAGTTCTTCGTTTTTTATAATGATCATGCCAGCTTCATAGGTTGAATTTGCTTGCCAAGTTATTTGTGCTTCAGAAGTTGGAGGAATATAGTATCCAAAACATTTTGGCCAATCTGGACAACCCATTCCAGAACCTGTCATTCTAACAATTGATCCTGCTAAGAAGATTACATAAAGACTTATTAAGGTAATTTTAACGATAAGAGGGAATCTCTTTTTCATGAAAGTAGAATTTAATACAGGGTCTTAAAATAGACTACAAAGATAAATCAAAAACAAAGAAAAAAGACCTCTTATAAAAGAAGCCTTTTTTTATAATGAGTTTAAACAAGTGTTATTTCTTTGTTGCTATTTTAGATGCTTTGTACAAATCTCCACCAGCGATTCCATTTATAAAAGTAGTCAAATCATCTGTTGAAGTTTTGTTGGCATCAAATGTAATAGTAGCAATACTATCTGTAAAAACAACTTTGGCAGAAGCAACACCTTCTTTTTTAGAAAGCTTTGATTGAATAGTTTTAGCACAACCAATTTCACAAGTCATTCCAGAAATATTTAGAGAAACAGTTTCCATTTTCGCAATTGTGGCTACTTCAGTTTTTGTTTTTTTAATTTCTGATTTTCCTTCAGTATTCTTACAAGAAATTATTGAGAAGGTAAATATTGTAATTACCAGTACTATTGATTTTAATCTCATGATTGCTTTTTATGATAGTTTAATTGTACAAATTTATGTAATTAATGAATGAGATCTTTATAATTGTTGGATTTTTGCACAGAATTTAACACTCCTTGAAATGAATAACCAACAAAGAAAATGGGTTTACTTAATTGTTTTAGCTCTAGTTTGGGGAAGTTCATTTATACTAATTAAAAAGTCATTAATTGGTCTAACTCCAATTCAATTAGGAGCTTTAAGAACTTTTGTTGCCGGACTATTTATTCTTTCGATTGGATATAAGAGTTTAAAAAAAATTCAAAAACACCACTGGAAATTTATCGTTTTTAGTTCCCTGTTAGGAACTTTGTTTCCAGCATTTTTTTTTGCATTTGCACTTACAGGGATTGATAGCTCTGTTGCATCAATACTAAATTCTTTGACTTCTTTAAATGCATTAATCGTAGGAACAGTTTTTTTTGGGTTTGCTTTTAAGAGAATTCAATTAGGTGGAGTTCTTATTGGACTTGTAGGTACCATATTATTAATTTTAGAAAGCTCTTCTTTAAATCCGAATCAAAATTATTGGTTTGCAATCTTTGTACTTGTTGCGTCAATTGGCTATGCTTTTAATGTGAATATTATTAAAAAACACCTCTCTGATATTAGTGCCATGAGTATTACGGCCGGTCATTTTGCACTACTCATTATTCCTGTTTTTTTAGTTTTAGTCTTTTCAGGTTTTTTCACTTCGGTTGAATTTAATGAAGAAACAAACACTTCATTTATTTATTTGATCATTCTATCAGTCGTTGGAACGGGTCTGGCTAAAATTATGTTTAATAATTTGATTCAAATTTCATCTCCAGTTTTTTCAACATCAGTAGCTTATTTAATTCCTATAGTAGCAGTAATTTGGGGTTTTATAGATGGAGAAAAAGTAAGCTATCTTCAGTTAGTTGCCGGAGCAATTATCTTGTTAGGTATTTATATTGTCAATAAAGTAAAATAAAAAAACCACCTCAATTGAGATGGTTTTTAAATAAGTTTATTAGATAAAAAGAAACTCTTTATTCAAAGTCTTTATCTGTAACTCCTTCATTAATTTTTACTTCTTTTAAAGTATAAGATACTTTTTGAGGTCCTAAGCTTCCAATCTTTTTTGCTGGAAACATAATTCCGTTATAATCTTTATAATCACTAAAAAGGACTTCTTGGTTTTGTGTTCTTTGTCCCATCGTAATTGATTGAGATTCTTTCACTTTTAAACCCGTCTTTACATCATAAAAGAAGAAAGAATTCACAACTTTTCCTTTAGAAGTGATAACATATACTTCTTTACCGTCAAGCATTTCAATACCTGTTAAAGAACTATTTGTGTCCGATAAAACTCCAATTTCTGGAAAAGTTCCAAGAACATTGTTCATTTCGCCAACCATGTTTGGAGGTAAAGGCTGACCATTCATAGTAATCGCTTCTTTACTCATAATAACTTTCATCATTACATTTCCACCCATCGATACAACATTAGCAAACTTACTTGCATTTCTCTTTTCAGTACTTTCAAGAGCTTGACCCATTGCGCTAGCTTCGTAGGTTACAAGTGTAGTTTCTAAGTTCTTAATTTTCTCAACACCACCAATAGCCTTGAAATAATTATTGATCACAGTTTCTTTTGTAAATCCTTTAGGAAGTGCTTTTTTTAATTCTGGCTTTTCAGCTGCATTTCCGAATTTATCAAAATAGTTGATTTTATAATCAGGGTTTTTTTCTAAATTTTCTAAAGCATCTATCGCTTTTCCTGTAACGATAATTCTAGTGTTGTTCGCTTTAAAATATTTTTTTGCAGCATTTTGAACATCATCTACAGTTACAGAATTTATCTTTTCAAGATAGTTTTCGTAATAATCATCAGGTAAGTTATACAACTCTTTGTTTAAAGCATAGGTCGCTGAGGTTGATGGTTTTTGCACATCCATCACAAAACTACCTATGTAAGCTTCTTTTGCATCTTTTAAATCTTGTTCAGAAACTTTTTGATAACGTATAGAATTAATTTCTTTCATCAACTCAACAACAGAACTGTCAGTTACCGTATTTCTAACACTGGCTGTAGCTCTAAAAGTACCTAC
Source organism: uncultured Flavobacterium sp. (assembly GCA_913060575.1). Lineage (GTDB taxonomy): Bacteria > Bacteroidota > Bacteroidia > Flavobacteriales > Flavobacteriaceae > Polaribacter. The sequence continues at coordinate 14,193 of CAJXRR010000019.1, forward strand.
ATATCTACTTTGTCTAACACTAGAGTAAGAACCATAGGTGTACCCTTTGTCCTCACGTAAGTTTTGAAACAATCTACCTGTTCCACCCCCACCAAGAATCTGGTTTGCTAATAATGCAGCGTAATAATCTTCATCTCCTAAAGTAAGATTAACGGTGTTAATGACAGCAATTTCAGATTGAACAGCATTTGGCATATCGATAAAATCGATTTCCGTAGTCTCAACTACAGGTACTTCAGGCATTTTATAAGTTGGTAAATTACCGGCATCCCAATCGCTAAAAAGTTTTTTCACCATTTTCTTAATCTTTTTTGGATTGATATCTCCTTGAATGATTAAGTAAGCATTGTTTGGCTTATAGTATGTATTGTATCTGTTTTTTACATCTTCTAGTGTGATGTTTTTAACACTTTCTTTAGTAATATACTCTCCAAAAGGATGGTTTTTTCCGTAGGTTAATACGCTTTCAACTCTTCTTGCTGCTGTTGCAACATTTTTTTCATTCTGTTTTATATTATCTAAAGTGATTTTTAATTCTTTGTCAAATTCTTCTTGTGTAAAAAGAGAATTTTTTACTCCATCAGCCATCAATTCTAAAATTTCTGGGAAGTATTTTTTTAATGAAAAACCATAAGCTCCTCTGCTAGAAAAACCTACGCTAGCTCCTAAATAATCTACTCTTTCATTAAAATCGTCTTTAGAGATGTTAGAAGTTCCTCTTCCTAGCAAACTCCCCATCATTGATGATAGACCTGCTTTATCTCCTTCAAATGTTGGAGAATTATCGATTGTCAATGTAGCGGATGCTCTAGGTAATTTATGGTTTTCAACCATAATTACAGTTAATCCATTTTTTAAAGTGAATTTTTTTGCCTCTCCAAGTTTTACTTTTGGAGCAGGACCAGCCTTTGGCATTTTACTTCTGTCTATTTGTGCACTTACAGCAAAAGACATTGCTAAAATGGCTACAAGTGATAAGATTTTTGTTTTCATAATTTTCTATGTCTTTTGATTATTTTTTTTCTGGTAAGTAATTTAAAATTAATCGTTGATTAGGGTTTAAATACTTTTTAGCAACTTCTCTAATTTCTTCTCTAGTGATAGATCTATAGATGTCAATTTCAGTATTGATTAAGTTCGTGTCGCCAAATAAAACATTGTATCTAGCTAAAGAATTTGCAATTCCTTCTACGCTAGAGTTAGAGTTTACATAATTATTCTCGAACTGATTTTGTAGTTTTTGATACGCTTTCTCAGAAATCAAATCTGTTTGTATTTTTACAACTTCTTCATCAATTTCTTTGACGATATCTTCTAATTTTGTTTCCCCTTGTGGTAAACCAAATAAGATATAAGTACCATAATCTTCTTGACTTAAATTAATTGCACCAGCTTCTAGCGCCATTTTTTTAGTGTCTACCAGTTTTTTATATAATACAGAACTTCTACCACCGCTTAAATACGATGAAATCATGTCTAAAACTCTAGAATCTCTAGTTTTCATAGAGGGAGTTCTATAGGCAGCCATGATTGCTGGTATTTGAATATTTGGATCATAACCAGTTGCAGTAATTGTTTCGGTTATTGGATCTTCTTTAGGGAAGCTTCTTACAATATCATTCCCTCTTGGAATTGGCCCAAAATAATCTTCAATTAATTTCTTTGTTGTTTTAAGATCAATATCACCAGCAACAACTAAAGTTGCATTATTTGGCACATAGAATTTTTTATTAAAAGCTAAAAATTCGTCTAAAGTTGCCGCATCTAAATGCGCCATTTTACCAATGGTAGTTCCTTTATAAGGATGTTTTTTAAACATATTTAATTTTACATACTCTAAGAAACGAGAGTAAGGTTGATTGTCAACTCGCAATCTTTTTTCTTCTTTTACTACTTCATTTTGAGTATCTACACCATCTTGCTTGATGATTGGATGTAACAGACGCTCTGATTCCATCCATAATCCAAGTTCTAATTTGTTAGAAGGAAAAATCTCATAATAGTACGTTCTATCATCAGTTGTATTAGCATTATTTCTTCCACCATTAGAGGAAACCATTTTAAACCACTCTCCATTAGGAATATTTTCACTTCCTTCAAACAATAAATGTTCAAAAAAGTGAGCCATACCAGTTCTGTCTGGTTGTTCATCTTTAGCTCCTACATGATACATTACAGATGTTATCACTACGGGTGCAGATTTATCTTGATGTAAAATCACATGCATTCCATTACTTAAATCATATTCTTCAAATTCTACTTTTTGGGCAGATGAAGAAAATGCTACTAAAAACACTGCAGACAGTGTTAAAATACTTCTTTTCATTGATAAAATTTTAGTTTATAAAAATCCAGTGTTTGACGCAAACTAGCAATTTTTGTTACATACAAAATGAGGTACGAAAAACAATTTCAACAAAAATAAGAACAAACTTCTAAAATCCCTAATAACTAAAGTTTTTATTATTAGATAATTCCTTGTTTTTTTGGTGACTAGCTATTGCTTTATTTTAAAAAAAGAGTATATTTGCACCCGCATTTTCAGCAAAGAAAAGGCAGGTTTTAACTAAAAAGCTAATAAAACATAACAGTATGTACGCAATTGTAGAGATAGCAGGGCAGCAGTTTAAAGTAGCAAAAGACCAAAAAGTTTACGTTCATCGTTTACAAGAAGCAGAAGGTTCTAAAGTAACTTTCGATAAAGTAATGCTTGTAGAAGATGGTAAAAATGTAACTATTGGCGCCCCAGCTATAGAAGGAGCCGCAGTAACGGCCAAAATTTTAGGTCACCTTAAAGGTGATAAAGTAATTGTCTTCAAGAAGAAAAGAAGAAAAGGTTACAAAAAGAAAAACGGACACCGTCAGTATTTAAGCGAAATTCAAATTGAGAGTATCGCTGCATCAGGTGCAAAGAAAGCTCCAGCTAAAAAAGCCGCTGCTCCTAAAAAGGAAGCAAAGGTAGAAGCTCCAAAAGCAGCGAAAGCTGTTGAAGCTCCAAAAGCAGAAGTAAAAGAAACAGTTTCTAACGATTTAAGTTCTATGACTGTTGCTCAATTAAAAGCATTAGCTAAAGATAAAGGTATCTCAGGATATACTTCTTTAAAGAAAGCTGAATTAATTGAAGTATTAAGTAAATAAAAATTTCAATTTTAAAACCATAAGATCATGGCACATAAAAAAGGAGTAGGTAGTTCGAAGAATGGTAGAGAATCAGAATCGAAACGACTAGGAGTTAAAATTTTTGGAGGACAAGCAGCAATCGCTGGTAACATTATCGTTCGTCAAAGAGGAACAACTCACAATCCAGGTGAAAATGTATACATGGGGAAAGACCATACATTACATGCTAAAGTAGATGGAGTTGTAGCTTTCAGAAAGAAAAAAGACAACAGATCTTACGTTTCTATAGTTCCTTTCGAGGCTTAAGAAATACAGCGCAAGAATATAAAACGCCCAAACAATGTTTGGGCGTTTTTTTATGCACTATTTTGTACATTTACAGAGATGAACTCACTATACAATCTTACTGCTCACATCACCTACTTTGTTCTTGCAATTTATGGGTTGTTTAATAGTAAGATTAAATTGTTTATTAATGGAAGAAAGGAAACATTTGACAAATTGTCTATCCTAAAAAAAGAGGATCAAGTAATTTGGTTTCATGCAGCTTCTTTAGGTGAATTTGAACAAGCGAGACCCATTATAGAAGCGATAAAAAAGAATTACCCTAGTTACAAAGTTGTCGTTAGTTTTTTTTCTCCTTCTGGATATGAAGTTCAGAAAAATTATGAGCTTGCTGATGTAGTTTGTTACCTGCCTTTCGACACCAAAGGAAGAGTTCAGAAATTTATCAAACTAGTACATCCAGAAATGGCGATCATTATTAAATATGAATTTTGGCCTAATTTGCTAAACCAGCTTAAAAAACAAGCAATTCCAACGATTTTAGTTTCAGGAATTTTTAGAAAGGATCAGGCTTTCTTCAAACCTTCTGCGAAATGGATGCGCAAATCATTAACTGCTTTCCATCATTTCTTTGTTCAAAACAAAACATCAAAAGAGCTTTTGGAATCTATTGAATTCACGAATGTAAGTATAAGTGGAGATACACGTTTTGATCGTGTGGGTAGAATTTTAGAGCAAGACAATTCGTTGGATTTTATAGTGAACTTTAAGAATAATCAGTATACCATAGTTGCAGGAAGTACATGGTCTGAAGATGAAGAGTTATTGGTGAATTATATCAATCAGTCTAGTGATGAAAAGTTTATTATTGCGCCGCATACAATGAATCCAAAAGCGATTGAAGAACTTAAAGAATCCATTAAAAAGAAAGTCTTTTTATACACCGAAAAGGATGGTAAAAACATTTCCGATTTTGATGTGTTAATCGTAAATACAATTGGTTTGTTGACCAAAATTTATTCTTACGCAGATGTTGCCTATGTTGGAGGTGCTTTTAAAACAGGATTGCATAATATTCTAGAGCCAGCTACATTCGGAATTCCGATTGTTATAGGACCTCAATTCACAAAGTTTAATGAAGCGATAGATTTAGTTCGCTTAAAAGGGTGTGTTTCTGTTAAAAATCAACAAGAGTTTTCGAGTATCTTTAATAAATTAAAAATTGATGAAGATTTCCGGAAAGAAACAGGAAATATAAACGACACTTATATCAAGAAAAATATTGGAGCAACCGCTCAAATTATGAAGTATATAAATAAACAATTAAATTAATTAATGTCATTTTGAAGGAAGAATGACTGAGAAATCTTTTTAGGAGATTCCTCCTCGTTTCCTCGTTCGGAATGACAAATAACTAAAAAATTAGAGTATGGAATTTATTTCACAACCTTGGCCATGGTATGTTGCAGGTCCTGCAATTGCTTTTGTGCTATTTTTGATGTTCTATTTTGGAAGAGCTTTTGGAGTTTCTACCAATTTAGAAACCTTTTGTACCATGAGTGGTGCAGGAAAGTTTTCTGATTATTTCAAAACCGATTGGAAAGCAAGAAAATGGAGCCTAGTATTTGTGGTTGGAATTATTTTAGGAGGACTTATCTCTAGTCAATATTTAATGACTTCTGATGCAATTGATTTAAATCCTGATACCGTTAAAGAATTAGCAGAACTTGGCTTTGCAAATGCGGGAAGTGATTATTTACCTGCCGAAATTTTTAGTACAGATAATTTACTATCACTAAAAGGAATAGCAATTCTTTTAGTTGCAGGTTTGTGTATAGGATTCGGAACACGTTATGCGGGAGGTTGTACTTCTGGACATGCAATTACTGGGTTGAGCAGTTTACAATTACCTTCTTTAGTAGCCGTAATTGGTTTTTTTGCAGGAGGATTGTTAATGGTTTGGTTTTTATTCCCTCTAATATTTTAAGCGATGAAGAATCTAAAATTTTTAATTATCGGAATTGTATTCGGAATCATTTTAAGTAAATCAGAAGTGGTTTCTTGGTACAGAATTTTTGAGATGTTTAAGTTTCAATCATTTCATATGTATGGAGTTATTGGGTCAGCTGTAGCTATTGGAGTCATCTTAATGCAACTCTTTAAAAAAGGGATTATCAAAGATTTTCAAGGAAACCCAATCATAGTAAAACCTAAGAAAAAAGGATTCATTAGAACCTTTGTGGGCGGAAGTATTTTTGGATTAGGCTGGGCTTTAGCTGGTGCTTGTCCTGGGCCTATTTTTGTATTGATCGGTCATGGAGCAATTACTATTTTAATTGTACTCTTGGGAGCAATGTTAGGAGCATTTATCTATGGATTGTTAAGTAAGAAATTACCGAGTTAATTTGGAAAAACACTATCGATTTTCTGATGAAGTCTATGAGCAAAAATTTAGGGATTGTAAATTTCCACCGCTCTATTTTTCGCATGAAGCACATTTACGATTGGCCTATATTCATTTAAAGAAGTATGGATTAAATCAATCAATCGAAAATATGTCTAAACAGATTTACGATTTTGCCATTAAATATGGAGCAACCATGAAGTTTAATGCAACTGTAACATTTGCATCTTTGAACATTATGTATCAATACATGCAAAAATCAAAAAGTGAGAACTTTCAAGATTTGATGAAAGAGTTTCCTTTGTTGCTACAAGACTTCAAGGGAGTTATAAAACAACATTATAGTGGAGATATATTTAGATCTTCAGAAGCAAAAACAACTATTTTACAACCAGATTTAGAACCCTTTGAATATGCAGCAGAAAAAATTGATAGATAGTTTTGGAAGACAAATGGACTATGTTCGTTTAGCCGTCACAGATCGATGTAATTTACGTTGTCAGTATTGTATGCCTGCTCACGGAATAGAAATTGCGCCACGTGCCGATTTGCTAACATTCAAAGAAATGTACAGAATCATTCGTGTACTCACAGAATTAGGGGTCAATAAAATTAGATTGACAGGTGGCGAACCCTTTGTTCGTAAAGATTTTGTTGGGTTTTTAGAAATGTTGTCGTTTAATGATTTGTTAGAAGCTATTAATATTACCACCAACGGAGCGATGATTTTAAAGCACATTCCAACCTTGGAAAAGATGGATAAAATTAAACACATCAATCTAAGTATTGATAGCTTACAAAAGGAGAAGTTCAATCAGATTACAAGACGAGATGTGTTTCCAGAAGTCTACGAAACTTTTGAAGCTTTAGAGAAAAGCAGCTTGAATTTAAAACTGAATGTCGTTGTTCAGCCGGGATTTAACACCGATGAAATTGTTGATTTTGTAGCTTTAACAAAAGATAAAAATGTGGCCGTTCGTTTTATTGAAGAAATGCCTTTCAATGGAAAAGGACAACGTGATATGAAAGAAAATTGGAATTATACTCGAATTTTAGAGGAGATTAAAACTCAGTTTGATGTACAGCCAATTGTTTCAGAAAAATCATCAACGTCTAGAAATTTTAGCATAGATGGACATAAAGGGAGTGTTGGAATCATTCCAGCATTTACAAGAACTATTTGTGGCGATTGCAATCGAATTAGAATCACGCCAATCGGAACATTTAAAAACTGTTTGTTTGATGATGGTGTTTTTAATATCAGAGATTTCTTGAGAAACGGAGCCAGTAATGACCAATTAAAAGAACTCTTCTTAAAACTGGTAAAAGAAAAACCAGCAAATGGTTTTATAGCTGAAGCCAATAGAAAAGAAGGAAATGTTTCCGAAAGCATGAGTACAATCGGTGGTTAATATAATGTGAGAATGAATTAATGTACTTTCTAACTTAGTAAAGCATCTATGATAAATTTAAACAAACAACCAAAAAAATAAATCAACAGAAATCTATGATTTCAGTACAAGAAGCTTTACAAACTATTTTAAATAACACTCAAGATTTTGGAGTAGAAGAAATTCCATTTTTAAAATCTGTAGGCCGTACTTTAAAAGAAGATATTCTTGCAGACAGAGATTTTCCACCATTTAACAGAGTATCTATGGATGGAATAGCCGTTAATCATCGTTTTTTTGATCAAGGAACTAGAGCATTTTTTATTGAAGGAGTTCAGGCTGCAGGTGCAGAACAGAAAACAATGAAAGTAGCTTCTAATTGCATGGAAGTAATGACTGGAGCTGTTTTGCCAGAAAATACAGATACTATAATTCGTTATGAAGATGTGGTTATTGAAAATGGAATTGCAACAATTAGTGTACACATTCTAGAACTAGGTAAAAATATTCATTCAAAAGGAAAAGACAGAGCTCAAGGAGATTTACTAATTTCAAAAAATAGCATTATTTCTGCGGCAGAAATAGGAGTGCTTGCTACGGTTGGAAAACCTACGGTAAAAGTTGCTAAAATGCCGAATGTGATGATTGTTTCTACTGGAGACGAACTGGTTGAGGTTGATGAAATTCCATTAGCACATCAGATTAGAAGAAGCAATGCATTTACGCTGGTTTCTTTGCTAGAAAGACTAAATATTCAAGCTAAAACCGCTCATATCACAGACAATAAAGAACTTCTTAAACAAAAAATTGAAACCTTTTTAAAAGAGTATGATGTTTTATTGTTTAGCGGTGCAGTAAGTAAAGGAAAATTTGATTTTTTGCCTGAGGTTTTTGAAGAATTGGGGGTTGAAAAACTTTTTCATAGAGTGGCACAAAGACCTGGGAAACCTTTTTTCTTTGGGAAAACAAATAATTGTAAGGTATTTGGATTCCCTGGAAATCCAATTTCAACCTATGTAAATTGTTTGGTGTATTTTTATCCATGGTTTGCAAAATCAGTTGGATTTGAGTTAAAAGAAGAAACAGTGATCCTTGGAGAAGACGTTTCTTTTAAACCTCAATTGACGTACTTTTTACAAGTAAGAGTTGATATTAAATTTGGGCATTTAGTTGCATTTCCAGTAAAAGGAAATGGTTCTGGAGACTTAGCAAGTTTGGTAGAGGCAGATGGGTTTATTGAACTTCCAACAAAACATACTACTTTTAAAAAAGGCGAGAATTACACAATAATAAGATATAGATAATGAGCAGTTTTAATCATCTTAATAAAAAAAATAATCCTAAAATGGTAAACGTTTCTGATAAGAAAATTACCAAAAGAACCGCCATTGCAAAAGCAAGCATGTTTTTAGGAACAGAAGTGATTTCTCATTTTACAAATGATGAGTTAATCACTAAAAAAGGACCAGTTTTTCAAACTGCTATTATAGCTGGAATTCAGGCCGTAAAGAAAACTTCTGAACTTATTCCGATGTGTCATCCTTTATTGATTAATGGAGTAGATATAGATATTAATATTGTAGATGATGAACATATTGAAGTTTTCTGTAAAGTAATCATTGAAGGTAAAACAGGTGTTGAAATGGAAGCCTTAACAGGAGCAAATATAACCTGTTTAACTATTTATGATATGTGTAAAAGCATTAGTCAAGAGATGATTATTAAAGAAGTGAAATTGTTGGAAAAAACAGGAGGGAAATCAGATATAAGAAACTCATAAATTATTTGGAGGCTGAGCGAAGTCGAAGTCACATTAATGAGACTTTTATATATGTTTTCAGAAACTCAATATAAAAAATTAGCATGAAAAATCATCAAAAACATACAAACCTAGTTAGAAGGAAAAATGGAAATTTTGCTCCAAATGAAATAGCTATTCTAGGAGCAAAATGCAGTATTATTTCTGATTTAGTTCAAAAAGTTTCTCAATGTTTAACGCATTACAATCTTGCCTATTTTGATGCTTCTCATGCCAAAGATGTCACAGCAAACCTATTGACAGATTTTACATTTCATCACGATGGTAATTTAAGTATTACAACATCTAGTCCTATAAATGAGTATGTTCCTGTCTCTTATACACATCTCCGAGCCCACGAGACCGTACTAGATCTCG
>CAJXRR010000020.1 GCA_913060575.1 uncultured Flavobacterium sp.
AAATTTTACCAAGACGTTTAACAGGAACATCATTAAAATATCAACGTAAAGTTGCACAAGCTATTAAAAGAGCTCGTCATTTGGCATTAATGCCATACGTTGGAGATATGTTGAAATAATTAAAGACGTAGAATTATGGAACTGATTTTAAAACAAGACGTAGAAAATTTAGGATTTAAAGATGATGTTGTAACTGTTAAGAATGGTTATGGTAGAAATTATTTAATTCCTCACGGACATGCAATTTTAGCAACTGCTTCTGCAAAGAAAGTATTAGCTGAAAACGTAAAACAAAGAGCTTATAAAGAAGCTAAATTGATAGAAGATGCTACTAAAATAGCTGATACAATCAAAGGATTAGAGATTAAGATTACTTCTAAAGTTGGATCTGGAGACAAATTATTTGGATCTGTAAACAACATTAATGTAGCGGAAGCGATTGCTAAATCTGGAACTGACATCGATAAGAAATTTATCAAAGTTATTGGAGGTTCTGTAAAAAGATTAGGTAAATACGAAGCTGCTGTTAGATTACACAGAGAAGTAGTTGCTGACATTACTTTTGAAGTAGTAGCAGAATAATTATATATTAACCTTGAGTTAATAACAAAAACCCAAGTTTATACTTGGGTTTTTTCTATTTTAAATACAATGAAGTACAGACAACTTACTAAGGAACAATTTGAATCTTTGCATAAAGAATTTGCTCAATTTTTAGCATCCCAAAAGATTGATGCTATTGAGTGGGATAAAATGAAATCAGACAATTCTGATCTTATCGAAGAAGAGCTCAATCTTTTTAGTGATATGATTTGGGAAGATGTCCTAACTAAAGTTGATTATTTAGAGCATTTTTCTAAAACATCTGTCAATTTTTTTAAGTGTGAAAAAGAAGCTATTTATAGAATTGTAGTGAAGATTGATAAAGAAATCGACTTATTTACAGAAGAAGGATATACTTGGTTACTTCAAAACCCAAACGATCCATCAATAGATTATTTAAAAGGAAGTAAACAATACACTTCTGATAGAAATAAAGAGCTTTTTGATTTGATTGAAAAAGGAAGTCAGATTGCTAGAGGAGAACTCTTTGAATTCTTTAACCGATTAACTTCTTAAGTAAGATATCTGTTCCAATTACAGCATTTTCTTTAATAATTGAAAGATTTGAGAAATCGCTTTCAGAAATAGTTGGTTTTGGATCAATAAAATAGATGGGAGTGTTTTTCTTGACAAAATTAATTAAACTAGCCGCAGGATACACTTGCATAGAAGTTCCAATAATTACTAGAACATCTGCTATTCCTGTAATGTCAATGGCTTTATTTAACATTGGTACCGCTTCTCCAAACCAGACAATATGAGGTCTTAATTGATAACCAAGCTCGCATTTATTCCCTAAAAATAAATCATTTAACCAATCATAAACTAGACTTTCTTTAAAAGTGCTTCTTACTTTTTTTAATTCACCATGTAAATGAACGATGGATGAACTTCCAGCTCTTTCATGCAAATCATCTACATTTTGAGTAACAATATGAACTTTATAATACTTTTCTAATTCCACTAAATTTGAATGAGCTTTGTTGGGCATCACCATGTTTAAATGCTTTCTTCTTTGATTATAAAAATCTAAAACTAATTCAGGATTATTATGAAATCCTTCAGGACTAGCTACTTCCATAATGTCGTGTCCTTCCCAAAGTCCATCTGCACCTCTAAAAGTTTCAATACCGCTTTCTGCACTAATTCCGGCTCCTGTAAGTACAACTAGGTTTTTCATAGTTATCAATAAGAAAATTTAGTATGTTTGTATATAATGCTTCACAAAAAAACAAATTTACTTACTTATTTAGAAGGTTTTGTTACTGAAAAGAGAAAAGATCTTTTTAAGAAAATCTTACAAGATAGAACTAGACATTTTACGGTTGTATTAGAAGATATCTATCAGCAACATAATTCTAGCGCAGTAATCAGAAGTTGTGATATTTTCGGAATTCAAGATGTTCATGTTATAGAAAATAAATACAATAGTAAAGTGTCTAGACATGTTGCCAAAGGTGCTCAAAAATGGTTATCATTTCATCAATACAACGAAGATAAAAACAATACTATTGATTGTCTAGAAAAGTTAAAAAACGATGGATACCAAATAATTGCAACAACTCCACACAATGATTCATGTATTTTACATGATTTTGATATTTCTAAAAAATCTGCTTTTGTATTTGGAGTAGAAAAATCTGGTGTTTCTGAAGATGTTATTAAAAACGCTGATGGATTTTTAAAAATCCCAATGGTTGGTTTTACGGAAAGCTTAAATATTTCTGTTGCTGCTGCGATAATCTTAGAAAATTTAACTTCAAAATTGAGAAAAAGTGATTTAGATTGGAGCTTAACAGAAGAGGAGCAACAAATGTTATATACTAATTGGATTGAAAAAACAATAAAAAATATTGAAGAGATAAAAACTCATTATTTAAAAAGTAACAATGAAATGTAATGGATTCAAAAGTCAAAGAATATTTTGAGAAAAAACATCAATGGAGTAAGGAACTCGCATTAATGAGAAAAATTTTATTAGAAGCACCATTAAAAGAAACCATAAAATGGGGAGCGCCTACTTATACTTTTAATGGAAAAAATATAGTAGGTATGGCGGCTTATAAAAATTATTGTGGCTTATGGTTTTTTCAAGGAGCATTATTAAATGACAAACATAATGTATTGCATAATGTTCAAGAAGAAAAAACGAAAGTCATGTTACAATGGCGTTTTCATACAATAAGTGAAATTGACATAAATTTAATAAAAGAGTATGTCTTAGAAGCTATAGAAAATCAAAAACAAGGAAAAGAAATTAAACCAATAAGAAAGACTAAATTGTTAATGATTCCAGAATTATTGCAAAATGAATTAGAGTCTAATCAATCATTGAAAGAAAATTTTGAAAAATTTTCATCAAGTAAAAAAAGAGAATATGCTAGTTATATTTCTGAAGCAAAAAGAGAAACCACAAAATTATCTAGACTAAGTAAAATAATTCCTATGATACTAAATGGAGCTGGTTTACATGATAAATATAGAAACTGTTAATCTCTTATTTCTATAGTTTCAACAGTGGCCAAAGTTTCACAACGAGTTATCCAAAGATCGATTGTTCTTCCTTGATAATCTCCATAGACAGCATATTCTGGGCAAGGTTTTTTATGTTGATTACTTTTACTGAAATTTACATCTCCTTTTGTCAGAATATATCTTATGGCAAGAGAATCTATTTTTAATTCTTTCATAGAAACAGCTGATGCATCAGTATAAACAAGCTGTTTAGTTCTGATAGTCTTTAAAGTTCTTGCGTCCATTCCATAATCAAATGAAACATCTTTTCCTGTCCAAATAAAATAAACAACAATACTTCCTAGTGAAAGTCCGATGAAATAGTAAATAAACCTTTTAAATAAATTCATACTGCAAAATTAGGAGTATTTTCTTAATATTTGAAGATTATAACCAGCAACTTAGTATAATAAAATTTTTATTACAATATCAATAAGTTAATGTCTCTAAAAGGTAAGTCAAACCAATCTGCCACTGTTCTATTTGTTAAAATTCCATGATAAAAATACATGCCATTTCGTAGACTCTTGTCAAAACGAGCTGCATTTTCGAAACCACCTTCTTCAGCTATATTTAACAAATAGGGTGTAAACATATTACTAATTGCAAAAGATGCTGTTCTAGCATATCTAGAAGGTATATTAGGAACACAATAGTGAATTACACCATGTTTTTCAAAAGTTGGTTTGGAATGGGTTGTTACACTAGAAGTTTCAAAACATCCACCTCTATCTATACTAACATCCACAATAATAGCACCTTCTTTCATACTTTCTACAATGGACTCACTAACTACAATAGGCGAGCGATTTTTACCTCTGATAGAACCTATAGCAACGTCGCATCTTCTTAATGATTTTGCTAAAGTTTTTGGTTGAATTGTTGATGTGTAAATCGGAGCATTTAAACAATGCTGTAGATTTCTCAGTTTTGTAATAGAATTATCAAAGACTTTAACTCTTGCACCTAATCCTAACGCAGATCTTGCTGCAAATTCACCGACGGTTCCTGCACCTAAAATAACAATATCGGTAGGAGGGACTCCTCCAATATTTCCAAGAAGTAATCCGTTTCCTTTATTTAAATTACTCATTAACTCTGCGGCAATTAGAATAGAAGCGGTTCCTGCAATTTCACTCAAAGATTTCACAACAGGATAAACACCATGCTCATCTTTTATGTAATCAAAAGCGACAGCAGTGATTCTTTTTTTAGCTAAAGTTTCAAAGTATTTTTTTGTTTGTGTTTTCAATTGAAGCGCAGAAATCAGTACACTTTGTGGATTAATCAGTTCTATTTCTTCAATAGTTGGTGGTTCTACTTTCAAAACAATATTACAAGCAAAAGCTTCTTTTGTGTCATGTGATACTTTTGCTCCAGCCTCAGAATATTCTTTGTCATCATAGTTAGAACCTTCTCCAGCACCAGCTTCAACAACTATTCTATGTCCATGAGCTGTTAATGCAGCAACAGCATCTGGTGTTAAGCAGACTCTTTTTTCTTCAAAATGAGTTTCTTTTGGAAGCCCAATAAACAACTCTCCTTTTTCTTTTTTGATTTCAAGCATTTCTGCTTGAGGAATTAATTCTTCTTTACTAAAGGGAGAGAATGAGCTCATATAGGTTGTTTTAGTTGAATGTTGCGTTGTCCATCATCTAATTGTGTTAAATGAATTTCAACTGCGTTTAAAGGTAATAAATTTTGAACATTCTCAGGCCATTCAATTAAACACCAGGCTTCGTCATAAAAATAATCTTCAAAGCCAATATCATAGGCTTCTTCTTCATCTTCTATTCTGTAAAAATCAAAATGATATACTTTTTCATTAGTATTGGTAACATATTCATTTACAATAGAAAATGTAGGTGAACTAGTTACATCATCTATTCCAAGAACTTTGCAAAGTTCTTTAATTAAGGTAGTTTTTCCAACACCCATTGCTCCATAAAACAACAATGTTTTATGTTTAGAGTTTTCAACAACTTCTTTTGCGATGGTATTTAATTCTGATAATGAGTAATTCTTATTCATGCAACAAAAATAAAAAACTGATATTATTTTGGACTATAAATTGAACAAGGAATTATCATTTCTTCTAAGGAAACTCCACCATGCTGATATGTATTTTTGAAATAGTTCACAAAATGATTGTAATTGTTAGGATACGCAAAAAACAAATCTTCTTTTGCAAAAACAAACGGACTGTTAAAACTAATACTCGGTAAGAAAATATCTTTTGGATTTCTGACTGCAAAAACATCTTTTTCTTCATAAGAAAGACTTCTTCCAGTTTTATACCTAAGATTAGAGCTGATGTTTTTATCTCCAATTACCTTTGTTGGATGTTTGCAGTTAATGGTACCATGATCTGTAGTAATGATTAATTTTTGTCCAAGTTGTTGTGCTTTTTGAAGAATTTCAAACAAAGGAGAGTTCTTAAACCAGCTTACTGTTAAAGATCGGTATGCTTTATCATCACCTGCCAATTCTTTAATGACTTCCATTTCTGTTTTAGAATGCGATAACATGTCTACAAAATTGTAAACCAAAACTGTAAGATCATTTTGTTTCGTTCCATTATAGTTATTGGCTAATTCTTTTCCATCTCTTAACGAAACAATTTTATAATATTCATGCTTAATAGAGAGGTTTAGACGTTTTATTTGTGCAGATAAAAACTCATTTTCAAACATATTTTTACCGCCATCATCTGTATCATTTTTCCATAAGTCGGGGTGCTTTTTTTCCATTTCAGAAGGCATTAATCCTGAGAAAATAGCATTTCTTGCATATTGAGTTGCTGTCGGTAGTATACTGTAATAAGAATGTTCTTCTTCTTTCTTATAATGATTGTTGATGAAAGGCTCTAACATTCTATATTGATCATATCTAAGATTATCAATTACAATCCATAGCACTCCATTTTTAGACTCTAAATTAGGAACTATGTAATCTTTAAATAGTGTGTGTGAAAAAGTAGGACTATCATGAGAAGTTAATGAATCTTGATAATTCTTTTTTATAAATTTATAAAACAAGTTATTGGCTTCGGATTTTTGACTCTCCAAAATTTCAAGCATTCCAGAATCATTAATATCTTCTAATTGTAGCTCCCAATGCACTAATTTTTTATATAAATCAGCCCACTCTTCATAAGAGTTTACTGCCATTAAATCCATTGAAATCTTTCTGAACTCTTGTTGGTAATTGGAAGTTGTTTTTTCAGAAACTAGTCTAGAATGATCTAAATTTTTCTTTAAACTCAATAAAATCTGATTTGGATTTACAGGTTTTATTAAATAATCAGCTATTTTAGAACCAATCGCTTCTTCCATAATATATTCCTCTTCACTCTTAGTGATCATCACAACAGGTAAATTTGCTTGTAATTGCTTTATAGCTGCTAGGGTTTCTAAACCATTCATACCTGGCATATTTTCATCTAAAAACACAATATCAAAATTAGTTTCTTCAACTAAATCAATAGCATCTGTTCCGTTTGTACAAGTAGTTACAGAATAATTTTTCTTTTCAAGAAATAAAATATGAGGTTTTAATAAATCAATTTCATCATCAACCCACAAAATTTGAATAGTATTCATATAGCGATAGTTTCTTTTTAGAACGTTAAAAGTATTTATTTGTTATGGTTTCTGACTCCATAAAATGATAAATTATTGCCAATAAAAATGCAATCTACTTTGTAAAGTACTAATTTAGTCTTTAGTTTGTAATAGTAACCTAAAACAAAGGCTTGGAAAACGAAATAACAAATAAATTAAAAATCTTAAATGACCCCATTTATGGGTTCATCAGAATTCCCAACAGTCTAATATTTGATATTATAGAACATCCTTATTTTCAAAGACTAAGGAGAATATCTCAGATGGGCTTATCTAATTTAGTGTATCCTGGAGCTAATCACACTAGATTTCATCATGCGGTAGGTTGTTTAGATTTAATGCAAAAAACAGTTCGAGTTCTTAGAATGAAAGGGATTAAGATTTCAGCAAAAGAAGAAAACGCATTGTGTATTGCTATTTTATTGCATGACATTGGTCATGGTGCTTTTTCACACGCTTTAGAACATAGTATTGTAAGTGGAATAACTCATGAAGAAATTTCATTAAAATACATGCACAAACTTAATCAAGAGTTTAAAGGGCGATTAGATCTAGCAATCGAGGTTTTTACAGGTAAATATCACAGAAAATTTTTACATCAATTAATATCTAGTCAATTAGATATTGATCGATTAGACTATCTCAAAAGAGATAGTTTTTATACAGGAGTTGCTGAAGGAAATATTAGCTCTGATCGATTAATTGCAATGATGAATGTTATTGATGATGAGTTGGTTATAGAGAAAAAAGGAATTTACTCTGTAGAGAAATTCTTAATCGCCAGAAGATTAATGTATTGGCAAGTTTACTTGCATAAAACAGGTTTAGCCGCAGAGCATATGTTGGTTAAAATTTTAATGAGAGCCAAAGAACTTGCTGAAAAAGGAGTGGAGTTGTATTCTAGTACCTCCTTCAGATTTTTCTTATACAATAAAATAAATAAAGTAAATTTTGATGATAAAGTATTAGATACTTTTTCTAAGCTAGATGATTATGATATTTTATCAGCGATTAAAGAATGGACAAATCATTCAGATAAAATATTATCAGATTTGTCTAGGATGCTGATAAATAGAGATTTATTTAAAATTGAAATTCAAGATAAAAAAATATCGGAAGAACATGAATTAAATAGAACCATACAATTTATGGCAGATTCTGGTTTGTTTGAGAAAGATGCAAGTTATTTTGTATTTATAGGTTCTATAACAAATCAAGCATACAATAGTAAGCAGCCAATCAAAATACTAACCAAGAAGGGAAATTTAAAAGATATAGCAAAAGCTTCAGATCAATTAAACCTACAAGCACTATCAAAACCAGTTACAAAACATTTCATCTGCTTTCCTAAGAAAAAGTAATTAGCCTAATCCTACATTTTTTTATACTTTTGCAAAAGATGAAATTTACAGCCAAACAAATCGCTCAAATCTTAGAAGGAGATATTGAAGGGAACCCAGAAGCGGAAGTTTCTAAACTTTCTAAGATAGAAGAAGGCAAAAAAGGATCACTTACTTTTTTATCTAATCCAAAATATATACCTTTTATATATACTACTGAGGCATCTATTACTATAGTTAATAGAGCTTTAGAGTTGGAAAAAGAAGTTTCTTCTACTTTAATTAGAGTAGATGATGCTTATAAATCTTTTTCTAAGTTATTAGAGTTTTACAACCAAGTAAAAAATAATAAAGAAGGAAGAGAAGCTCCAATTTTTATTTCTGATTCAGCAGAAATTGGTAAAGGAGAATATATAGGAGCATTTTCTTACATAGGTGAAAATGTAAAAATTGGAACTAATGTAAAAATTTATCCAAATTCTTATGTAGGCGATAATGTTATTATTGGAAACGATTGCATCATTTTTGCTGGAGTAAAAATATATTCTGAAACAGAAATAGGTAATAATTGCGTGATTCATTCAGGTGTTATAATAGGATCTGATGGATTTGGATTTGTCCCTGATGAAAAAGGAGAATTCAATAAAGTTCCTCAGACTGGAAATGTAGTTATAGAAGATAATGTAGATATTGGTTCAGGTTCTACAATTGATAGAGCTACTCTAGGATCAACAATTATAAGAAGAGGAGTAAAGCTAGACAATCAAATTCAGGTTGCTCATAATGTTGAAATAGGTAAGAATACTGTAATTGCAGCTCAAACAGGAATTGCAGGATCAACCAAAGTAGGCGAAAACTGTATGATTGGTGGGCAAGTAGGAATTGCAGGACATCTTAACTTAGGAAATAATTTAAGAATCCAAGCACAATCTGGAATTTCAAAAAATTTAAAAGATAACGAAACTGTTCAAGGAAGTCCAGCTTTCAATTATTCAACTTTTAACAAATCATATGTACATTTTAGGAACTTAACTAAAATTGTAGATACAGTAAACAAATTAGAAAAAGAAATCAATACTCAAAATATAAATGATGAGTAAAAAACAAAAAACGATACAAAGAGAAGTTAGCTTATCAGGTGTAGGATTACACACTGGTAACGAAGTTAAAATGACTTTTAAGCCAGCTCCAGAAAACCATGGTTTTGCATTTGTTAGAGTTGATTTAGAAGGTGCGCCAACTATTGAAGCCAAAGCAGAATATGTTGTTAATACACAGAGAGGAACTAATCTTGAAAAAAATGGTGTTTTAATTCAGACTTCAGAACATGTTCTAGCAGCAGCTGTAGGTTTAGACATAGACAACCTTCTTATAGAAATAAATGCTTCAGAGCCTCCAATAATGGATGGGTCTTCTAAGTTTTTTGTAGAAGCCTTAGAAAAAGCAGGAATTCAAGAACTAGAGGCAGATATAGAAGAATATATCGTTAAAGAAATCATTTCTTATAAAGATGAAGTAACCGGTAGTGAAATCATTTTAATGCCTTCAAAAGAATACCAAGTTACAACGATGGTAGATTTTGGAACTAAAATTTTAGGAACCCAGAATGCTACTTTAGAGCATATGTCTGATTTTAAAGAAGAAATTGCAGATGCGAGAACCTTCAGTTTTCTTCATGAAATCGAGATGCTATTAGAAAATGACCTCATAAAAGGAGGTGATTTAAATAATGCAATAGTTTATGTAGACAAAGAGCTTTCAGAGGCTACAATGCAAAAATTAAAGAAAGCATTTAAAAAAGATGACATTAAAGTAAAATCAAATGGAATCTTAGATAACTTAAATCTTCATTGGGCAAATGAAGCGGCAAGACATAAATTATTAGATGTAATTGGTGATTTAGCTTTAACAGGAACTCGAATTAGAGGGAAAGTTATTGCAAATAAACCAGGACATCTTGTTAATACTCAATTTGCTAAAAAATTAGCAAAATTGATAAAAATGGAAAAAAGGAATAACATTCCTCAAGTTGATTTAAATCAACCTCCATTAATGGATATTCACCAAATTATGGATATTCTTCCACATAGACCTCCTTTTTTATTAGTTGACAGAATTCTTGAGTTAACAGATAAACATGTAGTTGGAATGAAAAATGTTACAATGAATGAAGGTTTCTTTGTTGGGCATTTTCCAGGAGCACCAGTAATGCCTGGAGTTCTACAAGTGGAAGCAATGGCACAATGTGGTGGGATTTTAGTATTAAGTACAGTGCCAGACCCTGAGAATTACTTGACTTATTTTATGAAAATAGATAAAGTAAAGTTTAAACAAAAAGTATTGCCAGGAGACACATTAATATTTAAAGCTGAGTTAATTACACCAATACGAAGAGGTATTTGTCATATGCAAGCTTTTGGATATGCAAACAACAAATTAGTCGTAGAAGCAGAATTAATGGCTCAAATTTCAAAACGACCACAAGAATGAATCAACCTTTAGCATACGTACATCCTCAAGCAAAAATTGCTAGAAATGTAGTGATAGAACCTTTTACAACCATACATGCAAACGTACAAATTGGTTCAGGTACATGGATTGGATCTAATGTAACCATTATGGAAGGTGCCAGAATTGGTAAAAACTGTAGAATTTTTCCAGGAGCAGTTATTTCAGCAATCCCTCAAGATTTAAAGTTTGAAGGAGAAGATTCTTTAACAGTAATTGGAGATAATACAACTATTCGTGAATGTGTAACTATCAATAGAGGAACAAGTGCTTCAGGAGAAACTAGATTAGGTAAAAATGTATTAATTATGGCAACTGCCCATATTGCACATGATTGTGTAATAGGTGATAATGCTATTGTAGTTAATGGAGTAGCATTGGCCGGTCATGTAACAATTGGAGATTTTGCAATTATCGGTGGTTTAGCAGCGATTCATCAGTTTATTCATATAGGAGATCACGCAATGGTTTCAGGTGGTTCTTTGGTTAGAAAAGATGTTCCGCCTTATACTAAAGCAGCAAAAGAACCTTTGTCTTATGTAGGAATCAATTCTATTGGATTAAGAAGAAGGGGCTTTAGTACAGAAAAAATTAGAGAAATTCAGAATATTTATAGATTACTATATCAAAAAAATTATAATACCTCTCAAGCAATGGAGAAGATTGAAGCCGAAATGGAAGCAACTTCTGAAAGAGATGAAATATTGTTATTTATTCGTAATTCTCAACGTGGAATTATGAAAGGATATTGGGGAGGATAGAAAGCACAAAAAACAAAAAATAATTTATGGCTACAACATCAGATATTAGAAACGGATTATGCATTAAGTATAATAATGACATCTATAAAGTAACAGAGTTTTTACACGTAAAACCTGGAAAAGGTCCTGCTTTTGTTAGAACAAAACTTAAAAGTGTTACTAATGGTAAAGTCATCGACAATACTTTTCCGGCGGGTAGAAAAATTGAAGATGTTCGAGTAGAAACACATAAGTTTCAATATTTATACAATGAAGGTGAAACATTTCACTTCATGAATAATGAAGATTACACTCAGATTGAGTTACAAAAAAGTGTATTAGACGCTCCAGATTTAATGAAAGAAGGCGAAACGGTAACGATCATCATAAATTCTGAAGATAACATGCCTTTATCAGTTGATATGCCGGCTAGTGTTATTTTAGAAGTTACACATACCGAACCAGGTGTAAAAGGAAATACAGCAACCAATGCTACAAAACCAGCTACAGTTGAATCGGGTGCTACTGTAAACGTTCCACTTTTCATCAATGAAGGTGATAAAATAAAAGTGGAAACCACGAAAGGTACTTATCAAGAAAGAATCAAAGAATAGAGATTCCAGAATGAAATTTAAATCTATTCAAACTTTACAAAATATAGCAAACTTAATTGA
Organism: uncultured Flavobacterium sp.; assembly: GCA_913060575.1. Lineage (GTDB taxonomy): Bacteria > Bacteroidota > Bacteroidia > Flavobacteriales > Flavobacteriaceae > Polaribacter. The sequence continues at coordinate 12,003 of CAJXRR010000020.1, forward strand.
TGCAAGTTTTGTTGGTGATGCTGATTTTAAAATTACAGGAATCAATGAAATTCACGTTGTAGAAACTGGAGATATTGTTTTTGTAGATCATCCAAAATATTATGACAAAGCTTTAAACTCTAAAGCAACAACAATCTTAATTAATAAAAAAGTTGATTGCCCTGAAGGGAAAGCGCTTTTGATTTCTGATGATCCTTTCCGTGATTTTAATAAACTTACAAAACATTTCAATCCATTTATTAGTTCTAAGCTAAGTATTGCAGAATCTGCAATAATAGGGCAAGGAACAGTAATTCAACCCAATGTTTTTATAGGAAACAATGTGGTAATTGGTAAAAACTGTTTAATACATCCAAATGTAACTATTTATGATAATGCAGTTATTGGAAATAACGTAATCATACATGCGAACACAGTGCTTGGTGGAGATGCATTTTATTACAAAAACAGACCAGAAGGTTTTGATCAATTAATTTCCGGTGGAAGAGTTGTTATCAAAGACCATGTAGATATTGGCGCTTCTTGTACTATTGATAAAGGAGTTACAGGAGATACTACAATAGGAGAAGGAACAAAAATAGACAATCAAGTGCATGTTGGTCATGATACAATTATTGGAAAAAAATGTTTAATCGCTTCTCAAACGGGTATTGCAGGTTGTGTTATTATTGAAGATGAAGTAACACTTTGGGGTCAAGTAGGAACTAATAGTGGAATTACCATTGGAAAAGGAGCCATCATTTTAGGGCAGACTGGGGTCACAAAATCAGTTTCTGGAGGAAAAACTTATTTCGGAACTCCCATTTCAGAATCAAGAGAAAAGTTAAAAGAATTAGCATATTTAAAGAGATTACTGCGAGAAGAAAAGAAAGATTAATTTTCCTTTTTTAGCTTCAAACAATAGAGTATTTTTGCACTAAATTATTACAAAAAATATATCCATGAGTGTTTTAGTAAATAAAGATTCAAAAATTATAGTTCAAGGTTTTACAGGTAGTGAAGGTACATTTCACGCAGGTCAAATGATTGATTACGGAACAAATGTTGTTGGTGGTGTTACGCCAGGAAAAGGTGGTCAAGAACACCTTGGAAAACCGGTGTTTAATACAGTAAAAGATTCTGTTGATCAAGTAGGAGCAGACACTTCAATTATTTTTGTACCACCAGCTTTTGCTGCAGATGCAATTATGGAAGCTGCAGACGCAGGAATCAAAGTAATCATTTGTATTACTGAAGGAATTCCTACGGCAGATATGGTAAAAGTGAAAGCTTATATTGATGATAAAGATTGTACATTAATTGGACCTAACTGTCCAGGTGTAATTACACCAGACGAAGCTAAAGTTGGTATTATGCCAGGTTTTATCTTTAAGAAAGGAAGAGTTGGAATTGTTTCTAAATCAGGAACATTAACGTATGAAGCAGCTGATCAAGTTGTAAAACAAGGTTACGGAATTACTACAGCCATTGGTATTGGTGGAGATCCTATTATTGGAACTACAACTAAACAAGCAGTTGAGTTATTAATGAATGACGATGAAACTGAAGCAATTGTAATGATTGGTGAAATCGGTGGTCAATTAGAGGCGGAAGCTGCACAATGGATTAAAGCTGATGGAAACAGAAAACCAGTTGTTGGTTTTATTGCAGGTCAAACTGCACCAGCAGGAAGAACGATGGGTCACGCTGGAGCAATTGTTGGTGGCGCTGATGATACTGCACAAGCAAAAATGAAAATTTTAGCAGAAAACGGAATTCACGTTGTTGAATCTCCGGCTAAAATTGGTGAAATGATCGCGAGTGTTTTAAAATAAAAACTCTTAACAAACATATATAAAGATTCCCGTATTTTATGCGGGAATTTTTTATTGAAAAAGAATTATATTTGACAATCAACTAATAAAAAGACATGAAATTACTAGAAAACAAAACAGCAATTATCACTGGTGCTACTAGAGGAATTGGACGAGGAATAGCCCTTGAGTATGCAAAACAAGGCGCCCATGTAGCCTTTACGTATAGTTCGTCTGTAGATGCAGCAAATGACTTAGAAAAAGAACTAAGCTCATTAGGAATTAAAGCAAAAGGATATCAATCAAATGCAGCAGATTTTGATTCGGCTCAAGAATTAGCAAAAGAAGTTTTAGCTGAATTTGGAAGTATTGATATATTAATAAACAATGCTGGGATTACTAAGGATAACTTATTAATGAGAATTTCTGAAGATGATTTTGACAAAGTAATTGAAGTAAATCTAAAATCTGTTTTTAATTTAACAAAAGCAGTGATTAGACCCATGATGAAACAACGATCTGGTTCTATTATTAATATGAGTTCTGTGGTTGGATTAAAAGGAAATGCAGGTCAATCTAATTATGCCGCTTCAAAATCTGGTATCATAGGATTTTCTAAATCTGTTGCTTTAGAATTAGGATCTAGAAATATTAGAAGTAATGTGATTGCTCCAGGTTTTATTGAAACTGAAATGACAGCGAAATTAGATGAAGCTACAGTACAAGGCTGGAGAAATTCTATTCCTTTAAAGCGTGGGGGAACTACACAAGATATTGCTAATGCCTGTGTTTTCTTAGGATCTGATATGAGTAACTATATTACTGGTCAGACCTTATCTGTTGATGGTGGAATGAGCTAGTATAATGTATAAATAACAATAAAAAACCTGTAACTAAATGTTGCAGGTTTTTTTATGCCTGAAATATAAGTTACTGATGATGGATGAGTCGATTTTGTTTGTTATCGTAATATGTTGTAACTATGCTTAGTAGTACTCTTATTAAAAACAAAATTCAATTTTTATGAAACTTCTCACCAACCTAAAGAAAGTAACGCTGTTTTTTCTGTTTGTATGTTTAACAATTCAGTTACAAGCACAGAAATTAGACAAAGTATATGCAGATTTAATTCAAAAATATACAACTGACAAACAATTTTTACCAAAACAATTACAAACGTTTCCAGCATCCTCAAAGTTGCCTTCTCCATTAGCTCATTTCGGAACTATTATAGGCGCTCCAGGTGTGATGCACCATACCAAAGATATTTACGAGTATTATCAGATTTTGGCATCAAAATCAAATCGAATGAAAATGATCACAATTCGTAATTCTGAAGAAGGAAGACCAATTCATTTATTATTGATTTCTAGCCCGAAAAATTTAAAAAACTTAGATACATACAAAGAAAATCTAAACAAATTAGCAGACCCTAGAACGATAAATTCTAATGAAGTAGAAAAGATAGTTTCAAAAACTAAACCCATGTATTATTTAAATGGGGGGTTGCATTCTACAGAAATGGGATCACCAGAAATGCTGATGGAGTTAACATTTAGAATGTTGGTTGAAGAGAGTACCGAAATGCAAAATATAAGAGATAATGTAATCACATTGATTAATCCAGTTTCTGAACCTGATGGAAGAGATAAGCAAGTAGATTGGTATTATCGCTATTCAAATAAAAAGAAAGTATTTGATGACGGACTTAGAGGTTCTCCTCCCTATTGGGGAAAGTATGTTTTTCATGATAATAACCGTGATGGTTTACAGGTAACTCAAGAACTAACCAAAGCAATTTTTGATGTGTATTATGAATATCATCCGATTTCAATGTTAGATTTACATGAATCTGTACCCTTACTTTATATTTCAACAGGAACAGGTCCTTACAATACCTATATAGATCCAATTACCATTGGTGAATGGCAAACTATGGCCAATCACGATTTAACTCAAGTTACCGCAGATGGATTGCCTGGAGTATTCACATGGGCATTTTATAATGGATGGTGGCCAGGATATGCTGTTTGGGTTGGAAACAATCATAATAGTACAGGGAGGTTTTACGAAACTTTTGGTAATGGTGGAGGGAACACTTTCTTAAGAGACCTTAGTAAAAGAAGTTATGCAGGAGACCCTGTGCATTCTAGACAATGGTATCGTCCGTTGCCACCTACAAAAAAAGTTCTTTGGTCGTCTAGAAATAATATAAATTATATGCAATCTGGAGTGCTGGCTTCACTTAGCTACGCTGCTAATAACGGGAATCAGCTCCTAAAAAACTTTTATCAAAAAGGGGTCAATAATATAGATAAATGGAAAAACGGTGGAAACTATGCCTATGTAATAAATAAGGAGCAAAGAGATCCTAATATGGTTGCTTATTTAGTGAATCAGCTGAGGGTACAGGGAATTGATGTGCATAAAAGAACAAAAGGAGCTAATAAAGGTGAATATGTAGTTCTTTTAAATCAACCATATAGCGGATTTGCAGATGCATTACTTTCTAAACAAAATTATCCTAAAAAAGCAAAACACAATCCATATGATGATATTGCATGGACTTATGGTTTAATGTATGGTGTAGATGTTAAAGAAGTAAAAGAGGCGAAAGATTTTTCTTCAGATGGACTTGAATTAATCACAGATGATATTGTTAATAACGGAAATGAAAAAGGAGTAGGTAATAAATTAGTCGTGAATTATAAAGCACAAAATGAAGTGTTGCCAATGTTATATGAAGTAACAGCAAATGATAAAAATATTACAATTGAAATTGCGACAGAAGAATTTACAATCAAAGGGGATTCATTAGCTGTTGGTAGTATCCTTGTTTCTGGCGGAAATAAAAGCACAACAGATAAGATTAAACAAATGGGGCTTGATGTCATAAAAGTTTCATCAACACCGTCTGATGCTTCTGCACGTTCTTTAAAATTACCAAGAATTGCTATATATCATACGTGGTATGATACCCAAGCTGAAGGATGGGCAAGATATACGTTTGAAAATCGAAAAATCCCATATGTATCAATTAATAAAGACGATTTAAAAAAAGGGAATTTAAATGACCGTTTTGATGTGATTTTGATTCCACATATTAGAGGAGGAAGCGTAGAAAGAATGATTCATGGTATCGATAAAAAATGGGGTCCGATGCCTTTTACAAAAACAAAAGAATTTCCGAATCATGGATATCCAGATGCAACTGATGATATGACTGGAGGTCCTGGATTTAAAGGAATGAACAACTTGAAGAACTTCACCGAAAACGGTGGGACTTTAATCACTTTGGCAAATGCAACTCGTATGGTTGCGGAAACTGGAATTACAAGAGAATTATCACCAATGAGTTCAGGGAATTTATTTCACCCAGGATCAATTGTTACAACAAAGGTTAGAAATAACGGGCATCATATCATGAATGGGTATCCAGAGGTAAGTCATGTTTTTAGAGGTAATTTACAACTGTATCAAGTAGGGAAATACCAAAGACAACATATGGTATTACAATATGGAATAGGAGAATTAGATGATGAAAAGGTATACACAGGTAAAATTATGGGAATGGAAAACTACAAACCAGATTCTTTAGCGGTTGCAAAATCTAAAAAGAAGTCTAAAGGAAATTATGTGCTTTCAGGAATGGTTAAAAATGAAGCTAAAATTGTTGGACAAGGTGCAATTTTTGATATTCCTGTTGGGAAGGGGAGAGTTGTATCTTTTACTTTTAATCCGTTGCATAGGTATTTAAATCATCATGATGCTCCTATGTTATGGAATGCAATTCTTAATTGGAACGTGAAACCTAAACAGTAAAACAAAACATAATTAAAAACCTGTAGTTCTTGTGTTGAAATTATTTCATTAACAGTTACAGGTTTTCTTTTTTTAACAAGAATTTTAGGCGGATAATTATTAGATTTACGAATCAAAAATAATCATTGCAAACAATAACTATCATTTACATTATAATCGCGTTACTTTTCAGTATTGCTATTTCGTGGTTTTTATATTTCTATCAGCAGAAAGGGCAACGGAATGTAGATTTTGTTCTATTTGGGCTAAGGTGTATAAGTGTTTTCTTATTGTTGTTGCTATTTATAAATCCTACTATAGACAGGAAACAATTCATCATTCAAAAATCAAAACTTTCTGTTCTAGTTGATAACTCTACATCCATTAAATTTTTTCAAAAAGATACCTTAGTACAATCAATTATTGATGATTTTAAAACTCATTCAGAACTAAACGAACGATTTGATATTAATTATTATTCTTTCGGAGATAAGTTTCAACTCAATGATAGCTTACAATTTAATGAAAGTCAGACTAATATAGCAGATCCTTTGAATAAGGTGAACAAAGTACTGAAAAACGATAGCAATGCAATAGTGTTGATTACTGATGGAAACCAAACTGTTGGAAATGACTATGAATATTCATCAATTAAAAACCCTGTTTTTCCTCTTGTTGTTGGAGATACAACTCAATATGAAGATGTTAAAATATCGCAGTTAAATGTCAATAGATATAGTTTTATTAACAATCAATTCCCAGTAGAAATATTTTTGCAATATGAAGGAAATCAATCATTAAAATTAAGATATACAATAGAAAATAAAGGTAAGATTATTTACAGCAAACTAATAAGCTTTAGTCCACAGAAAAACTCACAAAGGATCGAAGCTTCCATAAAAGCTACTCAAGAAGGTTCCAATTTTTACAAAGCTAAAATTGAATATTTAGAGAATGAAAAAAATAAGACGAATAATCTTAAAAACTTCTCTGTAGAAGTAATCGATAAACAGACAGAAGTACTTATCCTGAGTTCATTTTACCATCCCGATTTAGGAGCGTTAAAAAAATCAATAGAAAGTGATCAGCAAAGAAAAGTATCTATTAGAACACTTAGTAAAAATAACATTAAATTAAATGATTTTCAGTTAGTTATATTATACCAACCGAATAATGAGTTTAAAGAAATTATCAATGAGTTAACAACTAGAAAAGCGAATTACTTTCTAATTTCGGGATCTAAAACTGATTGGAATTTTGTTAATAATCAAAACATCGGAATTCGAAAGAACTATCTTAATCAAGATGAAAATTATACTGCATCATTTAACGCAGGTTTTTTAAACTTCTCTCAAAAAGATATTGGATTTGATAATTTTCCACCTTTAGTGAACAAGTACGGAGAAACAAGTATAAGCATACCGCACCAAACATTATTTTTTCAGAATATCAATGGATTTACATCACAAGAGCCATTATTAGCAACTTCTAATGTTAACAATCATAAGAAAGTGTTTTTAATGGGTGAAGGTTTATGGAAATGGAGATCTACTAGTTATTTGAATAGCAATTCATTTCAAGATTTTGATGAATTTATTGGTAATCTTGTTCAGTTTGCTTCCTCAAAAAAAGTCAGAAATCGTATAGATGTAAATATTAAATCTATCTATAATGCTAATGCAAGGATACAAGTAGGAGCATTTTATGTGGATGAAAATTATCAATTTGATGATAGAGCTACCTTGCTTTTTACAACCATCAATAAAGAAACAAAAGAAAAGAAAGTCATTCCATTTTCTTTGACAAACAATTCTTATCAATTAGAACTAACAGTACTAGAGTCTGGTGATTATGAGTATTCTGTTGATGTAGAAGGGCAAAATATTACAAAAAAAGGAGTGTTCAAAATCAATCAGTTTGAAATTGAGCAACAATTTGCCAATGCCAATAAAGAAAAATTACAACGATTATCAAATAAATCAGAGGGTGTTCTTTACTTTGAAAATCAAGAGACTTCACTAATCGATCAGTTATTAACTGACAAAAGGTTTGTAAGCATTCAAAAATCTTTAAATACAAAAGAAGAACTCATCAATTGGAAATGGTTATTAGCTATCATTGTTTTCTTATTATCATCAGAATGGTTGACCAGAAAATATTTCGGAAAAATATAGAACGTTTCAACAAAATAATGATATCAATTATAATTACAACCTTATTCAAAACTATAAGTTGTAAATTTGTGTAAATCTTAAAAATTAATAAAATGGCAAATAATCAAGTAGAATTTAAATTTCCAAAAGGAGTTGTTATTACAATCGCAGTGGTGGTTGTATTACTTATTTTCATATCTAAGTCTGCAGTAACTATTGGACCTGGAGAAGGTGGAGTAGTTTTTCAGTCTTTAGGTGATGGTATTGATACAGAAACTACTTACGGAGAAGGTTTTCACTTAATATTACCTTGGAATAGAATGATCGTTCGTAAAGTTCGTCAACAATCTATTTCAGATGAAATGAATGTGCTTTCTGTAAACGGATTAGAAGTAAAAGTTAATGGTACCATCTGGTATGAGCCAGAATTCAGTAACTTAGGAAAACTGATCAAAACAAAAGGAGAAGATTACGAAAGAGAATTATTAGATCCAGCTGTGAATGCTGCTGCAAGAAGTGTGGTTGGACGTTATACTCCAGAACAGTTATATTCTAGTAAAAGGGATGTTATAGAGCAAGAGATCTTAGATGAAGTACAAAACATTCTTAAAGATCAGTATTTAATGGTGAAAAGAGTTTTAGTAGAAGATGTTAAATTACCAACTACAATTAGAACTGCAATTGAAACGAAATTAAAGCAAGAACAAGAATCTTTAGAATATGAGTTTAGAATAGCAAAAGCTCAAAAAGAAGCAAAAAGACAAAAAATTGATGCGGAAGGTAAAGCTGTAGCGAATAAAATTTTAAGTGCTTCATTAACAGATAAAATTTTACGCGAAAAAGGTATTGAGGCTACTTTAGAATTATCTAAATCACCTAACAGTAAAGTAATTGTAATTGGTTCTGGTAAAAGCGGAATGCCAATTATCTTAGGAAATCAATAAAAGAAGTTTCTTTATAAAAAAATGAATCCAGCCGTTTGGCTGGATTTTTTATTTCCTTAAAAAACTGTTAAACTCATATAACGATGTAACTAAATTGTTTTCAAGGCGTCTGATGAGTATACTCTAAAGAGTGATAAACTTTAGTTAGTATTAGTTAGTTTTTAATAGTTGTAAAAAGCCTGAGTTTTCTGAACTCAGGCTTTTTTATTAATTACCTTTCCTTTTCTCTGGCAATCGACTTCTTTCGATTTTACCTTTCTTAAGAGCTTTATAGTTTTCATAACAGTCCAAGACTGCTTCAATCATTTGTAAGTCACTGGCTTTTTTTACAAAATATTCAGAATAATTACAATCAGAAATTAATTTCATTAAATCATTTCTGTCAATCTCCATATATTCCATCATTACCTCTCTATCAAACTTACCAGCCATAATTTTACGCAAGTTGTCTTCTTTCTTTATTTTTTGAAGTTTTTTAAGCTGTTTAGGCTTCTTTCCGAAAAGTTTATACAAGAAGTCAACTGGCTGAAATAAAGCGGCTAGAGGAGAGGTAAAGTCACTAGTTTTAGGTCTAGCAATTTCATATGTCTGTCTAATACCGTTAATTTTTATTCTGGTAAATCGATCTTTAGGAACTTGTTTCACATCAACTTCTAAAACACCAATAAGTTTACTAGATTTAATAATAATTTCCTTGACTTCTTCAGATTTTTCATACAGAGCTATCAATAACTCATTTCCTTTTAATAAATCATTGGTTACTTTAATCTTTATAGAAGAATGACCAAGATAAGATACCATTATGGTATCATTAGCCCTTGCCATAATTTCAAAAAAACCTTCATCATTAGTGATGGTTCCAGTAACTGAATTTAAGTTTAAAATATGAGAAGCACTAAGTGATTTTTTGGTTTCTGAATCAATTACCTGACCTTTTAGAGATTTGACAACCAAACTATCAGTTTGAGAATAAACACTTATTGAAACGAATAATAGAAATAATAGGAGTATTTTATTTTGCTGCATACCACAAAAGTAAGGATTAAAACTCACACAGAATGGTTAATATTTTGTGAAAAGGGACTTTAAAAGTGCGCACGAGAAGATTCGAACTTCCACATCCTAAACGGATACCAGCCCCTCAAGCTGGCGCGTCTACCAATTCCGCCACGTGCGCTTTTAAGGTAAATTAGAATACTATTGTGACCGGGCTGGGGCTTCCTTCGACTACTACAGTTCGATAAACTTACTGTAAACGCTCAGGATAAACTTCTCGCCTAATCAAGACTCTACTTCAAATTTGTGACCGGGCTGGGGCTCGAACCCAGGACCCTCTCCTTAAAAGGGAGATGCTCTACCAACTGAGCTACCAGGTCTTAAATTTTAAGATTGCAAATATAAACGCATTCATACATAAAAGCACTTTTTTTACTTTATTTTTTAACGATATTTGTTTTCTAATTTATGTAATATGAAAATTGTTCTTTTAGGATATATGGGTAGTGGGAAATCTACTATAGGAAAAAAATTAGCAAACAAAATTTATCATAAATTCACAGATTTAGATACTTACATAGAAAACAAAGAAGGCAAAACAATTCCTGAAATTTTTAATGAGAAAGGAGAAATATATTTTAGAAAAGCAGAACATAAGTATTTGCAAGAATTCTTAAATGAAAATGATTCCTTTGTTTTATCATTAGGAGGCGGTACACCTTGTTATGCAGGGAATATGGATGTCATAATCAATCACGATGGACTTATATCATTTTATTTGCAGGCTTCAATTCCAACATTAAAAGATAGATTAATCAATAATAGTTCTAAAAGACCTTTGCTAGCTTCACTATCAGAAGAAAAACTTATAGAATACATTGGGAAGCATTTATTTGAACGCAGTGTATTTTATGAAAAAGCAACCCATAGAATTACTGTAAATTCAAAAGAAATAGAAGCTATTGTCGCAGAAATTAGAATTCTACTACACTAAATAAGCTTTAGAATTCTTTTTATCAAAAATAACTTCTACATGTTCTTTGATCGAAGTTGATAAAGAAATTCCTTTAAAATCTGCTTTAACAGGATATTTTTTATGATTTCTATTGACTAATACAGCAGTTTTAAAACGTTTTAATGGAACATCTAAAAAATGTCTAATTCCGTACATTAGTGTACTACCAGAATTCAAAACATCATCTACCAAAACTATTGATTTATTTTTATACGCACTTGCTTCTATACTAGTACTTACAGTATTTAAAGGTTTTTTCTTGTCGATAAACACTTCGCAAAGATGAACGTCTAGTGTAGAAATTTCTTGTAAAGTTTTTGCCAATTGAGTTGCGAAATACATTCCATTCCCTTGAATTCCGGCAATTAAAACTTCTTTTTCCGAACTATTTGCTTCATAAATCTGATACGCGATTCTTTTTATTTTTTGATGAATCTGTTTATGATTTAAAATGATGTTGTTTAATGTGCTCATTTATCTTGTTTTATTCTGGTGAATCTTGATAATCGTCAATATCTCTTCTATCCTTTTTAGTAGGTCTACCTGTCCCTTTTTTTCTGTAATAATCTTTAGAATATTTTAATAAATCTAATTTTTCAAACTCTTCTTTAGGAGTTACATCTTTACAGAACTGAGGAAGAAGTTTAGCACCAACTCTGCTTTCTGGAATATTTAAAACTTGAATCTGAATATTCATTTGATTTTTACGAACAGTAATTAACTCACCTCCATAAACTTCTTTCGAAGGCTTACAATTAGTTCTGTCTCTTATACACATCTCCGAGCCCACGAGACCGTACTAGATCTCG
>CAJXRR010000021.1 GCA_913060575.1 uncultured Flavobacterium sp.
AGAATAAAAGTTATTAATAAGGAATAAAACAGATTACCTTGAGAAATCATAAAAAAAGCATACTCACAAAATTCTACATTGTAGCTGCTTTTATGACGCTTCTTCTTTCGGCTATTATTTTTAGAGTAGTTGATATTCAATATTTTCAAGGAGATAAATATCAAAAAATTTCAAAAGAACTTACCAGGAAACCATTTACCATTTATGCCAATAAAGGGAATGTATATGCAGCAGATGGAAATCTGTTAGCAACCTCAATGTCAAAATTTACCATTAGAATGGATGTGATGTCGGTTGATGGTAAAATTTTTGAAAAAGAGGTGCGAAATCTCTCAAAATCTCTAGCTGGTTTTTTAGGGAAATCTACAGACTATTTTGAGCAAAAACTCCGTAATGCTAGAAAATTTAAGAATCGATATTTATTGCTAGCAAAAGACATTGGCTATAATGATTATGTGAAAATGAAACAATTTCCAATCTTTAAATTGGGAGTTTATAAAGGGGGTTTTATTGCAGAACAAAAAACAGTAAGAGCACATCCAATTGGAAAAATTGCAGAAAGAACTATTGGATATCATAGTGAAAAAGGGGAGGCTGGAATTGAAGGTGCTTTTGTAGATTACCTTCAAGGTGAAGATGGTTTACGTTGGAAGCAGAAGATAGCAAAAGGTCAATGGAAACCGATTAATGATGTCAATGAAAAAGAGCCAATAGATGGACATGATGTAATTACAACCATCGATGTAAATATTCAAGACATCACGCATCATGCTTTACTACGTCAGTTAGAATATTTTGAAGCAGAACACGGTTCTGCTGTTGTTATGGAAACTGCAACTGGAGAGATTAAAGCAATTTCAAACTTAGGAAGAACATCTGAAGGGAAGTATTACGAGAAAAGGAATTACGCCGTTTGGGAAGCTCACGAACCAGGATCAACTTTTAAGTTGGCAAGTTTAATGGCAGCTTTAGATGATAAAGTTATTGATACATCTACTGTAGTAGATACAGAAAACGGGCGAATTTTTATTCATGGAAGAAAAGTAGAGGATTCTCAAAGAGGTGGTTATGGAAAAATATCTGCAGCAAGAGTTTTTGAAGTATCATCTAATGTTGGAATTGTAAAGTTAATTCGTAAACATTATGATGATAAACCAGAGAAGTTTTTAGCACATCTTAAAGACTATGGACTCACAGAGAAAATTGGATTGCCGATAAAAGGTGAAGGGAAACCAAAAGTTTATTATCCCGGAAAACCAGGTTGGAATAAAATCACTTTAGAATGGATGTCTTGGGGGTATAGTATAGCCATAACACCTTTGCAAACATTAACCTTATACAATGCTGTTGCCAATAATGGAGTAATGGTAAAACCTCGTTTTATAAAAGAATTAAGAAGAGAGAATAGAACAGAAAAAGTATTTGAAAAAGAAATTCTGAACCCTCAAATAGCTTCAAAAGAAACCATTAAAAAGCTTAAAAAAGTAATGGAAAATGTGGTGATAAAAGGAACTGCAGACAATATTTATTCTTCTAATTTTTCAATGGCAGGAAAAACAGGAACCGCAAAAAAATATGTTGGAAGACATATCAATGAAAAAGGAGATACCATCCCTGCAGGATATTCTAACAAAAGATATGTAGCCTCTTTTGCAGGATTTTTCCCCGCAGATAAACCAAAATATTCTTGTATAGTAGTTATTCATGATCCAGATAAAAAGAAAGGATACTACGGAGCAACCGTAGCAGCTCCGGTTTTTAAAGAAATTGCTCAAAAAATTTACACAAGCACACCTGTTGAAGATGATATGGTGAATGAGAATTTTTCATCAGAAAAAATTCAGAACCTATACACCGATTTTAACAAAAAAATCAATAGTAATAATACAGAAGTTCCAAATGTAAAAGGGATGCCAGCAATGGATGCTATTTCATTGTTAGAAAATTTTGGATTAAAAGTAAAGCTAGAAGGAACTGGAAAAGTAAAAAATCAATCAATAAAAAAAGGAACTCCAATTAAAAAAGGAGCAACTATTATTTTAAATCTGTCTTAATTGAAATTATTAAAAGACATACTGTACAAAGTTTCTGTAAACGCTGTTTATGGAGCTACTAATATTGAGGTTACTGAAATCGTTTTTGATTCTAGAAAAATTCAAAAAGGAGCTGTTTTTGTTGCTCAAAAAGGAGTATCTGTCGATGGGCATTTATACATTGAAAAAGCAATTAATTTAGGTGCTACAGCTATTATTTGTGAGGAACTTCCTGAAGAAAGAAATGATACAATTACCTATGTACAAGTAGAAGATTCTAATACAACTTTGGCAATTATTGCATCTAATTTTTATGAGAACCCATCTAAAAAATTAAAACTGGTTGGGGTTACTGGAACTAACGGAAAAACAACGATTGCTTCATTATTATATCAACTTTTTACAAAAGCAGGATATGCAACTGGATTATTATCTACAGTCAAAATTTTAGTTGATACAACAGAATTTAAAGCAACACATACAACACCAGATTCGGTTACCATCAATCAGTATTTAAGTAAAATGGTTGCTGCAGGAGTTGAGTATTGTTTTATGGAAGTGAGTTCTCATGGAATTCATCAAAAAAGAACTGAAGGATTAGAATTTACTGGTGGAATTTTCACCAACTTATCTCATGATCATTTAGATTATCACAATTCATTTGCAGAATATAGAGATGTTAAGAAATTATTCTTTGATTCATTACCAAAAAACGCATTCGCACTAACAAATATTGATGATAAGAATGGGGACATCATGTTGCAAAATACTAAAGCAAAGAAAAGAACCTATGCTTTAAAAACTTTGGCTGATTATAAAGCAAAAATTATAGAAAAAAGTCTTTCAGGAACTTTATTGTCTGTCAACGGAACCGAAGTTTGGACCAAGTTGATTGGGACTTTTAATGCCTATAATTTATTAGCGATTATAGGAACAGCTGATGAATTAGGTTTAGATAAACTAGAAGTGTTAACCATTGTAAGCGAATTAGAAAGTGTTAGCGGAAGATTCGAATATATAGTTTCAGAAAGTGGAGTCATTGCAATTGTAGATTATGCGCATACGCCAGACGCCTTAAAAAATGTTTTAGAAACAATTAATGACATTAGAACCGATAATGAGAAATTAATTACAGTTGTAGGATGCGGTGGAGATAGAGATAAAACAAAAAGACCAAAAATGGCACATCTTGCCTCTCAGTTAAGTAATCAGGCAATTTTTACATCAGACAATCCAAGAACAGAAAATCCAGAAACCATTTTAGAAGAAATGGAAGTAGGAGTATTGCCAGAGAATTATAAAAAAACACTCACCATTTCAGATAGAAGACAGGCTATTAAAACTGCTTGTAAATTTTCTGAGAGTGGAGATATTTTATTGATAGCAGGAAAAGGACATGAAACCTATCAAGAAATAAATGGAGAAAGATTCCATTTTGATGATTTAGAAGAAGTAACGCAATGTTTTAACCTATTAAAAAAATAACATGCTGTATTATTTATTTGATTATTTAGAAGCTCAATTTGATTTCCCAGGCGCGGGATTATTTCAGTTTATTACATTTAGAGCTGCAGCCGCTTTTATTTTAGCATTGTTGGTGTCTTCTATTTATGGAAAGAGAATCATCAATTTTTTAAGAAAACAACAGGTAGGGGAAAGTATTAGAGATTTAGGTTTAGAAGGTCAAGTTGAAAAATCAGGAACACCTACAATGGGAGGTTTGATCATTATTCTAGCAACGCTTATTCCAGTTTTATTATTGACTAAGCTAGATAATATTTACATCATTATCTTATTAATAACTACTGTTTGGATGGGCTTGATAGGTTTTTTGGATGATTATATTAAAGTATTTAAAAAAGACAAATCAGGTTTAAGCGGAAAGTTTAAAGTTTTAGGGCAAGTAGGACTTGGATTAATCGTTGGGTCAATTTTATATTTCAATGATGATGTAACTATTAAAGAACAATTACCTGTAGATCAACAAATAATTCAAGAAAACGGAAAACGTCAAATCTTTGGAGATGCTCATAAATCAACAAAAACAACCGTTCCATTCTTCAAAAATAACGAATTAGATTATTCAAATTTCCTAAGCTTCTTAGGAGATGGTTATGAGAAATACGGTTGGTTAATATTCATTTTTGTAACCATTTTTATAGTAACTGGAGTTTCTAATGGTGCAAATCTCACTGATGGAATTGACGGATTGGCAACAGGTTCATCCGCCATAATAGTCGTCGTCTTGGGTCTTTTTGCATGGGTTTCAGGGAACATTATTTTCTCAGATTATTTAGACGTCATGTACATTCCAAATTCTGGAGAAATGACGGTTTATATATTGGCATTTGCTGGAGCATTAATAGGGTTCTTATGGTATAATACCTATCCAGCTCAAGTTTTTATGGGAGATACAGGAAGTTTAACAATTGGAGGAATCATAGCAGTGATTGCAATCTCAATTCGTAAAGAATTATTGCTGCCAATTCTTGCTGGAATTTTCGTCATAGAAAATTTATCGGTAATGATGCAGGTCTCTTATTTCAAATACACAAGAAAAAAATATGGTGAAGGAAGACGAATTTTTAAAATGTCGCCATTGCATCATCATTATCAAAAATCTGGATATCACGAAAGTAAAATAGTTGTCCGCTTTTGGATTGTAGGAATTCTATTAGCGGTATTTACAATAGTGACTTTGAAGTTAAGATAAATGAAACGATTAGTCATTTTAGGTGGAGGAGAAAGCGGTGTTGGAACCGCCATTTTAGGAAAGAAAAAAGGATTTGATGTTTTTGTTTCAGACAAAGGAAAAATATCAAAAAAGTACAAAGAAGTTCTTTTACATCATGAAATAAATTTTGAAGAGCTACAGCATACAGAATCATCGATTTTAAATGCTGATGTGGTTATGAAAAGCCCTGGAATTCCAGAGAAAGTAACCATTGTTCAAAAACTAATTGAAAGTGGCGTTTCAGTGATTTCTGAAATTGAGTTTGCATATAAATATACCAATGCAATATTGATTGGAATTACCGGATCTAATGGAAAAACAACGACTACGCTTTTAACACATCATTTGCTAAAACAAGCGAAAATGAATGTAGGAGTTGCAGGGAATATTGGTGACAGTTTTGCGCAACAAGTAGCTGAAGAAAATTATGAAAACTATGTGTTAGAACTCAGCAGTTTTCAATTAGATGGTATTAAAGATTTTAGATCGCATATAGCGATGATTACAAATATTACACCTGATCATTTAGATCGATATGAATACGATTTTAAGAAATATGTTGCTTCAAAATTTAGAATTACAAAAAATCAAACAGCAGCAGATTTTTTGATTTATGATGCAGATGATGCAGCAATTAAAGAAGGATTAAAAGAACATCCAACAAAGGCAATCTTAGTTCCTTTTTCTCTAGAAAGAGAATTGGAGTACGGTGCATTTTTAAGAGAAGACAAAATAATAACAAAATTAAATACAGAAGAATTTAGCATGAGCATATCTAAACTAACATTGCAGGGAAAGCACAATGTAAAAAACACTATGGCATCCGCTTTAGCGTCTCAATTATTGAATGTAAGAAGTCAATCCATTAAAGATAGTTTAGCAAACTTTGAAGGTGCTGAACATCGATTAGAAAATGTGCAAAAAGTAAATGGAGTCCAATTTATAAATGACTCTAAAGCAACCAATGTAAACGCAACTTTCTACGCATTAGAATGTATGGAGCAACCCACTGTTTGGATTGTAGGTGGTGTTGACAAAGGAAATGATTATGAAGACTTAATGCCTTTAGTCAGAGAAAAAGTAAAAGCAATTGTTTGTCTAGGTGAAGACAATGAAAAGCTAAAAGCAGTTTTCTCTAATGTTGTAGATATGATGATAGAAACTGCAGGAGCAGAAGAAGCGGTAAAAGTTGCCTACAAATTAGCACAAAGAGGAGATACTGTTTTATTATCTCCAGCCTGTGCAAGTTTTGATTTATTCGAAAACTATGAAGACAGAGGTCGTCAATTTAAAAACGCAGTAAGAAGTTTATAAAAAATAGTTGCTGAGCTTAGTTGAAGTAACACACAATTAAATAAAGTCTAAAATATAAAGTGAAGGGAATTTTTCAACATATAAAAGGAGATAGAACCATTTGGGCTTTAGTAGCCATGTTGGCGTTATTTTCGTTTATGCCAGTATATAGCGCTAGTGCTAACTTGGTAAGTATTGTTGGAGGTTCTACACTCGGATATTTAGTGAAACATGTTGTTTTATTAATTATGGGATTTGCAATTATTTATGCAGTTCATAAAATTCCGTATAGATATTTCAGTGGAGGTTCAGTACTAATGTTGCCCGTTGTTTTTTTCTTATTGATATACACCCTAGCTCAAGGAACAACAATTGGCGGAGCCAACGCAAGTCGTTGGATTAGAATTCCGTTTATTGGAGTAGGTTTTCAAACTTCAACTTTAGCAGGCTTAGTTTTAATGGTTTATGTAGCAAGATATCTGGCTAAAAATAAAGATATCCAAATTAGATTTAAAGAGAGTTTATGGCAGTTATGGTTGCCCGTTGGTTTAATTCTAATGCTCATATTACCAGCAAATTTTTCTACCACAGCAATCATATTTTTTATGATTCTAGTCGTAACTTTTATAGGAGGATATCCGTTAAAGTATATAGGTTATATTTTGGGAGCTGGAATTTTAGCTTTGTCAATTTTTATTTTGACAGCAAAAGCTTTTCCAGATTTAATGCCTAATAGGGTCAATACTTGGGGAAATAGAATCGAAAGTTTTTCACAAACAGGAGGAGAAGAAGCTTATCAAGTTGAAAAAGCAAAAATAGCTATTGCAACTGGAGGTGCTGTAGGAAAAGGTCCAGGAAAAAGTATTCAGAAAAACTTTTTACCTCAGTCATCGTCAGATTTTATTTATGCAATTATTGTTGAAGAATACGGTTTAATAGGAGCAATCCTTATTGTATTCGTTTACTTTTTATTACTCTTTAGAATCTTTATTACTGTCAAGAAAGCTACTACAATTTTCGGGACTTTACTCGTTATTGGAGTTGGCTTGCCAATTATATTTCAAGCTGGGATAAATATGGCAGTTGCTACTAATTTATTTCCAGTAACCGGACAAACTTTACCCCTCATAAGTAGTGGAGGAACATCCATTTGGATGACCTGTTTCGCTTTAGGAATGATCCTAAGTGTTAGCGCTTCAAAGCAAGAAACTGAAGAAACAATTTTAGATGATAATCCTTTAGATATTTTACATGAAACATTATAATCTAAAAATAAAATATCTAGCTATAATATTATCTAATAATGTTACATATAACCTATTTCTAAAAATAGAAAAATCTATATGAAACAAACAATTAACATACTAATAAGTGGTGGAGGAACTGGTGGACATATCTATCCTGCAATTGCGATTGCAAATGAATTAAAAGCGAGATATCCTGAAGCTAATTTTTTGTTTGTTGGTGCTAAAGATAAAATGGAAATGGAGAAAGTTCCACAAGCAGGATATCAAATAAAAGGTTTGTGGATTTCAGGAATTCAAAGAAAATTGACACTGAAGAATTTGATATTCCCGATTAAGTTCATCGATAGTTTATTTAAAGCAGGAAAAATTATTAGACAATTTAAACCCGATGTTGCTATTGGTACGGGTGGTTTTGCTAGTGGACCAACTTTAATTATGGCCAATAGAAAAAGAATTCCAACCTTAATTCAGGAACAAAATTCGTATCCAGGAATTACCAATAAATTATTGAGTAAAAAATCAAAGGTAATCTGTGTTGCTTATGATGGTTTAGAGCGATTTTTTCCGAAAGAGAAAATCATAAAAACAGGGAATCCTGTAAGAGCTAGTCTTTTATCAATACATGTAAAAGATAAAGTGAATGAAGCGAATGAATTGTTTGAATTAAAGAATAAAAAGAAAACAATTTTAGTCTTAGGAGGTAGCTTGGGTGCTAGAAAAATTAATGAATTAATAGAGGAGAATATTTCGTTTTTTAAACAACAAGATGTTCAGGTTTTATGGCAATGCGGAAAGTTATATTATGAAGAATATAAAAAGTATCATGATAAAAATAATTTTCACGTTCATGCATTTATAAATCAGATGGATTTGGCATATGCAGCTGCAGATATTATTATTTCCAGAGCGGGAGCGAGTTCTGTTTCTGAATTGTGTATCGTAGGTAAGCCCACTATTTTTATTCCATCACCAAATGTTGCAGAAGATCATCAAACAAAAAATGCAAAATCAATTGTTGATAAACATGCTGCAATTTTGTTAAGAGAATCGGAGTTAGATACATTTCCAATCGTTTTTGAAACTTTGTTAAAAGATGAAGGAAAGCAAGAAAGTTTAAGTGAAAATATTAAAGAGTTAGCAATGCCAAATGCTACCAATCAAATTGTAAGTCAAGTAGAAAAGTTATTAAATCTGTGAATTTAAAAGAAATACATAACGTTTATTTTATTGGTATTGGAGGTATCGGTATGAGTGCCTTGGCTAAGTATTTCTGTCAAACAGGAAAACAAGTTGGCGGTTATGATAAAACTCCTACTAAAATTACAAATGACTTAGAAAGTCAGGGAATTGAGATTCATTTCAATGATTCTTTGAAGGCAATTCCAGAAAAATATAAAAACAAAACAACCACATTAATTGTTTATACTCCTGCTATACCAAAGAACCATTTAGGTCTTAATTTCTTTTTAAATGATGGTTTTCATATTTTAAAAAGAGCAGAAGTTTTAGGGATTATTACAAAAAACACCTTCTGTTTTGCAGTTGCTGGTACTCATGGAAAAACAACCACATCTTCTATTTTAGGGCATATTATGCAACCGTATAATGCCACTAGTTTTTTAGGAGGAATCTCAGAAAATTATCATTCTAATTTAATTTTAGGTGGTGATGAAATTTCTGTTGTAGAAGCAGATGAATTTGATAGATCCTTCTTAAAACTTTCTCCAAATATTGCTTGTATTACTTCTATGGATGCAGATCACTTAGATATTTATGGAGAACATTCTGCTTTAGAGGCTTCTTTTCAAGAATTTGCTGATAAGGTTTCCGACACTTTAATTGTTGCAAAAGGATCGAAAGTAAAAGGGATAACCTATGCAATTGATGAAGATGCTGATTATCAAATTAAAAATTTATTGATTAAGAATGGGAATTACATTTTTGATGTGAAAACACCTACAAATACTATTAATGAAATAGTTTTTTCTTTACCAGGAAAACACAATATTATGAATGCACTAGCTGCTTTAGCTATGGCAGATTGTTATGGTATTCCTTTAGAAAACATTAAAAAATCGTTAGAAACTTTTAAAGGAGTTGAAAGACGTTTCTCGTATAAAATTAAATCAGAAGAATTGATCTTAATTGATGATTATGCGCATCACCCAACAGAAATAAACGCAGTTTACGAATCTGTAAATGAAATGTATCCCAATGAAAAAAATGTGGTTGTTTTTCAACCTCACTTATTTTCTAGAACAAGAGATTTTATAGACGATTTTGCAACAGCATTATCGAAGTTTGATGAAGTGCTTCTGTTAGATATTTATCCTGCTAGAGAAAATCCAATTGAAGGAGTAACATCTTCTTGGCTTTTAGAAAAAATTGCTGATAAGAATAAAAAAATTACTCATAAACTAAATTTAGTAAAAGATATTAAAAATTCAGCCGCAAAAATTGTTGTAATGCTAGGTGCTGGAGATATAGGAATGATGGTTGAAGATGTCAAAAACCAATTAATAACTTTAGAGAAAGTATGAAGTTAAAAAGAATCTTAAAATATGTTTTCCTCCTAATTTTACTAGGGTCTTTAGGGTTTTTATATGGTTTTTCTAACGCTAGAAATTCACAAAAAGAGATTAATAAAGTGTCGGTTCAATTTGATTTAGGGGAAGGGTATTTCTTAACACAATCCATGGTTAATAAATTGTTAATACAAAACAATCAAAGAGTACAAAAACAAGCAAAATCTGTGATAGATTTATACCAGTTAGAAAAAAAGGTTTTAGAAAATCCATATATAGAAAAAGCATCGCTTTTTATGACTATAGATGGAACTCTAAATACACAAATCAAAGAAAGGCAACCCATTGCTAGAATAATCACCAGTAATTCATCTTACTATATTGATTCACAGGCAGTAAAAGTTCCTCTTTCTGGAAATTATTCAGCTAGAGTTCCTTTGGTTACGGGGGTTGAAAATGACAAAGATTTAGTAGAAGTAAAGAAATTATTAGACAAAATAGTGAATGATGAATTTTTGCAAAAGGAAATCATCGGAATCCATTTGAAAGCCACAAAAGAATATATGATGACGGTAAGAAGTGGCAACTATGAAATTGAATTTGGAAAGTTGACTGAAATTGATCATAAAATTAAAAAGTTAAAAGCATTTTACAGTAAAGTGTTTTTAGATAGTACAATACATTCATACAAAACCATAAACATTAAGTATCACAATCAAGTGGTTGGTGTAAAATAATAGAGATGGAAAATAATAAAATAGCTGTTGGTTTAGACATTGGTACTACAAAAATTGTAGCAATGATTGGGCGCAAAAACGAATATGGAAAACTAGAAGTTTTAGGTATTGGTAAAGCAAAGAGCTTAGGTGTAAAGAGAGGTGTTGTTAGTAATATCACTCAAACAATTCAATCTATACAGCAAGCAGTTGAAGAATCTGAAAGTGTTTCTGGTCATAAGATTGAAAACGTAGTAGTAGGAATCGCAGGTCAACATATCCGTAGTTTACATCATAGTGATTATATCACAAGATCTAATGCAGATGAAGTAATTGATGAAAACGATATTGAAAATCTTGTGAATCAGGTACATAAGTTAGTGATGTTGCCAGGGGAAGAAATTATACATGTCTTACCACAAGAATTTAAAGTTGATAGCCAAGCAGACATCAAAGAACCCATCGGAATGTATGGTGGAAGATTGGAAGCTAATTTTCATGTGGTTGTTGGTCAAGTGTCATCCATAAGAAATATTGGACGTTGTGTAAAAAGCGCGGGCTTAGATTTATCAGACATCACTTTAGAACCTTTGGCATCAGCTTCTGCAGTTTTAAGTCAAGAAGAAAAAGAAGCAGGAGTCGCCTTAATTGATATAGGAGGAGGAACCACAGATTTAGCCATTTTTAAAGACGGAATTATTCGTCATACGGCTGTCATTCCTTTTGGAGGAAATGTGATTACTGAAGATATCAAAGAGGGTTGTTCAATCATTGAAAAGCAAGCGGAGTTATTAAAAATAAAATTTGGTTCTGCTTGGCCAGGAGAAAATAAAGAAACTGAAATAGTTTCTATTCCGGGATTAAGAGGAAGAGAACCTAAAGAGATTACACTTAAAAATCTATCTAAAATTATCCATGCAAGAGTGCAAGAAATTATAGAGCATGTGTATTTAGAAATTAAAAATTATGGGCACGAGACCCAAAAAGGGAAACTGATCGCAGGTATTGTTTTAACGGGTGGGGGTTCCCAGTTGAAACACCTGCGTCAGCTTGTAGAGTATATCACTGGAATGGATGCCAGAATAGGATATCCAAACGAACATTTAGCAGGAGATTCAGACGAAGGATTGTCTAGTCCATCCTATGCAACCGCAGTAGGTTTGCTAATGGAAGGTTTAGAAAATCATGCAAGAGAAGAAAAAGAAGCAGCTGAAGAAGAGATTTTAGTAGCAGAAAGTGATGATCAAGATGAATCAAAAGAACCCTCAGTAGAAACAAAACCTAAGACTAAAAAGAAATCTTTCTTTGAAAAATTCACTGATGGATTAAAAGAATTTTTAGACAACGCCGAATAATTAGTAAAAAACAAACAACACAATAGAAAAGTTATTATGAGCACAGAATTCGATAACATTTTATTTGACATGCCAAAATCACAATCTAATACTATAAAAGTAATTGGAGTTGGAGGTGGAGGTAGTAATGCTGTAAACCACATGTTTCAGCAAGACATCAAAGGAGTAGATTTTGTCATCTGTAATACAGATGCACAAGCATTAGAAAACAGTCCAATTCCTAATAAGATTCAATTAGGAGCCGATTTAACATCTGGTTTAGGAGCTGGTGCAAATCCAGAAGTTGGAGAAAAAGCCGCGCAGGAAAGTATCAAAGAAATTCAACAGATGTTAAATACCCAAACAAAAATGGTATTTATTACTGCTGGAATGGGAGGTGGTACTGGAACTGGAGCTGCGCCAATTATTGCTAAAATTGCAAAAGACATGGACATTCTTACTGTAGGAATTGTTACCATGCCTTTTCAGTTTGAAGGTAGAATGCGATCTAAACAAGCACAAATAGGAATAGATCAGTTACGTAATAATGTAGATTCATTAATTGTTATCAATAATAATAAACTTAGAGAAGTTTATGGAAACCTTGGTTTCAAAGCAGGTTTCTCTAAAGCTGATGAAGTTTTATCTACTGCAGCAAGAGGAATTGCAGAGGTTATTACACATCACTACAAACAAAATATTGATTTACACGATGCTAAAACAGTACTTTCTAATAGTGGAACTGCTATTATGGGTTCTGCAAGAGAAGAAGGTACTACAAGAGCAAAAAGTGCTATAGTAAAAGCATTAGATTCCCCTTTATTGAATGATAATAAAATTACAGGAGCAAAGAACGTATTGTTATTAATTGTTTCTGGAACCAATGAAGTAACTCTTGATGAAATTGGTGAAATCAATGATTTCATTCAAACTGAAGCAGGTTTTGAAGCCAACATCATTATGGGTATTGGTGAAGATCAAGAACTTGGTGATGCTATTTCAGTAACAATTGTAGCAACAGGATTTGCTGCAGATCAGCAAAGTAATATTACAAATACTGAGGTAAAGAAGATTGTTCATACCTTAGAAGATGAACAAAAAGCTACCTATAATTTTACCGATGATTTAGCTTCAAAAACTCCTTTAATAGAAGAACCAATCGCGAGTGTTGATGAAAAAGTAGTTTATGTACTAGAAGAAGATGTTGAAGAAGAAGTGGTCATGGATTTAATACCTACTTCTGAGTTAATTAAGAACATGGATGTTGTGTATGATTCAATTGAAATAGAAGACATCTCTGAAGAGGATTTTGTGATCACTAATATGACTCCTGAAATTGAAGAAGAGGTGGCAGAAGAGCCAAAAACGCTTCAAGCCGACTTATTATTTGACCTTCCATTAAACAGTTATGAAGAAATTAAGCCAGATGGTGAAGAAACTCGTTTTGAGCTTACTGAGAATACCTTAGATTTTGATGTTACAGATGCTATAGAAATTAAAGCAGTTCAAGAAGAAACTATCGAAAAAAGATACGTTTTAGATGATTTTGATATCCAGCCTACTATCGGTAAAAGTTCTTCAATTGTAAAAGAGGATGAAGTTTCTGAAGAAGAATTACAATTTGAATTAAAATCAACGACTCCACAATCTGAAATCAATCAAATTGAAACAGATAGTGAAGAAGTTTCTCCTTTAAGTCTTACAATTACAGAACTTCAAAGAAGAGCAGAAGAAAGACGTCAAAAGATGAAAGGATTCAATTATAAGTTTAATGATCAATTGAATAAAAACATTGATGAAATTGAACGTCAGCCAGCTTATAAAAGATTAGGAGTAGATTTAGATGATGCCAATACGGCCATCAGTAAATCTAAAACTACTTTATCTACTGATGAAAATGAAGATATACAGTTAAAATCTAATAACTCTTTTCTGCATGACAATGTAGATTAAGAAGATTTGACCCCTAGCCATAAAAGCCGTATTCATTAATTTGAATGCGGCTTTTTCTTTTAGTTATATCCACTCAAATCTTAGTTGAATTGTAACAATTTATTTTTAAAGACGTCTTTATAGTGTAATTAACCATTAACTTTAAAACAATCAAAATGAAATCAATAGCACATTCACGAGTCATCGAAAGAGGAATTTTAACGTCTGCATACAAACAAGAAATCAGACAAAGTATTATTGAAATGAAATCTAGTTCATTATCAAGTATTAAAACTTCTTTTCTAAGTCAGCACGAAAAATTACGCAGCCAAACGGCAGCAATTCTTCAAGTTTCTATCTTCGCTTTGGCTTTGGTATTCATCTTATTTTAAAAGATAACTAACAGCTTTTTGTATTTTAACAATCGCTTTTCTGAGGAAATATTCAGATGTAGCATAGGATAATCGTATGCAATTTGGAGCGTCAAAACTAGCTCTAGGTGTTTTAGAAAAATTTGGTTAATTTCATTTATAAAATATAAAAAACCTCTCAATTTCTTGAGAGGTTTTTTGCTTTGTGGTTTATGAAGCTTTTAAAACTGATACCCAGCCTGCCATCTCCTTTTGCTTTGGCTAATTGATTTTTTAATTCTAATATTTTGTTGGCTGTTTTTTCGTTTTTTAGACTTTTTAAAATTTCTACTCTTTCTGTTACTGCCAAGTTTTTTTGACAATAAACGAACTAATGAGTCTGTTCTTTTAGATAATTGATACTTGTGAGATTGATCCTTATCACCAAATGAAGAAGTTTGAGAAAAAACTGAATGACTAAATAAAAGAATTGTGAAAAATAGTAGCAGAAAAGTAATTTTCTTCATAGTGGCTAAGTTTTCTGATACGATTTAAAAGGAAATGTAGAAAACTCTCCTGTTAAAGAACTAAGACTATTGATTAAATTATCAAATAGCATGAGGTTTGACGAAGGTAGTCTTATATGAGTTATAAACTTACTTTATTTTTAGAATGTTTATTGAATGAATGTAGGCGAGAATTACTCTAAAAGGCAGCTATTTATTAGTTAAAGAACTCTTAAATAATTGATACTCTGTAACAAATATTTCAGATAGACGTCTATTTAGTGTAATTAACCATTAACTTTAAAACAATCAAAATGAAATCAACAGCTAATCTACGAGTCATCGAAAGTGGAATTTTAACGTCTGTATACAAACAAGAAATCAGACAAAGTATTATTGAAATGAAATCTAGTTCATTATCAAGTATTAAAACTTCTTTTCTAAGTCAGCACGAAAAATTACGCAGCCAAACGGCAGCAATTCTTCAAGTTTCTATCTTTGCGTTGGCTTTGGTGTTTATCTTATTCTAAGCGTTAACTAACAGCTTTTTGTATTCTATCAATCGCTTTTCTGAGTAAATATTCAGATGCAGCATAAGATAATCGTATACAATTTGGAGCGCCAAAAGCATCTCCAGTAACGGTAGCAACATTAGCTTCTTCTAATAAGAATAATGAAAAATCATTGGCATTATTGATGGTTTTCCCTTTGATGGTTTTTCCGAAGAAGTAAGAAATATCTGGAAATACATAAAATGCTCCATCAGGAATATTTAATTTAAATCCATCAACTTTACCAAGAAGATCTAAGACGATATCTCTGCGTGATTTAAATTCATCTACCATGTATTGAACTTTTTCAACCGGAGCTAAAACAGCAGTTATAGCTGCACGTTGAGCAATACAGTTGGTTCCGGAAGTAATCTGACCTTGCATTTTTGTACATGCTTTCGCGATCCAATCTGGAGCGCCAATATATCCAATTCTCCAACCTGTCATTGCAAAAGCTTTCGCTAAACCGTTTACAGTAATGGTTCTGTCAAACATATTTTCAATGGCGGCAAAACTAAACGATTTGAGACCGTAGTTGATATGTTCATAAATTTCATCTGAAAGAATATAAATCTGAGGATGATTTTCTAGAACTTTAGCTAAAGCTCTATACTCTTCTTCTGTATAAATTGTTCCACTTGGATTGTTAGGAGAGTTGAAAAACACCATTTTTGTTTTTGGTGTAATCGCTGCTTCTAATTGTTCTGGAGTAATTTTAAAATCGGTTTCAATAGATGAAGGAATTTCTATAAATTTAGCTTCACACAATATTGCAATAGCAGAATAACTCACCCAATAAGGAGCTGGAAGCAATACTTCATCTCCAGGATTTAACAAAACTTGCGCAACATTTGCAATCGATTGTTTTGCTCCTGTAGATACTACAATTTGATTAGGATTATAACTAAGGTTATTATCTCTTTTAAACTTGGTGCAAATAGCCTCCTTTAACTCTACATAACCATCAACTGGCGTGTAAGAGTTGTAATCTTGATTGATGGCTTCAATAGCGGCATCTTTAATAAAATCAGGAGTATTAAAGTCGGGTTCACCCAAACTTAAACTGATAATATCTTTTCCTTCTCCCTTTAATTCTCTTGCTTTTGCAGCCATTGCCAATGTCTGAGAAATTGGCAAGCTATTTATTCTATTAGATAATGGATGCGCCATTTTACTTGTAAAAATTGTATATCTTTTATGCTATTTCTGGGTTTTTCCCTAAAACACCTAAGTGTCTAAAGTGCTCTATAACGGCTCTTCTCATGGTTTGATATTCGTTATATGGCAAATTGAACTCTTTAGCTGTTTCTTTGACAATTTCAGCTAATTTACCATAATGCACATGAGAAATATGCGGAAAAATATGATGTTCAACCTGATGATTTAAACCTCCAGTATAGAAGTTTACCAGCTTATTACTTGGCGCAAAGTTAGAGGTTGTGTACAATTGATGTACTGCCCAAGTGTGTTCTAAATTTCCGTCTTTATCTGGAATTGGCATTTCAGTATTTGGCACAATGTGTGCTAATTGAAAAACCAAACTTAAAATCATTCCGGCCGTATAATGCATTACAAAAAATCCTATTAAAACTTTCCACCAAGCGATGTCTAAAACTAATAAAGGAAGTACAATCCATAAAGCATAGTAAACCAATTTAGAAATCACCAATTTCGTCCATTCTACAGCAGGACTAGGGAATTTTCCGTATGATAATTTACGTTTTAAATAATTGTGCATTTGTTTTATATCTGTGGTAATTGCCCAGTTGATCGTTAACAAACCATATAAGAAAATTGAATAGTATTTCTGTAATTTGTGAATTTTAAACCATTTAGAATGCTGAGAAAAACGAATAATTCTACCAGCATCAATATCTTCATCATGATCTTTTACATTCGTAAATGTGTGGTGTAATACATTGTGTTGAACTTTCCAATTGTACACATTTCCTGCAAGGATGTAGATACTACTTCCCATTAATTTATTAACCCATTTTTTACTTGAAAAAGATTCGTGGTTACTATCGTGCATTACATTCATACCAACACCTGCCATTCCAACACCTGTTACAGCCATTAAAATAAACATAAGCCATTGAGGCATATCTACGGTTAATATTAAAATAAAAGGAACTAAGAATACAGCAAACATAATGATTGCTTTGGTGTATAATTTCCAGTTACCAGTACGTTTAAGGTTATTTTCTTTAAAATAATTATTAACTCTTTTATTTAGAGTTCTAAAAAATTTTGCTTTGTCTATTCTTGAGAAATTTACTGTCTTCATTTATGGGGAAAAAATTTTAAGATACAAAAATAAGCTTTTTGTCATTCATATGGTTATTAACGTTTGTTTTTTAACGTAATTGTTCTCTTGATTAATTACTTTTGCATTTTAATTGAAAGATGAATCTACTACTAAAATACTTTCCAAATCTATCGGAACATCAAATAGAACAATTCTCTAAGTTGCAAGAGTTGTACCAAGATTGGAATTTGAAAATTAATGTTGTTTCTAGAAAAGATATAGACGAATTGTATTTACGTCACGTACTACATTCTCTTGGGATAGCTAAAGTGATTCAGTTTAAACCAAATTCAAAAGTAATGGATGTTGGAACCGGTGGCGGATTTCCTGGAATTCCATTAGCAATTTTGTTTCCAGAAACTCAATTTCATCTGGTAGACAGTATCGGGAAGAAGATTAAAGTTGTCAATGAAGTTGTTGACGGTTTAGGTTTAGAAAATGTAAAATCAACCAATGCCAGAGTTGAGGAAGTAAAAGGCACCTACGATTTTATAGTAAGTAGAGCAGTGGCACAAATGGAAACTTTTGTAGGTTGGACAAAAGGAAAAATTAGTAAAAAACAAAACCACGAATTAAAAAACGGAATTCTTTATTTAAAAGGTGGAGATTTAACAGAAGAACTTCAAAAATATACTTCCGCTACCGTTTATGATTTGCCAGATTATTTTGATGAAGACTTTTTTGATACCAAAAAGGTGGTTCATTTAGCGATGAAGTTTAAAGGGTAAGAGTTTCTAATAAACTACATTACTTTCACAAGTTAAATGTCCGTATTTTAGCAATCCCAAAACAAGATAAATGGCACTAACACCTTCTAATGATTTCCCTAAAGGAACCATCGCTCCAGATTTCACTTTGTTTGATACGATTTCCGAAAAAGCAATGTCTTTACAAGAATTGAAAGGAGAAAGAGGCACGGTAATTTTTTTTATCTGTAATCATTGTCCATTTGTCATTCATGTAAATAAAGAACTGGTTCATTTAGCTAAAGACTATGCTTCAAGAGGATTTAGTTTTATCGCTATTAGCAGTAATGATGTTGATAACTATCCAATGGATAGTCCTGAGTTAATGAAAAAACTAGCCATCGAAGAACATTATCCTTTTCCTTATTTATATGATGAAACTCAAGAAGTAGCTAAAGAGTATGATGCAGCATGCACACCAGACATCTACGTTTTCGATAATAATTTAAAATCTATTTATCACGGACAACTAGATGATTCTAGACCAGGAAACGGAATTCCTGTTACTGGAAAAGACATCAGAAGAGTTTTAGAAGTGATGCTCAGCAATAGACTTTATAATGGTGTTCCAAAACCAAGTATGGGTTGCAATATTAAATGGAAATAAAAAAGGAATCACAGCTATGTGATTCCTTTTTTATCATTCCTGTGAAACAGAAATCTATTTTTTATTTATTTCGAAGAGATTCTGAAACAAGTTCAGAATGACGAAATCTTTATAAGATTTCTACAAACAAACCTTCGTCAGTTTTAGAAACCTTAGCTACCTCTTTTTTAGTTAGGCCTTTAATGGTTTTATCCCATTTTTTATTGCTTAAACCAGATTGATTTTTTAATTCGTTCAAGCCAATTTTCTCTGCTTTGGTAATAATTTCCAATAAATTCTTCTCATCATCAGTGAGCTCTATATCAGCAGCGATTCGCTGCTCGGGTCTCATTTGAGGAAAGAATAATACTTCTTGTATCGATTGATTGTTGGTTAAAAACATAATTAATCTGTCCATTCCAATTCCCATTCCAGAAGTAGGAGGCATTCCATATTCTAAAGCACGTAAAAAGTCATGATCTATAAACTCAGTAGCTTCGTCATCACCTTTTTGAGCTAATTTTAATTGATGTTCAAAACGCTCTCTTTGATCAATAGGATCATTTAATTCAGAATAGGCATTGGCTATTTCTTTACCACAAACCATTAATTCAAAACGCTCTGTTAATTCTGGATTGTCTCTGTGTTCTTTACAAAGCGGAGACATTTCTTTCGGATAATCTGTAATAAAAGTAGGTTGAATGTAATTTCCTTCACATTTTTCACCAAAAATTTCGTCAATTAATTTCCCTTTCCCCATGGTTTCATCCACAGGAATATTCATTGATTTTGCAGCTGCTCTAATCTCATCTTCCGTTTTTCCATTAATGTCAAAACCAGTAAAATGTTTGATAGAATCTGCCATGGTTACTCTTGCATATGGCGCTTTGAAATCAATTTTATGTTCACCAAAAGTAGCTTCTGAAGTTCCGTTGACAGCAATTGCACAATGTTCTAATAGTTGCTCTGCAAAATCCATCATCCAATTGTAATCTTTGTAAGAAACATAGATTTCCATGGCTGTAAATTCTGGATTATGAGTTCTGTCCATTCCTTCATTTCTGAAGTTTTTAGAAAACTCATAAACACCATCAAAACCACCAACAATCAATCTTTTTAAGTACAATTCATTGGCAATTCTCATATACAAAGGAATGTCTAAAGAATTGTGATGAGTTATAAAAGGTCTTGCTGCTGCACCACCTGGAATTGGTTGTAAAATTGGAGTTTCAACTTCAAAATATCCTGCATCATTAAAGAAACTACGCATGGCGTTAAAAAGCTTTGTTCTTTTTACAAAAACTTCCTTTACATGAGGGTTTACAGCTAAATCTGCATAACGTTGTCTGTAGCGCATCTCTGGATCTGTAAATGCATCGTAGGTTACACCATCTTTCACTTTCGGAATTGGTAAAGGCTTTAACGCTTTAGAAAGCAATTTAAAATCTTTAACCATGACTGTTTTTTCTCCCACTTTTGTTGTAAAAAGAGCTCCCTCTATTCCAACAAAATCTCCTAAATCTAATAATTTCTTAAAAACAGTATTATATAAAGATTTGTCTTCACCAGCACAAATTTCATCTCTATTGAAATACAATTGAATTCTACCTTCGCTATCTTGTAACTGAGCAAAAGAAGCTTTTCCCTGAATATTGATAGCCATCAATCTCCCCGCAATAATTACCTGTTTGCCTTCAGCATAATCTTGTTTTATTTGGGTTGAATTTGAATTGATTGGAAATAAATCGGCAGGATAAGGATTGATTCCTAATTCACGTAGTTTAACTAGCTTCTCTCTACGTACAACTTCTTGTTCTGATAATTGCATTCTTGATTTTTTTTCGAAAATGATTTAAGCCGCAAAGATAGTCAATTGCTAAAAAGAACATTGCAGTAAAAAAAGAAAAAATACTTGTTGAAATTCAAAAAACAAGTATATTTGTGGGCTGTTTTTTTATAAGCAGCATTTAGTTGTGTTGTTTTGGCACTTTCGTAAAAAGTGTCGTGGTTTTGTTAACCAATGGAAAGCTACCCTGAAATGGGTCGCTTTTTTTTTGCCCTTAAAAGAACACCGATTTATATTCCCAAAACTTAGAGATAAATAATCCAGCAAAAATAAGGCTTACTATAAATTTTAATCCTGTTGAAAACAAGAAGCCAATAAAAGAACCAAAAGCGGCTTTTATTGCTCTTTTAGAGTTGTTGCTGTCATACATTAATTCACCCACTAAGGCTCCAGTAAATGGTCCAATGATTATTCCTAAAGGGCCAAAGAAAATCAGTCCGATGATTAATCCAATAGTTGTTCCGTAGATTCCATATTTACTACCTCCAAATTTTTTTGTTCCCAAAGCTGGTATTACATAATCTAGAAAGTAAATCAATACAGCGATGGCTAAAGTGATTCCTACATAGGTCCAATTAAAAGGAATGGCTTCTGTAAGATGAATTAACAGTATTCCAACCCAACTAGTTACTGGCCCAGGTAAAACAGGTAAAAAAGAACCAATAATTCCTAGTACAATAAAAATTGAACCTATAAAAAGTAAAATGAGATCCATAGAATCGAAGATAAATTAAAATTGTGAAAATTCTAATAATTATTTTTATAACTATAAAGTAGTTGAAAAATTATTCCTAAAATGGAATCAGGTATTAAAGATGATAAGCCTTTAAAGTATTGTATGAGTTGCCATTTTCAATAAGAGTAGATTAGATAAACTTAATTTAGTAAATTTACAATATTGTTAACGCAATGCTTTTTTTATTTAAATAATTATGATTAAATATATTAGTGTAACTTTTGTTATTTTATTTGCTGTTTTAACAGTTAATGCTCAGGAACAATCTTCAGGCAAAGTTTCAAAGAATAATGAAGGAACTGATGTAGGTGCAGGTGCCGTTTCATTTTCTGTTGTAGAAAAAGCTCCTGTATACCCTGGATGTGAAAATTTACCAAAAGATGAAGCCAGAGATTGTTTTTCCAGAAATATACAGGATCTTTTTGTGAATAATTTCAACTTCAATTTACCAAATGAATTAGGTTTACCGGTAGGAAAAAACAGGTCTCTTATTTTTTTTACAATTAATAGATCTGGAGGAATTAATAATGTGAAAGTAACTGCAAATCATCCTAGAATGAAAGATGAAATGCAAAGAATTATGGTTTTATTACCAAAGATAAAGCCAGGCTCACAAAGAGGGAAAGCTGTTAATGTTAGGTTTGCATTTCCATTTACAATAAACGTACAGTAGTGCATAGAAAATATTTCTTTTTACTCGTTGTGTTATTATGCTTTTCTTGTGATTATTTTTCATTTGAAAAGAACAAGAATGAAGATAAACTAGATATGAATATTGATTATTCATCAGTAGATTCTTCACCATCATTTAAAGTATGTGATTCTATTATTGATAAAGCTAAAAAGACGATTTGTTTTAGAACTACTATTCGAGAAGAAATATCTAAAAGTTTAGCAAAGTATTCTATCAAAGTAAAAAAACCTGTTGATGAAACTATAGTGGTAACGATTACCATTCAGTCTAATAAACAAGTCAAATTATCAAAGTTAGAAGCTTCTGATAGTTTGTTACTAGAGATTTCTGACTTAAAAGAAATGATTGAAAAAAGTATTGATGAACTACCAGAAATTTATCCAGCAATTAAAAGAAGTATTCCTGTCACTACAGAATACAAATTACCAATAAGAATAAAACTGTAAAACTTAGTTTAGCATTTTCCAAAGTTGATCTTTCAGTTCTTGCAATCCAATTTGCGCTATTGATGAAAAGAACAAGAAAGGAACTCCATCTGGCATCTCCTTTTTAATCTCTTCTTTTAATTCATCATCTAACATATCCGATTTAGAAATTGCTAACAAGCGTTGCTTATCTAACAATTCTGGATTATGCTTCTTAAGCTCGTTTAATAAGATTTCATATTCTTTGTTAATGTCGTCACTATCCGCTGGAATTAAAAAGAGTAGGGTAGAGTTACGTTCTATATG